>NZ_DATKQC010000223.1:0-27723 GCF_035532915.1 Edaphobacter sp.
GGAGACGGAAAACGGCTGGGAAGGGCCGGACGGCGAGCATTTCAAGCACTAATCCTCTTTTTGACTGAATTTGGAGTCCGTCCTACGCTCCCTGCAAGCTGATTCCTCAGCTCCAGGGACGGACTTCGATGTTTGAATCGCCACAACAGGCGCTCGACGCGTTGAGCCGGGTTGGGTATTTTACCGACTCGAAGACGGCCACCACGGTTTATCTGGCCGGAAAGATCAACAAGCCCATCATGCTCGAAGGTCCGGCCGGCGCCGGGAAAACCGAACTGGCGCAGTCGGTGGCGCGGGCAGCCGAGGCGGAACTTCTTCGTTTGCAGTGCTATCAGGGCATCAACGAAGAAAAGGCCATCGGCCAATACGACAAAAGCCTGCAGGAACTCTTTGTTCTGCTGAAGACCAAAGCCGAAGGCGAACACGACTGGGGCCAGATTCGCCGGGATGTCACCAGCCGGGAGTTTTTTCTTGCCGGACCTCTGCTGACCGCCATCGAGCAACCGAAGCGCTGTGTCCTGCTGATCGATGAGATCGACAAGGTCGATTACGCGTTTGAAGCGCTGCTGCTGGAACTGCTTTCGGCATGGACGCTTTCGATTCCGAAGATGGGCACGGTCAAAGCCACGACGATACCTTTTGTCTTCATGACCTCCAATCAGGAGCGGCGGCTCGGCGATCCGCTTCGCCGGCGCAGCTTTTATCTGGTCGTTGAGCATCCGACACCGGAACGGGAGGCGGCAATCGTCAAGAACAAGACGCCCACGGCGAATGCGGCCACGCACCGCTTCATCGCCGGGCTGGCCAAGGCCCTTCGTTCCTTCAATCTCGAAAAGCCACCCAGCATCTCGGAAATGAACGACGTTGCCCAGGCGATGCAACTGCTTCGCCTGGACGAAATTCTGGCGATTCATAAAGACATCATGCTGCCGCTAATGGTGAAGACCGAAGGCGACCTCAAGCGGATGCTGATGAAGCAGGCGTTTGAAGTGATCATCTACACGGCAAAAAAGAACGCCGATGCGATGGAAGCCGAGGAGGTCGCCGACACGCTCGCGGCGCTCGAGGTGACGGCATGAAACAAGCGCTGATCTTTCTCCTCTTGTTTGCCACTGCCTTCGCGCCCGCGGCCGTTGCCGCCCCGAGGTCTCTTCAAACCAGGTCTCCCGAGGCCGTCTATTACGCGAATGCGTATGCGAACCACTATCATCTGCCGCCGGAGCTGGTCGAGGCGATCATTACCCAGGAATCGGGCTGGAACCGGACTGCGGTTTCAAGCAAGGGCGCGCTCGGACTGATGCAGCTGATGCCGGCAACGGCGGCTCGCTTTGGTGTTCAGGATCCCATGTCGATTGAGGACAACATTGGAGGCGGGGTGCGGTATCTGGCCTTTCTCGACCAAATGTTTGATGGCGATCTTCGCATGGTGGTGGCCGCGTACTACTGCGGCGAAGGCCCCATTCTGCACAGTGGACTCGAGTACCACAACGGGGACGTGATCGCCTATGTTTCCTCGGTCGAGAAGCAGTACGAGCGAGAATTTGAGTTTCATCACCCTGACAGCAGGAAAGGAATCCACCCATGAGATACCGCAAGCAAGCTCTTCTGGCCATGGCCATCACCCTGGCCGCAACCACCGCGTTTGGTCAACGGAGCAAGGCCCCAGCCGCCGCCGATTCGGTGGTTGCGGCATCGAACGTCCAGCCGATCGAGAACATCCAGCCGATGGTGTCGGAGGTGACGATCTCGAATCGAGCGGTGACGACCGTCCATCTGCGACCGCTGTTCGAGACCACCATCCGGCTGCCGGATGCGGTGAGTTCGGTGGCGGTTGGCGCTCCCACGCTCTTTAAGGTGGAACACTCGGCCGCGGAGCCACGCCTGGTGTATGTGAAGCCTTCGACCAGACAGCCTTCGGAAAGCAACCTGGTCATCAACATGCAGTCGGGAGAGACGATCAGCATGCGTCTGATCTCGGATGGCAACGCTGCGGTCGATCCGCCGGTCGATTTCGTCGTCAACTACCAGCCTCAGGAGAACTTCTTCATCGGACCAACGGTTTCGACTGCCACACAGCCCCGAGTGAGCCGGACGGGTAAAAACGCCGATCCGCTCGAAACCGCTCTCGACGAACAGGCCCGCGTGGCAACGCCGGATTGGCAGCGAGGCACCACGCTGGAAAAGAAGTCGAAGAAGGGCGCACCGCCACCGATCGAGGGTGCTCTCGGCGAGATTCGGGAATCGCACGGCAAGATGCTGGTTGCCTACTCGGTCCGTAACGATAGCCATCGCTGGATCGAAGTTCTTCCTCCGCAGATCGAACTCAGCAGTCCAGGTAGCCGGGACGAGATGAAGAAAAAAGACAGGAAGCACATCGTGCTCGCCGAACAGGTGCCGATCGACAGCTTCAAGGTCAACGGCCGCAAACTGGCGCCGGGTCAGCGCGCCGATGGGGTGGTGACATTCGAGCGACCCGGATTCAAGCAGAGCCAGGAAAGGATCTTGCTCCAACTCGCTTCCGCCAATTCTGTGGACAAGCCCTTGCTGTTGGCTGTCCCTTTCGTAGCACCCGGCAATTAGCCTCATCCATTTTTCAAGGAGCCCGTTATGTCCACGTCCAATCCGATTCCGAACCAGGAAGAAGAAGCGCTTACTCCCAACTCAAAACAGAATCAGGACGGCTCGTCTCTACCGGCAGTCCATGAGAAACGTCCCTTCGTCATGCTCGGCCGAGCCGGGGGGGCCGGAGGCAAGGACAAGACCACCAGGATGCTGCTGGTTGCGGGAGGCCTGTTGCTGCTGCTGGTGACCTTCTTCGGCTTCATCTCCACCAAGGGGACGAAGAAAAATCTGGCCGCAGGTGAAACAGGGAAACCAAACCTTGGCCGAGTCGTCACTCCACCCGCGCCGGGACAACTTGTGCCGGCGAACAGGATCGTTCCGCAACAGAACACGAACGCAAAAGCGAAAAGGGGAACTCTGGACGCCGAGGACATCGAAAAGACTAGTAGCCCGATGAAGCCGAACCCCGCGATAGCCGGAGCGAATCGAACAGGGTGGAATGAAGCAAACGGCAGGAAGAGTCTGGGCGATGTATCGGAGTTCCATCCACCCAATACCAATCCAGAGCACCTCCGAAACTGGAGTCCGCAGCCCTTCTCCGGAGCGGCTTCGGAAGCATCTTCGGACAACAGCGCGCAGCAGGCGCGGGTGGTGCGGCAGGAGCAGAAGGAATATGCAACGTCTTCGCTGGTCTTCGTTGCGCACGAAAGAAATGGTGTAGCGAACGGGATTTTACGAGGAGGAGTTTATCTGCAACCGGAGGTGGATAATTTCGGTCTGGAGCCCGGCTACCATGTCGCGGCACGGCTGGAGTCGATGGCCAGTACGGCACTCGATACGCCGGTGACCGCCGTCATCGAATACAACTATGAGCGCGATGGAAGAGTGCTGATTCCAGCGGGAGCGCGCGCGGTGGGCAAGGTCACCGAGGCGGATGCCTCGGGAATTATGAATATCGTTTTCCACTCGATCGAGATGCCGAACGGAGAAACGCTTCCCATTTCCGCGATTGGAGCGACGACATCGCTTGAGGCCATCAAAGGACATGTGACCGGGAAGAAGGCCGGCCGCAGCTTTATGGTGCGCTCTCTGGCCGGCCTGGGAGAAGCGGGAGCGATGCTGGTTGGACAAGGCAATATAAATGGAGCGGTGAGTGAATCCGATCTAATTCGGCAGCGCGCCGCCGAGAATATTGGGAACGGAGCCGATGCCCAGGTCATGAACATGATCGTGACCCAACACATTGTTGTCAGTGTGCCGGCAGGTACGGAAATCTATCTCATCTTCACCAAGCCCCAGAGAGTCAATCCCATGACGGCACAGAATATTTCGGTGACGGACAATACCGCGCCATAAGCCTCGGAGCTTTATCGGAACAAACGAACGGCCGGCTTTTGCCGGCCGTTTTGCTTGCGGTTTTTTGGCTGTTTCTTCCCTGTGAGGCCCCGTCCTCATCGGTCGATTGCGCAATTGAGAGAAAGTACACACATCTCTTCATTGCGCAATCGGGAGGAAGTACATACATCTCTTCATTGCGCAATCGAGAGGAAGTACACACATCTCTTCATTGCGTAATTGAGAGAAGCACACACATTCCCTGCTTGCATCTTCAATATGCGGCCCTGCATACGAGGAGTTTCGCACGATAGCCCAGAGTGCGCCCAGGCAATGGCTGGACGTACCGTGCGGCCACTCATCCCATGGGGTGTTGGTTTCCAGGGAAGTTGTTGTCGGCCACGATCAATTTTTCTCTTTCACGATGAGATTGAGCTTGAAAAGAGGTGTTTTTGTGGGGAGACGGGACTTGATCGAGTTTTAGATCGAACTTATGTTTCTCTTGCGGCGGCAAACCCGCCGAGGAGAAACATAATGCTTACACTTCTTCGTCAGACCCAGGCCGCCGTTACACGGAGACTTGGTCGCTACTCGCGGCAACTGATGCTGGGACTCTGTATCTGCTTCATCGGCGCCGCATGCATGGCCCCGGCGGCGGCGGTTGCCCAGAACCTCGGCACGGCTCCCGCCGTCGGACAGGCCGTCCAAGGCGAGACCGCGGCGCAGCCTGAAGGCGCATTTTTGAACGTGGTTAACTGGATCGGCAATGTCATCTGTCCGGTCGGTGCGGGTTTGGCCGTAGTCGGCACCGTCCTTCAGTGGCGCAGTGGCCGCAGCTGGCTGCCGACCGCGATGACGGCGGGCGGTTTGCTGGCTGTCTCCGGCATCACGCGCCTGATTGAATACTTCATTCAAAACGGACAGGCAATTGGGTAAGCCATGACGTCGCCACTGATCTTTCGGGCACTTCTCGGACTCCTCATGACGCTGGCCATCCCGGCCTCGCTGGGCGCATTTGTGCTTGCCGGGATGAAATTGCGCAATGAAGGAGGAGTGAACTATCAGGCCAGTGGCGGCTTCCTGAAATGGCTGTTCTGGGGAGCACTGCTCCTTACCCTTCCCGGCCTCAGCACATGGCTGGTGCAGGAGACGGTCCCGGGAGCCAGCCAGCTCATCATGGCGGGTACATCGACACCCTACACGAACGGCATTAATAAGGTGGCGAACGACTTTGTGGACGACGTTCTGATCAACCACCTGGTCCCAGTCTTCGCGGCCGCGCTCGTCTTCAAGGCGCTACTCGACCAGTCGCAGGGGACCAGCCCTCTGGGTTCGATTGTCGCGGCGATGTTTCTTCTGGGCATTCAGGGCATTTACAACCTCGCCACCGGCAGCTGGATGACCAGCGGAGCCTACAGTACGACCGATCTCCTGATGAATGCCTTCAACTATGCCGCCGACACGCTTAGCCCAATCGTCGGCGGTCTGGCCATCTCGGCCGGAATTCTGGCCTATGTTCAACACAAACCATGGAAAAGCTTTGTTGTAACAGGAATGGGTTTCCTGTGCGCGACCGGATTATGGACGCTGGTCAAGAGCTGGGCAGGAGTCACCCTCCCATGAATGTCCGAAAACTTGCGGGTCGAAATATGAATGCCGGAAAACTAGCGAGCCAAAGCCTCCGGGTGCTGATATTTGGCGGCTTTTTATTGGCCATGGTCCAGGCCGTGTCCGTGGTGCTGCTCAGTCCAGTGCAAAGAATAACCATCCTGATTCTGCTTACGCTGGGATCGATCGCGATGATCCTGGCGGCGTGTGCATGGCTGCTGCGCAAACTCTGGGTGTGGAGCGGCATGTTGTCGGAGCAGATCCTTCCGAAAGCGTTGATGGCCGCCTCCCCGCCGCCGGTGCGGGAGAACGAAGCAAAGGAACAGTCATGAGCTCCGGTTCGTTCTATCAGGGTCTCCTGAGCATGACCAACTGGGTTGGCAATGGCGTCATGCCACTGCTGGCGGGGTTGATGATCGCGATGGGAATCTACAAGTTCTCGCGCGGCGGAGACTTCGAGCGTTACCTCTGGGGCGCGATGGGCGCGCTCTCGATATCTGGTCTGTTGCGCCTGGCGGAAGTTTTCGCCCGGCAGGGATCTGGAACGGCGCAGATGTTCGAGGCGCTGCTGACTCTGACGGACTGGGTGTGCAATGTGATTCTTCCGGTGTATGCCGGCATTGAGGTTGTGCGCGCCGTACTCGGGGTGAGCGGAGTCGGTATACGGCTCAACATTGGTGACGATTGGATGCGGCACGCGGTCGCTGCCTTCGCGGCGCTGAGCTGCTCCGGTTTGCTTCGGCTGCTCGAGCATTTCATTGCCGCGGGAACGGGCGGGGTGGCGTGATGGCACTCAGAACGAGTCCGGTTTCACGGAACCTGGCCTTGAAGGTTACGTTTATGTTTCTCGAAATCGAGGACATGCTGGCTCTTGGATTTGCCTGCGCGGTCGCCATGATCGCCGGGCAGTTCCTGTTCTCAGACAGGTATGTGTTCTCGATCCCGATGAACTGGTTTCTGGTGCTGGTGGTTCTGGGGCTGGGAGTGCCGGCGCTGACGCTGTTCAAGTACGGGAAGCCGAGAAAGTATCTGGCCGACCTTTTTGCCTGGTACAGCAAACCCCATAGCTACTGCGCGCTGGCGAGAGATACCCAGCTCGCCACCGACTATCTGAAGGAGGAAGAGTAATGCCGAAAACCCGGGAACAACAGAGACAGTCGCTCCAGAATCCCGCGCTTTGCGAACTGCTGCCGATTCGCGACTTTCTGGACAACGTGATGGTGCGGACGGATGGCAGCTATGTTGCCGGTGTTCGCGTGTCGGGCGCGCTGACCTACTTTGCCGACGACGATGGTCGCAACGAAACCAAGGAGCTTCTCGAATCGCTGTTCCGGACAGTGCCGGAGCAGAGCATGCGACTCCAGTTTCGCTACGAGGTTGTCGAAGGCTTGCATGGCCTGCTCACCGAATACGAGCAGCATCGCCGCACGGAACAGACGGAAGCTCTTGTGCTCGAACGGCACCGTGTAGGGCAGTGGCGGGAGAAGGAGTCGGAGGGCGAGTACCTGACCAGGCTAGCGGCAATTTATCTGATCTGGAACCCGGAAAAGCATCGTCGCCTGATGACCGCTGCGGGTGGACAGATGCTCAAGAAGGGCGAGAAGAAACCGGGTTTCTCGCTCTCCGTGCGGAAGTCGATCGAGCGGTCGAAGAAAGAACATGTGGACGCGCTGGCGGAGTTCGAATCGATCGTGAATGGTGTCGATTCTTCGCTGAAGCGCGCTGCGATGGGACCGGAGAGGATGACGGACGAGGAGTTGTTTCTCGAAATCAAACGCGCCCTGAACCCCAGCGCGCCGGACACGGCGCGGCTTCGGGACTGCGCTGCCGAGGAGCGCTATATATCGGTCCGAGAGCAGGCGGCGGCGGTCTCGATTCTGGGCGACGCGGAGAACTACATCAATGTGGACGGCGTGCTGTGGAGCTTGATCTCGCTCAAGAGGCCGCCGGACGGAACCTATCCGGGGATACTGCGAAACCTGCTCACGGTCGGCTTTCCGGTTGTTCTCTCGACCCAGGTGAGCATCCCGGACCAGCGGGTGGTGCTCGACAAGTACAAGAAGCGGCTCAGGAAGATGCAGGCGGCACAAATCGATTCCAAAGGCAACCAGCGGGTGGATATCGAAGCCCAGGTGGCCACGCGGGAGTTGATGGATATTCAGGCGGAGATTCTGGCCAGCTCGGTCAAAACGGCCAAGGTAAGTCTGACGATCGCGGTGCGCACATCGCGGCCGGCCTTTACCAGCAGCGAGTATGAGGCCGCGGAACGCGAGCTGGCGAATCGCCGTCAGCAGGTGCTTCACATCGTCTCCCAACTCAACGGGGCGCGCGCCTATGGCGAGTCTCTGGCGCAAAGGCGGCTGTTGATCTCTTCCATGCCGGGCATGGCGGAGGAGGACAGCCGCGATCACGACCTGCTGACCCCGCATGCCGCCGACCTGATCCCAATGGAGATGCCGTGGGCAGGCACGCCACGCTCACCTCTGATGCTGTTTGAGACACCCTACCGTCAGCTCATTCCATTTTCTCCCTTCGATGCGAGTCTCGAAAACGCTAACGCCATCGTGGCCGCTGCTTCCGGGGCCGGCAAGAGTGTGGTTGTGGGCCGCATGCTGCTGACCTGCGGACGGCAGGACGTGCAAGTTTCGATCATCGAGCGCGGAGATTCCTATCTTCCCGCCGTTACCTATATGGGCGGCCAGATGATCACCATGTCGCTCGACAGCCGGGAGACCATCAATCCCTTCGATCTGGAGGCGGAAGAACGCGTTCCGTCGAACGACCATCTTGCGTTCTTGAAAAATCTGACTCGCTTCATGATCGGAGACAGCGGAACGACGGACACGGACCTGCTCGACAATCTGCTGCTGACGGCTATCGCCAAGACCTACGATCGAGCCTCGATGCGTTCTGGAAACACCATTCCCACCTACAGCGATCTCAAGGACGAACTCGAGAACTATCACGATCGGGACAAAAGCGAGATCGTCAACCGGGAAGCGAGGCTGGCGGCGACCAAGTTGCGCGCCTGGGTTGAGAACGGCATGTACGCGCAGCTCTTCGATCGTCCGACTACGATCGATATGTCCGCGCCCTGGCTCTATTTCAATATCGAGCAGCTCAAGGACGATCCCAAACTCGAAACCGCCATGAGCCTGCTGATTGCCTATGCCACCAACAAGCGGGCGATGGGTAAAGGCAACCAGCGCTGCATTACGGTGCTCGATGAGTGCTGGGCCCTGTTGCAATCGCCGAGCCTCGGCCCCGTCGTGGTGCAGCTTTTCCGCACGGCGCGCAAGCGGAATGCCTGTGTCTGGGGGCTTTCGCAGGCGGTCGAGGATTTTACCGGAACCCCGGAAAAGCCGAACGATTTTGGAGGCGCGATTCTAACGACTACCTCCACGAAGCTGATTGGTCGGCAGAAGGGCAACATCGACGTGCTGCGGAAATTTGTGCATTTGAACGAGACGGCCATTCACCGGGTCAAGCACCTGGGAATGACCGAGAAGGGCAAAAAGAGCGAGTTTCTGCTGGTGATTGGGGAGAAGTCGGAGACCACGCATAGCCTCTACATCGTTACTACTCCCATCGAGTACTGGCTGCTGACGACCTTTCCGCGTGAGAAGTGGTATCGGCAATATTGGCTGATCAAGCATTCGCATCTTTCCGCCACGAAAGCCTATGAGCGGCTTGCGCTCGCCTATCCGAATGGCCTCTCGGCGCTCGACGATCTTCCGGAGGAGCGCTCGGGCGAGGTTGTCAACGTGGCGCTCGGTCGCCCGCAGCCCGTCGCCACAGTCTCTGACGAAATTGGAGCACGAGTTCTTCAGGAGGCATGGCGATGAATTTTTCTGTCCTGAAACGAAAAGGAGTGTTGCTCTTGGTGGCTGCGGCGCTCGCGCTGGCGATTCCGCCTACCGCTAAGGCGCTGGGCTTCGATGTTTTCAGCGCGATCGAGTCCACGATCACGGGCGAGATCGGAGGCGCGCTCACGGCCATGAACGGCATCCAGAACTCTCTTCGCCAGGACCAGCAGACGTTGTTGTTCCCAGTCGCCTTGATCAACCAGGCGCACAGCTATGTCATCACCATCATGGGCAGCTATCGCGGCTGGATGTCTGGAGTGTTTCGGTTGCCGGTGAACAGCGCGCAACTCACAGCAAATCAAAACCTCGAACATGCTTTCTTGAGTGGGTCGAGCGCCTCGCTTGGAAACATGAACGCTCTGTACACCGCTTCCTTCGGCGCGCTGCCCACGGCCACCGCGGCCCCCAAGGCCCATCGGCAAATGATGGACATGAATGACGCCCTGGCAAAAGACGCGCTGGCGCGCTCGGTGGCCGCGGACCAGGCAACCACCAGCCTGATCCAGATGGCCAATCAGATCGAAAACGAGACGGCCACGACCGCGCCGGGAACGGCGGATATGTTGTCGGCGACCGCCCGGGCGGCCGAGCTTGAAAGTCTCGCCGCCCAACACCGGCTGCTGGCTTCGATGTTGCGGGAAGAAGCCGCCAACCTGGCCTACCGGAATGGACTGCGAAAACAGAGGGTGATCGAGGCGCTACAGGTGAACAGCAATCTCAAAGAGACAGTCGCGGCCCCGTAATCGAGAGGAGAAAGAAGATGGAAGGGAAACGAACAATCTGGAGGAGGCTGGCTCCCCGCGCGGGATGGCTCTGTGCCGCGGCGATGTTTGTGGGCTTTGTTGTTCCACCGCAGGCGCACGCGCAATTTGGTGTGGACATCGCCGTCATTCTCGCCGGCTTGCAGAAGATTTCCACCTTGCTGACCAGCAGCGTCGCATCGCCGCTCAAGCAGATTCAGTCCGTGGAGCAGGATGAGCAGAAATTCCGGCAAACGGTGATGTATCCCCTGCAGGCCATCAATCAAGCGAAAGCGTTGTCGGCCAGCTTTACCGCGCCGATGCGGAATATGCAATCGCTGCTGAACCTCAACTTCTCCAGCGCTACCTTGCCGGCGCCGCAGCAGCTCGAACAGGAGATGCTGTCGGGAAATCCCAACAACATCGGTTCGTTCGGAAGAAGCTATACCCAGGTCTATGGAGCCCTGCCGGCGCAGACATCCGCTCCCCAGAACGTCCGCAACACCATCGATATGACCGACGCCGAGGCCGAGGACGCCATGAAGAAGGCGATCGAGCTCGATGCACTGGCGACGCGGGAGTTGGAGGTCGCGCAATCGCTGAATCAGCAGATTCAGGCGGGAGCGCCCGGAACCGCTTCCATTCTCGAAGCCGAAGGTTCGGCGTGGGTGCTGCAGGGCAACGCCTACACCCAGTCCGCCCTGGCCGAGTTGCTCCGCGTGAGGACAGCGGAGCTTTCGGATGAAGGAGCCGCCATGAAGAGTTCGACCACGCAGGCCCAACAACTCAACCAGAACCTCGATGGCATTCTTACCCCGCACGAATAGGACGCTTTTATGGACCCGGCGATCTTCGAATTTCAAACCATGATGACGACAGTGCTGGCCGGAATGGCGGGGAGGATGATTCCCGCGATCCAGAATGTGGCCTACATCCTGATGGTCATCGCTCTTCTGGCCGGGATCTATGAGGCCTACGCCAAGGGCGGCGATACCCGGCAGCTGGTTGCGACGCTGTTCAAGTACGTCGTCGTCGCCTTCATCGTGGGGAACTGGACCACTTTCTTCTATGACGTGATGAACGGCTTCAACAGCATCGCCCAGTACATCGATAACTCCTATGGAGGCTGGGACCTGGCGAAAAGCTGGGCGCAGCAACTAGCCAATAATTGGCAAGGAAATGGGTACAACTCTATCTGGCAGATCATCACCAATGGCGGCGCCGCCATTGTCAACTCTCTTGAGATTGCGATTGCCTATTTGATTTTTCCGCTCGCGGTCCAGATCTTCACCCTGATCTATATCTTCTGGGGGGCGGTGCTCTTCGCCATGGGTCCGCTGGTGATCGCCGTTGCGCCCAGCAGGTTGGTGAATTCGATTGCAAAGTTTTATGCGCAAAACCTGGTGGTGTGGAATTGCTGGCCGATCGTGTATGCGATCTTTGCCTGCCTGATTTCGGCGGTCAACGGTAAGGACATGACAACAAGCCCGTTTTTCGCCACTAACGTCGCCGACGCGCAGACCCAGGTGTGGATCGGGTTGACCAGCATTCTCTATGCGCTGTGTCTGCTACTGATTCCGGTGATTGCGTACTTTGTCCTGAAGGGCGAGTTCGGCGGTGTGGCCGGCGCCCTTCTGGGCTTGGTCGCTACCGTCAACCAGGGAGCGCGCCTTGCCAGCAACGTGGGGGGCGGCATGACGAGATCGACAAGCAGCAATCAAAACCAGCAGGGTGGCCTGGGTAGCGGTCCTTATCGGAACCTGAGTACCCCTCCGCCAAATACACCGCCCCGCCAGACAACAATTTAGAGCAACACCGCCCCAAGCGTTTCAGAGGAGGAAGCCGTGCCAAAGGAAAAGAAGGCAGCAAGAGAGCCAAAGTTTTATGAGATGGATGGCGCGCTGCGCGCCTACTCTAATCGTTCGCTGGTCCTTGCCGGAGTGATGGGGCTGACGGCCCTGGTGGCGGTGATCGGCTTTCTCTTCGTCCGGATCCAACCGCCAACCGTGATCCGTGTCAACCGCCAGGGAGTGGCGCAGGTTGTCAGTCCCTATGGTGCTCGCAGAAGCTTTCTGCCCGCCGTGTTTGCGGCGGCGAACAACCCGGGACCCGATGAGTACGAAAAGCAGGCGTTCATCCGCGAGTTTCTCGGCGACTATCTCACCTACGATCCACACACTCTGGGCCAGAACTGGGCCGACGCGCTGAACATGATGACCAGCAATTTGCGGCAGACGGCCATGCAACAGCTCGAAAGAAACAATACGGTCGGCAAGCTCGAGAACGAGCAGGCCATGTCCACGCTGGAGCTGAGCAGTCTTGAAACCTCGAAGGATGCCCCGCTCACCTATGAACTCTTTGGTGTGCGCACGGTGCACCACATGGTGAACGACCACGAGATCATCGACCAGTTGGTGGAACAGTATTATGTGCGCCTGATCGAGGTGGCGCGGTCGGTCAACAATCCCGACGGCCTGCTGATCGGCGCGTACTGGTCAAAACAGATTGAAGGCGAGAAGCGGGAGGCGGTTCTCGAAGGAACGCCCGGATCGGAAGACGGTTCTGCAATCCAGAATTCAATTCAGGATCAAGGAGGAGAAACACAGCAATGAGTACAGCCACGGTAAGCAATCTGGTCGAAGTGCCGGCGGTCGAAAAGCCGTCCCGGCGAGGGCGAAAGCCGCACGAGAAAGAGGGGCCTCAAGTCGCGCGGTTCTTCATGGGGGATGCAGACGATGAAAGCATCTCGCTCCAGCGGGAATTCAAGAGTGAGGCCGAGGCTCAACTCGAATCGTTGAAACTAGATCGGCCCTACTACACGGTCGAATCGTGGAAAGCGGTAGCCGATTTGAGCAATGGCAGTATCGCTATTGAGAAACGCGCTGTCAGCAGCAGGACGTGATCGCAGCCAGCGGACAAGTTCAGAAAAATCGTCTCGTTTAGCGTTGGCTATCGTTTCGGTTCTCTGAGCCACCCTGCGGGCCTCACTCGCAAGGATTTGTCCCGCTGACCCGGCTGCTCGAAAAGCCTGGTTGGTCCCTCGAACAGGACGGGAAAGACCAGGCAAAGCCGGAGATGCGGTCCGTCTCGAACGGTTTTGACGGTCTCTTCGCGTGCCGCAACCACAAGCACAAAGGAGACTCACAATGCACAGGATGGAAGGGAATCGAATCGCGATGTTGGACATACAGAAAAACGGCAGTATCGTCGAACGGATCCCCGGCGTAGGCCAGGATTCGACGACGGAGAACACGCTGCTCGGAAAGCTGTATCCCGACGCCAAAATAGCGATTGTCAGCGTACCGGCAGAGACTCTCGATGATTTCGAGGAAGCCACTGTCGCTCGCACACTCACCGGTCTTCGCCACAACGGCGTTCACTTGAAGATGGTCGGAGCCTCGGGTTCGGCCAAAAATGGCAAGTACTACTTCTCGGATGCCGCTCACGAGCCCTTGCTCGCGAAACGCTTCGAGATGTGGCCGGAAGCCGCGATCACCTATTTCGGCATTCTTGTGTCCGGATTGAAATCCGTTCACGAGATGGCCGCGAAGACCGTGTTCGTTGTTCCCGACCTGAAGCTGGGTACCAACGATTGCCGGGGATGGATCAGAAGAAGTCTTTTCCTGGAACTCGGTCTTCCGGAAGGATACTTCTATCAGTTCCGTCTGGCATTTGAAAATACCCAGGCAAAGGGCAGTTTCAAGGTGATGGCCGACGATGTTGCAGATGCGGTTGGCTGCGACATCATCGTTCCTGAAAGCTCGGTCAAACCGGGCCTGAAGAAACAGTCTGTTGTCAGGACTTTCTTCGGTGCGGATGTACGCGCTTTTCATGGCTCGATCGTTCTCGGCATCCGGGAAATCTCCCGGCCGCTGACATTCGAATCAAGCTATACGGTGCTGCAACACGCTCCTGTCGATGCGATCGCTACCGAGATTGTGCCGCAGGCGCGTGAAAAGATCGATGCTCTCAAAGCTGCATGGCGGGAGCGCAATCATCAGGTACTGGTTGAGATGATTGGCTCTTCAGTATCCTCCGGCGATTCCGACAAAGAAGAGTTTCAACGGATCGTGGAAGCGACGCTGCTGGCTGACGGAAGTGGGGAGCTTACCCGGCATCCTTACATCCACCGTCAGCTTGATCGCCTGCTGGCACGCTGGGCCTACAAGCTGATGACTGGAGGCGGTCTCGATTTGCCCGCGTTCGCGCTGGCCGACGATGGCGTTCTCTATCTCAACAGCGGCAAGGTCATGTCCGCGGCGGATTGGATGCCACGCGACAGAGCCATTACCTCAAGCACTTCGGAGCGGAGCTTGTGCGTGCGTTACCCCGTGCGCATGAAGGAGGACCTGCTGCCCATGGTCCATCTCGGTCTCGAAGAAACGGCCACGCTGCTTGCCCATGACCAGAATCTCTCCATCGACGATGCCCGGCAGATTACATCGGCACAGTTGACTCTGACAGGCACTTATACCCTGCATTCGGAGACCGCCAAGCTGAATGGCGGCGACTTCGATTTTGACTGGGTATGCGTGATCGAAAGCGAACGCTTTCCGCTGTTTGTCGCGGACCGATTCGCCATGAACGACGCACATGAGGTCAGGAAGACGAAGCACGAACGTGTGAAGTCTCCCTGGTTCAACCTCGAGTTCGTTGCCTTGAAGTCGCGGGGCAATCAGATCGGCGTCATTACCGACCTGATGAGTTCCTGCGTCGCTCTGGCTCGCCACGATCTGCTCTACGATCTGGTTGCCGAGTTGCAGAAAGAGATTGACTCGCTGAAGCACAATGTACGGGCGGATCACGCCAAGCTGCATGCCATACGGACGGAAGTCGGTTCCGCGCCCTGGCTTTCTCTCAAGAATGCCAGGACCGTTTCTGAGCTTCCAATGAGCCTTGAGATCCACAACACTGACCGCATCGGAAATCTCTACAACGTGCTTCGCAAGGACATCGCGGACTTGTTGGAGAAGCCTTTTCCGGTCGAGCAGTTTCGGGGCCTGATCACCGGCGGGGACGTCTCGGAAGAGATGTTTCAGGAAGTACGCATGGTGAACACCGTTTATGCGGCGGGTCATGGCATCATTCAAACCGCTTTCAACCAGGCTAAGAAAGCACGCGATCGAGCGCGTGATCAGGTGAAGGTCGCCATCGAATCCGGCGACCAGAACTCGATCAAGCATTCGAAGCGGGAATTGGCGAAAGCAAATGCCAGCTTCCGCCGCGCGGAAGAATCCACACGGACCCAGTCTCGCTCTCTCCAGTCCATCATCGGCTACTGGGGGCAGGGGAAGCGGGAAAACCGTGAGGGTTGGTGCGCTGCTCTCAACGCTGTAGTTTCACGCGGGAAGGGAATGGGCTCCATTCTGTTTCACGCGTTTCCTCAAGAGGTGGTCAACGCTGTCGCCGAAAGGACCGGGGGAAAGAAGACCACGGTCCAGGTGAAAGACAAGGAAGGCGCCGTCATCCTTCAGGACGGTTCTTTCTTCTTCGTTCGCGGTACCCATAAGAGCTTCCTCTTCCGGTTGGACCCGAAGACGGGCTCTCTTGTGTACACCGGCCAATAGCCAACGCCATCTCGTATGGGATGGATCGAAACCGAGACCCTCAAACGAGGGAGATCTACCAGTTCCACTCTCTGGTGACTTCCTCGAAAAGGGGTCGCCAGGCGTGGAAAGGGAGGAGAGAAAACATTGCGAATTCTTTTCTGGCGCGTGGAACGGCTGTCCACTCATTCCGATCAAACGCGGGTCCGCATCGATATCGAGCGGCACCCCCAAGCCTACTTTTATAAATGGATCGTAGCCGATCCAAAAAGCAGGCGGTTGAACAAACGCGAGCTGCACGAGCTCGACATGCGGGTCGCCAAGTACGTAGCGACCCTGAACGACAACGCTCCGCAACAAAGGGAGCACAGAACGGTGTGCGCGACCCTTTAAGGAAGCGGGGCACCATCATCAGTTGAGGGGGAGGTCTTCATGACTCTCCCCGCTGATGTCGAGAGGACACTCCGAGAGGGCACATCATGTTGAAGTCGACGATAGCAGTCCTGATTCTCGCGGCCGGGAGCGTTGCTTCGGCGCAGACCATCTCACACGAGGTGATCAACCCCAATGTTGTCACCCGGGTGGCAACCGCACTTAACCACATTAGTCTCATCGAATTTCCTGAACCAATCATCCGCGCGGCGGTTGGCAGCGATGACGTTCGCATCGAGTGGCAAGGCAATACTCTGGCGCTGAAGCCTGTAGCCAGGGGTCAATCTACCAACCTCTTCGTCTGGACCGCGCATACCCAGACAAGCTACGAAATTCTTCCCCCCGGCGCCGTTACCGAGGCTTCGTTTGTGATCGATCAGACGATGGCCGCCCCCGCCCCCGCCCCCGCCCCCGCCCCCTCTGAAACCGCGCAGGCCCGAAGCCACGCGGCAAAGATCAGAAAATCCGAGATGCAGAAGGCGGCCGCCGCCCTCATCGCGCGGACTATGCTCAAAAGCTCCCCTGTGTATAGCCGCGACGTGAAGGATTCGAACGATCACGTCAACGTGCGCATCACCGAGGTCGTTCGGGACAAGGATGTGCTGTATGTCCGCTATACGGTCTCAAATCCCAGCCAGCATCCGTACCGGTTGAGCGCCCCGTCCGTCTTTGAGATGGTTCCCAAACCCGGTAGCGTCGTGCTCAGTTCTCTCAAGGACATCGAGATCCCCGCAAAAAAGCTATCGAAGTACGAGACTGAGAGCACCAGCACCATGATCGTGCGGGAGGCGCGGATCAGCAGACGGAACGTGAATCCGGGGCAGACCGCCAATGGCGTTCTGTGCTTCGAGGCCAGCGTCGGCAAGCCCCAGCTCTATCGCTTCGTCTTCGCCAACGATCAGTCGCATCCCGTCGATGCGGCGGCGGTGCTCTGATGGAGTCGAGCCAACGCCTCACTGCGAAGGAGGCGCAACGGCGCCTCCTTTTCTCATACCGCGAAGGAAATGCCGGCGGATTTCTGGAGTTCATGAAGCGCCCCTTCCTCAATCCCATCGAGCAGCGCGACGAAAAGAACCGGCGCAAGCTGCATCCCCTGTTCGCGACCGGGATGATTCTGCTGGCTGTCGCCGTAGCCGCGGCCTTTTACTTCCGTCACTGAGGTTCCCATGCCAGCACCCCAGCAAAACCGAACACGCTCCCGCAGGGATGCCGAGGATGGAATAATCCTCGTCTGGATTCTCATTCTTGCCGTCGCCGGAGTCGTCTACTACATCGCCTATAGCCGCCTCCACATCCGGGTCGACGAACTGGTCGAACTCACGATCTATCCGCTGTTGGCCGCGACCTTTTGCTATGAGTGGCTCCGCTTTCAAGCAACGAAGAAGGCGAAGATGGAAGAAGTCTGGCCGCGGCCCATCCCAAACATCTCGCCTTCCGAGGACCGCCGGCATGTGGAACACGCGCGGGACAACCACGCCGTCCTGCTGGGCTATGACATCTACGGCGAGCCAATTACGTGGTCGAACGACACCCGCACCTACCAGGCCAATTGTTTCGGTATGACCGGCGGAGGCAAAACAACCTTGCTCCACGGTGTTACCGAGCAGGACATCGCCAGCGGAGCGCCGATTATCTTCATCGACGGCAAGGGCGACTGGGAACTATTCGAGAAACTAATTCC
The DNA here is from genome assembly GCF_035532915.1 of Edaphobacter sp. Classification (GTDB taxonomy): domain Bacteria; phylum Acidobacteriota; class Terriglobia; order Terriglobales; family Acidobacteriaceae; genus Edaphobacter. Next base: position 17,771 of record NZ_DATKQC010000223.1, read on the forward strand.
AGCCATGGAAGCGGCCGGACGCATCCATCAGTTGCGCGTCATTAACCCCATGCGACCGGACATTTCCGCCAGCTACAATCCCTTTTGGTCGATCGACGGCAGCTATGAGGACCACATCAGCTTCATCTTCGAGAGCTTCAAGATGGAGAAGGATTTCTTCGAGGGGCACCAAAGGGTGTACCTCGAAAACATCGCCCGCATCCTCCACTACACCGGCAAGCGCTTTAACTTCCACGACGTTCTGGTCGCGGCCTACGACCAGGACATTCTGGGCGAGCAGATCAAGCTGGCGATGGACCGGACCCGCGACGCGGATTCGATCACAGATCAGCAGCGGTTGACCTTGCAGATGAGCGTGCGCAACCTGCTCGAATCCTTCGGCGACCGGGAACGTGTCGCCAAAATCCAGGGTCTCATCAACAACCTGATGACGTTCATGGCCGACGATCTCGCCATCATTACCGGCCCCTACGACAACCTGCTCTCGCTCGACGATGTGATCGAGCAAAAGCTGATTCTCTACGTCAGCCTGAACGTGAATGTAAACGAGCGTGCGGTGACGGCGCTCGGCCGGATGCTTCTCCAGAACCTTCAGTTGATGATTGGCAAACGCTATGCTGAGGCGCAGAAAGGCAAGGAGCAGCCCTTCGTCAGCGTCATCATGGATGAGTTCTCGCCCTTCGCCTACGAGAACTTCGCGCACATTCTGGTCACGGCCCGGGGCGCGAACGTTGCCTTTTTGTTTGCGTTGCAGAGCGCGCCACAACTGCTCCAGGTCGGCCGCGGCTTTCGAAAGGATGTGGCCAGCGCGCCGAATACCACCTTCATGCTGCGCATCAAGGACGAGGAAACGGCCCAGGAGTTTTTGAAAGCCTCGTCGCGAATCCGCCAGATGCGGCGCTCTATGCGTATCCGGCGGGCGGGCGTCTTCCAACCCACCTACAAGGAAGAAGGAGAGGGAAGCCAGACCGAAATCAAGGACACGCTGGCCCAGGAGGAGCATATCAAGCGTATGCCAACCGGCCAGATGGAGATGCTTTTCCCCGACAGGATAAAGGGCATTGTGCATCGGCATGTACACATCCGTCAGCCGTTCCGGCACTGGTTTCCCGGCGTTCCGGAGAATCTTTATCCGAAATATGTCAGTTGCACGGACGATTGCGACGGCTTAAATCTTCGCTTTTCCAATCCAGATCTTGAAGAAAAGCGCACCCGGCAAGGCCGGAAAAGGAGCAAGTGATGATGAAGAAAGCGATTCTCTGTGCTCTGCTGCTGGCTCCCATGCTGGCTTTTGGACAGACGGGAGCAACCACGGCAAACGGATATCTGCCGCGCAGTTTGTACGACCCTGGGGTTGCGATGGAAGCGAGGGCATCGCGGCAAAGCGGTGTCGCCGCCGCCCTCGAGAAGATCAATCCCCAGAATGAGAACTACGGCCAACTGATCGATCAGGGGAAACTAGCGGCCATTGAGGAGACGATTGACAACTTCTATTGGCGCAGTTCGATGGTCCTGACTGTGCTTCTGATGCTGGCCATCATGTACATCATGTGGCTCTGGAGGGAGCGCGACCTCCGTCTGAGTATTTCCGGAGACATCTTGGCTCAGCTCTACAACAGCCACGTGACTTCCCGCGCCAAGGCGCTTGAAACCATCGAAATGCACAACAAACTTGCACGGCGGTACAACGCACAGACAGTTGAATTGGCAAAGTTGCGAGAGGCCAGCATACAAAAGGCCCCCCCCGCCGAATCGAAAGCGGGACTTGAGACGGCAGAATTGCTCCATGCCCAGCGTACAAAATCTACAGCCGATGTGCATGAAGAAGAGACACCCAGTGCGATAGCCGATCCCAATTCCGCCTCTGATGTTGTCGAAGAGGATGAGTGTGAGGCGGCGACGACGGGCAACGCCGAACAGCTTCGTGAACAATTGCGACAGAGCACTGCGCAAATAAAAGCGGGCGAACAGAAAATCTCGAACCTGAGAACGCAGCTCGCAAGGGCCCACCACAGTTTGGAAGAGGCGCGCGGGAAAACGCCAAGCCGGAGACAGGCGTGATCCTTCACTGTCTCAGCTTTGGCTCGCTGTGGTGGCTGCGGCCCGGGAATCATCCGGATTCTTCCGCTCGGTATTCCTCTGAAGCGGCCGTGTTCAACACAACGGGTTTCATCTCGGGTTCGCGCGAGCGCCGGAACTGGCTGGTGGCTGGCGTGGTCCGGTTCAATGTTGGCAGCTGTTTGGAGCAACGAATCCGACCAGACCAGATACAGCAACGCAAGTTCTTTTCTCCCGGCCCGGAGCGGAATGGGGTGCAAAACCGATTGCTGCTGACGCGAAAGATACAGGCCAATGCGCTGGCAGATCTTCTCTTGATTCGTATATCGGACGAGGAACACGGTCGCATATCGTTCGATTCGGAGTGGCGATCAAAGGGTGTGCGGATTGTTGCGGCGAGCGAATTTCGTGACAGGCAGGAGTCACTATTGCTCGTCCCGCCAGACGGATACGTAAAGACGAATCTAGGAGAGTGGAGGTGTGTATGGACAAGTACAACAGCTACGTTGACCAGGACGACAGGGAGCATCTGAGCAATTACGACGACGGGGACATCCAGAGAGAAGGATTACGCCTCGGCGTAGAACGGGATTTGCCACTCCTTCTGGCGACGAGAAATGCCACATTCGTGTCGCACGATCAGTTATTCCAACTGATGATCGATGCAAAACTGGAACGCGATCGCCGCTGTTTCAACTGGAGATTGCGGCGCTTGATCAGGGGAGCGTACATACGCAAGCTGCCGCCGATAGCCCCGTATAACGGGGTTGTTTACTCGATCACAAGGTTCGGATTGGCTACCTTAGAGAGCTACGGAGAAGGGCTGGTGAACGTCACGTCTGGGTCTCGTAACCTGCCGAGCGTCCTGCAGGCGCCTCATTTTCTCGAACTGAACAAAATTCAGCAAGCGTTCAAGAGATCGGGAGACCTGAAGAGTTGGAAGTCGGATCGGGAATTGATCTCCTTGAATTATGTGATTGGCTCACCACTTGCCAAGGACTACGATGCCGTCGCCGAAATCAAAGTAGCGGAGGATACCCTGAAAATCGCCATTGAATACGAAAGAACGCTCAAATCCGCCGACCGATATAAGGAAATTCAGAGAGCGATTCGTGACGAAGGCCAGATCGATATGGTGCTTTATCTCACGTCAACCCTCGATCTTGTGTTCACCTTGTCGCGCGCATTCAATCACCCGGCACTTCCAATGTGCTTCGCTTCTTCCGCAAAACTGCGGAGTAATTTGCTGGAGACCATGCTTCTGTTCGCGTATGGATCGATGCGTGAAACCCTCTCTTTGCGTGAAGCTATGATGACCATTGCGCCACTTAAAGGATAAGAAATCCGGGTTTTTGTTGGATTGCAGATGCTCCCTTTCGAAATGAGAGGCGCTGTTTTTTGGAACGAGCACTCACTCAAATTCATTACCGGTCATTGTGTCAGAGCCTTGTCCCAGTGTTGTTTTACTCTTTCCATCCCTTCCCGGTGCGTTCCCGGTGCGTTCCCTTTTCCGCTGTTAGTGGCAGATACAAAAAGAGTTATTTCTGACTACCCAGATGTTGGAATGCAAAAACGATGGTTTTGGACCTTGATTTATGTTTTCGCGGCAGAAAGGAGCTTTCAGTGATTTCTTCAGAGCAGATCATCACAGAGAATCGTGAGCAAGCCGTCCTGGTGGTGGACGTCAGTGGCGGCAAAGACAGCATCCGAATGCTGAGATTTTTAGGCGGGAAATTCCCAGCGATTCCGACCTATTGTGTCATGCGGGCACCGGCTTGTAGCACGTTGGTCCGGTTCCAGCGCTGGACTGGGCACGGTAAATGGCCGCACGGTTTGGTCTTCTATTGCGCGTTGTTCGGAACCCAAGCAACACATATCTGGAGATGGTTCGGCACGGCGGTAAGTCTCCAGCCGCGCAATTCCAACAGTGCTCGATCGACCAGATGCGCGGTCCGATCCAAAGATTCATCCGCCGATTGCCCCATCGCGTGGTGATCAATTGCTTGGGAAAGGAGCAGTGAAATGCGCAGTGGCACGCAGGTCGTCGATGAGAAACCGGATTGGTCTCCTCTTGAAACGCTGTTCGATATGGACGTGAGATCGATCGACCAATTCATGCACATGGGCAGGGTTGGCACACTTCAGCTTTACAAGCATCGAGGCACAAGGCGTTATCTGTACATTGATGCGGAGTCCGGTTTGTTCTATGAGAACTCGGACGCTGGGTATGTCGAGGTCTCCAAAGCGCACGCACTTGGGCGGGTTCTGTCAGTCGATGGTTGATCGCAAGGGACGTTCGTTTGCAAAATGTCCCAGGGAAACCCGTTCTTCACCCATATCTCACCCGAGCAATTTTCACTTCAATAAATCCTGCTATATCCGCCTGTCGTCATTCGACCGGAGGACCGGCCAGCCCTGCGTAGAAGCGCTGGATGCCATGCGCGTGGGCGACCGCGCCGGTTATCAACGCTTCGTGAGTGCAAGGCTTGAAGCCACGTTCTATCACCACCTGGAATCCTTCAGCACGGTTAAGATTTGTGCTGTGATTCGCTTCTGCCGCCGCGACGATTCATGACGGCAGCCCGATACAACTTTCATTTCACCCCTCACTCTAAAGGCGCCGATGCTGGCGCTTTTTTTGTTGTGCCCATAACACCTGAGTTCAAGGAGAGACCCCATGCTGCCAGGAGAAACCATCGCCAGCGGCGCGCCCAGGACATGCCGGAACTGCCTGAAGCACATGGAAGATGAAGTGCTTCGCTCGGCAGCCGGCTATTACATCGGAACGGTTTGGGACTGCGGCCCCTATTCCCGGGAGTCCGGTTACTACCGGACCGAGGCGGATGCAAAAGCAGCGCTCCAGTCAGGAATCTACTTCCTGCACTAAACCCGTCCCCCGAAATTTCAACCGAAAAGCCGGACTGACTGGCAACAGGAAATCGGCTTTTCACGTACTTCCACCGGCAATCTCTGCCCAAATCCAACCAAAGAGAGGACATTCCCATGAAAACGCAACGTCGCTACTCCAAACGAGAACTACTCGGCAGACTACGCGTCGATTATCTTTTCACCGCCGATGGACTGCCCGGCATCAATGAGTCTTCCTCTCGATGGGAGATACTCGGAGCTTTTCTGAAGGCTGGAGAAGCGAGAGCCGAACGTCTGATTGAAACCGATGGCGGGCTGATCTTCCTGCAAAGTATTCCGCATCGCCCGAACACCGGAGCGATTTACGTCTACAACGAGGCCGCCAAAGTGTTTCTATGGCTGCGCTTCGACCGCGACGACGACTTGAATGGTCCCGATTTCGACCGGGCCGTGTGGGCCTATCGGCTGCTGAGATGGACGAATCTGCTGGATCGCGCCGGAAGTCGCAGCGCACAGCATTGCGATGCCTGAATGCCGGGGCTTTCCCGGTCCTTTATCTGGTCAGATCGGGAGTGGAGACCCCGAAAGCGAGCGTTTGTCTCCCGATTTGACTGAATTTTGAACCCGATTTACAACCACTCAAACGAAAGGAGCAAACCATGTTCACTGCGGCAACGTCCCCTTGGATCCCACCCAGACCCACGCCTGAGATTCTGAAGGTCGATCCGGCCCTCGTTCCCGAGTACATGACGTGGTTTGTGAATCGGCGGGCCTATACACGACAATCGAACACGCCCAACCCCGATAACCAGCGCTACTACTATTACCAGCCGAAAGAGCGGCTTACGAAGAAGCGCCTGGCCCTCGACGCCAGCACGGTACGGAAACACCTGAGCGGTCTTCAAACCATCGGTCTCTATGCCATCAACCCGGAAACCCAGCGGTCAAAATGGGTGGCCATCGACGCCGATTACCAGCGGGCGCACCGGGATCTGGCGGCACTGAAGCTGGAGCTGAAGGAGGATGGTGTCGAAGCCGCGCTCGAGATGTCGCGGCGCGGCGCCCACCTCTGGATACTCTGCGAGGAGCCGCTGCCGGCGAACGACTGCCGCACCTACATCTATAACCTTGCGCTCCGCCTGGGCGTGCCGATCAAAGGCACCCTTAACCAATTGGATGGAATCGAAATCTTTCCCCGTCAGGATGAGTTGCGAGAAGGCGAGTTCGGCAACGCCATTCGAGGGCCTCTCGGTGTCCATCGAGCGAACATGCATCGCTACTGGTTTGAGGATGCCGCTCCCGATCTGAAGTCGCAGTTTGCCTATTTGCGACGCGTGAGGCGGCTCACGGCTGAGGAGCTCTCGACGTTCATCGAGGGACTTAGCATCCCGGAGGAGTTTCAGTCACGTCCGAAGATCGAGCAGCCCGCGGTTCCTTTTGAGAGCGGTCGTGGATTTCAGATCCTCGATCACGTTCAGGTGAAGCGGAAGGCAAGCAATAACTGGTGGACGCAATGCCCATCCTGCGCGAAGCAGGGACACGACCGGTCTGGCGACAACCTCGCCATTTCGGTTGGAGATCCTCGCTTTTACAAGTGTTGGGCAGGCTGCACCAAGGAAATGATTCGGGATGCCCTTGGCGTCCCAATTCGTCAACGGTAACCCGTAAAGGAGAGGGGAACGATGGACAAGCGGCTCACGCTCATGGCCCAACGAGGCCTCACCCTGCCGGAACTGACACGGAAGGAGATCCGCAAGACCGGTATCTTCAGCCGTGCCACGCTCCAGGTCGTCTACCAACAACAGGGCCGGCAATGGCTGTTGCGCGGCGAAGAGGCTGGTGGAGCGGTCGCGAGTATCGGCCGCTACGTCGGTTTTTGCGGTGTCAAGGGCCAGCCTCTGGCCTGGACGCAACGGGTGCAGAACTTCATGCCCAATGGAGTTCATGCGGTTGTGATCGAGCCGGAGTTCTGCCGGGTGGAAATGTATCGTTATGAAAACACCTACGATGTGCTCATCACCCGGCACTCGCTCTCCAGTACACCGGGTACACGCCCTCATCTTGAAAGCGGCATCGTCTTCTTTCGCCGGGCCGGCACACTGGCGACAGAACTTTGGGGAAGGGACTCAGCCTTTCGCGGCGGAGCCTGGCCACGGTTTCTCAAGCGCAACGGCGAAGACGAGCTGCCGCCGGAAGCCTTTCTCGATGTGCTTCTGAAAATTACGGAAGCGGTTTGCTGCTTGGGCTGCAAACATTGTCATTTGCTGGAACAAGGGATTCGAAGTGGGCGAGAAGTGGCGGTGACGCTATGAACAAAGAGCATCCCCGATTGGGTCAGAGACTTCAGACTTGTGGCGGCATTCTGCTTGTCATCTGGATTGCCGTTCACATGCGTAACCATCTCACCGTCTTGATTCCAGGATGTTTGCTTGTGGTCGCACTGATCCTCCGGCTCTTCATCGAACTCAGCATTGCGGGCGATGAAACGGACGAAGAACTGGAAGGGAAGTACGAGCAATTCAAGCTACTCAATCAATTCTCATTTTTGGCGGCCATGTTCGCGATTATCGGCTTGATGCATCAGCAATAAAGGAGTTTCCATGCGTATCTTCCGAAATCTATTACTGCTGGGCGCGGGGGCGACCCTGTTCTGGGCCGTGCGGCACAGAGACAAACTGCCGCAGGTTCCTCATACCTCTTTCTCTGCTCTACTTACCCATGCCAGCAGTCGGCTTTCCCCAATGGTTGCCAACGCCGGCACGGACATTCCTTTTGGCACCAGCAACACCGAGACTCTCCAGGGAGGGCGGTTGGCCGGTGATGAGCAGATTTATTTTTCTCCCGGCCAGAATGTAGAGCGAATCGATATTGGTCTGATCAATGGCGCGCGTTCCTCGATTGAGGTGGCCATGTACGCCTTTACGGGCCGGGCGATTGCACGGGCGCTCGTCCGCGCCGCGTCCCGCGGAGTTCAGATATGGATCTATCGCGATCGAGGGCAGTTCGAGCAGGAACAGGCACGAGGCTCTCAGGTTATGGCGATCCTTTCCGGCCACCGCAACATTCATGTGCGGGTCAAGGGCAGCGACGAATTAATGCATGAAAAAATGGCACTTTTTGACGATCGCGTCCTGCGGGATGGGTCCGGCAACTGGTCGGTGTCGGCGGCGCGCTATCAGGATAATCAGGTCACCGTGACCCGGGATACCCGCCAGATTGAGGATTTCGAGCGCGACTTCGCGGAGATGTGGAAGCGGCCCGGCAACCTTGTCGTTCAGTAAATTGCTCCACAACCAGCACTACAAGGAAGGAAAAATCGTATGGCAAAAGGAATGAATAAAGTCTTTCTGCTCGGTCACGCCGGCAAAGACCCGGAAATTCGAGCCACGCAAAGTGGCGTCACCGTCGCCAACTTCTCCCTCGCAACCGCCGACCGGCAGAAGCAGGGCGAGGAGTGGGTGGACAAAACCGAATGGCACAACCTTGTCGCTTTCAAGCGGACGGCGGAAGTCATTCGCGATTACGTCAAGAAGGGATCGAAGGTCATGATCGAAGGCAAGATCCAGACCCGGTCCTGGGATGACAAAGACTCCGGCCAGAAGAAGTACCGGACCGAAATCATCGTCAACGACCTGACGCTGCTGGGCGATAGCCACGGAGGCGAGAACGGGAGCGGCAGTTCGCGTTCCTCGAATTCCGGAAGCATTGGGAGAACTTCAGGCGGCTATTCTGATTCCGAAAGCTCGGGGTACAACAACCAGCACGAGTATGGAGATCTTGAGATCACAGATCAAGACGTCCCGTTTTAATCGGATTGAAAGCTGCTCCGTTCGTCGCCTGTGTAGGTAGTTTCTTTTACTCTACCGATTCCGACATTCCACTCGCCAGAGGCGCCCTTTCCCGAGAGCGCCTCTGGCGTTTTCACTCCCTTCGACGCCTCACCATTTCGCCTCAATCCATCCTGAAAGGACCATTCTATGCAACCTGAACTTTCAACAGAACAGCAGAGCTATCTCGAGAAGCTGGCCGTTCCCTTCCATCCCGACGCCATCCACTGGCGCGTCACGAACAAGAGCAAGGATGGGAAGCGGGGCCGTGTCATTCCGTACGGTGACCAGCGCGCTTATACCGATCGCCTCAACGACATCTTCACTCCGGCAGGCTGGACCCGCGCTTACCAGGTGACAACGCTGTCTCCCGTCACGCGCTTGAAACGCGACAAGGCCATCCAGACCGGCAAGGTGATCGTTACCTGCATCGTTTCGATTCACGGTCTCGGCGCTCACAGCGGAAGCGGGGAAATGTGGGCGGACGATGACAATGCTATGACGCGGGCAGAGGCCCAGGCCTTCAAACGCGCTTGCTCCTGTTTCGGTCTCGGCCGGTATTTCTACAACTTCTCCGAGATGTGGGTCAACCTCAACGATTACGGGCATCCGGTCAGCCTTCCGACCTTGCCCACGTGGGCGCTCCCAGCCGGGGTCGTCCCACTCAACCGGAATGAGGGACAAACCAAAGCCGGATCTTCTGTGAAAGCGAAAGGCAACCATTCCGCTCCTCAAGATGGCGCGGATCAGGCGGCAAACAAGAGGCTTGATACCGAGCTGACGAAGCAGATCGAAGGTATCCGGCGAAATGTCGGCGATGCGCTGTACTTCGAAGTGTTTCGCAAAGGCGGCTCGGCCCGCAATGCGCGCGAGCTCCCGGGAGTCGCCGCGCAGCAGTGGGTTCTGCATCAGTTGCAGACCGTCGATCGCGGCATCAGTCGCGTGCGTGCCCTGGCTGAAGAAGTGCACGAGGACGTCTTCTACGGCGTACTCGATGCACACAACGTCCAGTCGGTCGACAAGATCTCATCCTTCAAGGTGTTGAAGGCTGTGGTTGCGGAGCTGAAGAACAAAGCTCTGGGCGTTGCTGCCTGAACCCCCAAACCTGCAGAAGAAATAGAGGCCATGCGCACCGTGCGCGGGCCTCTCTTCTTTTGCGCCGGAAGGATTGTCCGATGAGTGCATCGAGATGTCCATCCG
>NZ_DATKQC010000224.1:0-3942 GCF_035532915.1 Edaphobacter sp.
TCCACGCCATATCCATTTTGATGGCGGTGAGAATCTGTCCGATTTGATCGTGGAGATCGCGAGCGACCCTTATGCGATCTTCTTCGCGCACCCACTGCAGGCGGTCTGCCAACGCGCGCAGTTGTTCTCTCTGCAAGACGAGCAACTCCTGTGAGCGCTTGCGTTGAGTGATGTCACTGTTGATGACCAGCACGCGAGGCGGCTGACCGCGCTGGCCCCATTGCAATGCCCAGCGGCCTGCCACCACAACAAGGCTGCCGTTTTTGGCCGTCTTGATGAGGTCTCCCTCCCAATGTCCCACGCGCATCAGCTCTGCGGTGATCTCCTTGAACGGCTCCGGAAACTCGGTGCAAAGCATTTCATGCGCGATTTGACCGGCGGCTTCGGCCTTGGAGTATCCCAGCATGGCCTCTGCTCCGCGGCTCCAGAACTGGACTCTGCCCTCCATGTCGATCACAAAGACAGAGTCCTGCGTGAGCTCGAGCAGCGCGGCTTGCTCCGCAGTGGCGATCCGCTCCTGCCGCCTCTCCGCAACATCGCGAAAGACCAGCACAACGCCAATGACTTTTCCCTCGGCCGCGAAGATGGGCGCGGCGCTGTGCTCGACCGCAACTTCACGGCCATCCCTTGTGACCAGATCCACATGGTTGGCTACTGCCAGAATCTCCCTGTCCTTGAGCACGCGGAGCACTTCATTGTCCGCCGTCATCCCGGACTCTTCGTTGATGAGCTTGAGCACATGTCCGATCGGCTGGTTCAGAGCCTCCTCTACCGGCCAACCGGTAAGAACCGCGGCGATCGGGTTCAGAAAGGTGATTCGCCCTTCGCTGTCCGTGGCGATGACCGCCTCGCCAATGCTGCCCAGCACAGCTGTCCAACGCTCCTCATTCTGAAGCAGTTTGTCGCCGAGCTTCTTGATGTGGGATCCGGTAAAGAACGCAAGGAAGACGCCAGAGCCCAAGCCGAGAACCAGACAGCTTGTCACCATCAAGACCCATCGGCGATGCGCAGCTTCAACGCGCTCGCGGCGCAATTTCTCTTCCACACTTTGAAAGTAGGTGACCTGTTCTCGAAGCGTATCCAGGTTGCTCTTTCTTAGCTGGTCCTGAATGAGAGTGGGGTCAACCTTTCCCGCACGGCGAAGAGCGATAATCCGGTCGTCGTACTCCTCCGCCTCCTGAAAGCCAGCATCGATGGCTCTGAGCCGCTGCTGCTGTGCGGGGCTATCCGCTGCCTGTTGATTCAAGACCTGGAATTCTGGATCGAATCGCTTCGTCCCCTCCAGATACGTCGGGAGGAAGCTTTCATCGCCGGTCGCGATATAGCCGCGCTTCGCGGATTCCATATCGACCAGCACCTTGAGAAGGTGGCCGGATTGGTCGAGAACCATATCGGTGTGATCAACCCATTGCAACGATCTGTTCAGATCGAATGTTTCCCACAAGAGGAATCCGGCAAGAGATGTCGTGACCAACAAAGGTACCGCAATGACTCGGCGGAGCAGTCGGTTGAACTTCGAGTATTCCATCGGGAAAGTCCATCCTTCTTACCGTGCTGGGTGAACAATTTCGGGTGTTGCTGTGTTGTTGCCGGGCAACCGGTCATGCAGGATTGTGTCCAGAAGAGATTGATGAACCCGAATTTGGCCGTCGTAACGGATGAAGCCAAGCTCGCGAAAGCGGTTCATGAAGAACCTGACGGCAGACCTGGGAGCGCCAATCATCTCAGCCAGCCTTTCCTCCGTGATCTCAAGAGGCAGCGATTCTATTTCACCTGTTTTGCCAAGCCCCGACATCAATAAGAGAGCCCGCGCCAGGCGCTTTTCGCTGGAGTCGAAGAGCTGGTCGACAAGATCGGACTGGATGCGCATTCCTCGCGCGAGAAGAAACGCCGTGAAGACGACGGCGAGTGGCTGCTCTTCATGCAGGGCGCGGAGCATCTCGCCACGTTCTATCCTGAGAGCTCGGCAGTGAGTGATTGCGGTTGCAGTGGACGTATGGAGCGCGCCGACGATTGCAAGCGACTCTTCTCCAACGAAATCTCCGGGAGTGATGTAAGTGATCGTGGCTTCCTTGCCGTTGCTGGATCCGACAATCAGCTTTGCGCGTCCACTTTGTAGATAAATCACAGAGTCAGCGGCTTTTCCCTGCGAAAAGAGGATCTGATCTTCGTGAAGTTCGAGAAGCTCGCGACCACGGCCGGCGCTGGCTAAAAACTTCCTTACATCGAAAGTCGGCTTTCCGAGTTTTTGCATTAAACGCCTTCCCCCAGGAATGGCCCTGCCGTTTTCGAAGGGCCGGGCATAGAAAACAGTGCCGGTTGAGGTCGATACCGGAGTAGCCGGAACCGAATCATGCTGATCCCCAGTTAACAGGGGCCAGGCCGTGAGCGCATCGGGTTGAGTGTCCAATTTGAGCACCGGGCCCCGCCCATCCGCAGGGGTAATTCCATAGGATGGCATGATTGGGCTCGAATGAATGGTCTGCATTGCTCACCATCTTGGGCTATCTTCAAGACTCTTGATGGACCTGGCCAAAGGTAACCGGCTCAATGCGGAGGCTGAAAATGGGCTGCACCTGGCCGCACTGCGATACTTCTGCCCGGACTGAAGCAGCCACCGAATGCTGCGGCTTCATTGAAGTAGGCAAATGTGGATTGATCTATTGGGATATGTTGCTGAATTGCCGCCGTCAGGCCAAACCACTCATCGACAACCGGTTATGCGCGATCGTCGGGATTACTCCCCGAACGCCCCAGGGTCCGATTTTCCTGCCCCAACTGACGGGCGACAATTAAAAGTACCGGAAAGAATAGTTAACGCCAGACACCCAACCCGGTTATGAGATCGCAGGATGCTGGCCGGTCGGTTCGGCTATTTGTAGGGTCCGCTGGCTGTCTGCTTTGGCCATCTCGACAGGCATGTTCAAAAGAACCATATGGAGCCAGGCTGGCTCTTGCGCAGAGCATTCAGACGGCGAGGATGGCCCGGCCGAGGGCGCCGGTGGTTGCGTCTTGCGCACTGATGGCAGCATTACGAGTGAGCCCGGTCAGATCGCGCAGGTGGTTTGCGAAGTCCCAGGCGAGGTTGCGGGCGCTGCAGATGTCCCAGAAAGCGAGCAGCCGGCCGATTTTGCCAGTGTCTTCTGCGAGCACGCCGAGCGTATCCGTGGCGAGCATGGTCAGCACCGAGGGCATCACGGTTTTAAGCAAGTCATTGACGGACTGATAGTCGGCGAACTCGGGGCTGTCTGGAGCCGGAATGACGTTCAATTCGGCGTCGGTGGTCAGCAGGGCCAGCGCGAGGTCGTGATTAATGTGGGCGTTCATGCCTGCGAGAGCAAACTGAATGCGATCGATGCCGGTGCGGTAACGCGCTTCAAACAGCGCGCTCCATGCCGAGGGCACAGAGCCTCCGCCGAGGAATCTGGCCACGGCGCCAAAATAGAGACCGGCGAAGACGACATCGAGGCGAGTGAGCCAAACTGGGCTTTGCCACGCGCCTCCCGGCGGGTGCAGATCGACCTGCTGCGTGACCGTGAGATAGAGCCGGTTGAACCACTTGAGGCCATCATTCACCGGCAGGAGCGCGTCGACGGCCTGCATACGCGCGATCACGTCCGCAATGGTCGATGGAGCCAGTCCGTTAACAAGGTCGTAGAGCGGCTGATCCGCAGGGGATGGTGTGGCTGTGGGCATGCGCGATCTCCGAGAGTAATCCGCAGCAGTATAAGTCATCCCTTCGACGCCCGGCAGGGAATGTTGGCCGATCAGCCAAGTAGCCCCTGGCGGGGAGGCGGTGAACCGGGCCGAACAATTCCACGCTGTCGGGGAGAAACCTTGCGACATGCCGTAATTAACCGGCCAATCTCCCCACACCCCTCCTCGGAGACAGCAGGCAAGAAGTATATTTTCTTTCAGTTGGAGTTTCTTCAGGAGGCGGGG
>NZ_DATKQC010000225.1:0-15300 GCF_035532915.1 Edaphobacter sp.
CCTTTTGTCCGGCCCATCGCCTGGTTGCCGCCCACCGCGCCAGCCGCATGCGGATGAACCTTGATATGACTGGCGTCGATCATCAGCCACTCAAAGTCCGGCTCATCGATCAACTGCTCCAGCAGCTTTTCCCAGATGCCCTGGTCACGCCAGCGGCAGAAACGGCGATGGGTATTTTTCCAGTCCCCGTAATCTGGCGGAAGATCCCGCCACGGCGCGCCGGTGCGAAGAATCCAGAAAATCGCATTCAGAAATCGACGGTTGTCCTGGGCAATACCGCCCCACTGACCTCTTTGCCCGGGAAGATGGGGGGGATAATAATCCCCACGCGTGATCCCTCAAATCGTGACGGTGATACGCGGCTCGTGACTGCATTGCCTATTAGTTTCGCACAATACGCAGTCTCGTGACGACACTATCTAAGTCACAATCGTCTTTTCCCTGAAAGCATGTAATAATCGGGCTTTAATTGACATACGGTTTCCGTTTTAATTGCCAGATTTGTTCCCTGAAGTGACTAAAGTCGCTGCTACTTTTACGCGGTGCTCCTATTTTGAGACTCAAGGAGACCGCCATGACCACTGCCATCGAGACCGTTCGCGAGATTGCACTCAAACAGCCAACGTCAATCCGGGTATTCGAGAAGTTTGGTATCGATTACTGTTGCGGAGGACGCAAACCTCTTGCGGATGCCTGCACGACCCAAAACCTTCCCATCAACAGCGTCCTTGCCGCACTCGAAGCCGCGGCAGCAGACTCCGCCCCGTCCTCCGAGGACTGGTCGAAAGCCTCTCTCGCAAGCCTGAGCGAACACATCGTCTCTGTGCATCACGCATACGTGAGGAAGGAACTTCTGCGGCTGGCGCTCCTCGCCCAAAAGGTTGTGGTCCGTCACGGCGACACGAGGGCAGAATTGCCCGAAATCCAGAGAACCATGGGGCAGTTGGACGAAGAGCTGATTGCACATCTCGCGAAAGAAGAGGCCGTCCTGTTTCCCTACATCGTTCGCCTGGAGCGCGCCATCATGGACAAAGCCGTCCGACCGAAGAGCTGCTTTGGAACAGTCGCCAATCCAATTGCAATGATGACTCAGGAACACGATGCTGCTGGTGTTCTGATGGCGACAATTCGCAGCCTGAGCCATGATTTTGTTGCCCCCGAGGGTGCATGCCCGACTTATCACGCCTTCTACGATGGCCTGAAAGAATTTGAGCAGGATCTCCATCAGCACATTCACCTGGAGAACAATATTCTGTTCCCCCGCGCAATCGACATGGAAGCGGTCGCGAGCTAGGGCTTTTTCGGAATGCACGTTACCATTTTTGGAATTGTGGAAGGTGGCTTTTTCTTGAGGGAAAAGCCACTCGATCATGTGCTTTTCGATCTGCACAATTCCAAAAATGCTATACCGGATCGTAGGGCGCCCTGTTTCCCTTGACCTATGCAAATCCGCTTGTGATTTATCACTTGTGGCCGTGCAGAAAAGCAGCTAGTCGTGTTGCGCGTTGTCACTCTGCTCAGTGGGAACATGCCCACCTGTAAGAAGGCGCAAAAGAATGGGAAAAACCAGTGCCACGATAAAATAAGCGGCCGTAACCGCAGTCGCCAGCAGCGGAAGACCGGCGCCACAGGCCATTCCGATTCCGGTAACAAGCCAGACCGTGGCAGCAGTTGTGAGTCCCGAAACCCGGTCGCCTCGCACAAAGACCAGCCCCGCACCGATAAAACCGATTCCGGTAACAATTTGCGCCGCGACTCGGGACGGATCAAGTACGACGCGATCGTTGATCAGAACGTCTGTGAAGCCGTATTTTGAGATCAATAGGAAAAGGGCAGCGGCGGTGCCTACGACCGTATAGGTGCGAAGTCCCGCGCTTTTGTGGCGAATCTCGCGCTCCACCCGACGAGTGCCGAGAGCAGGAATGCCAAGCCAAGCTCGACAAATTGGTTAAGACTCTGTCCCGTCACTTCGGAAACCCGCATAGAACAATCCTATTCTGTGGCCCAGATGCGAAATTGGACCGCCGTGTTCGCGGTATCGTCGAAGCGGCTAGCTTCTGCTCAGAGCGCCCCCGCATTTGTTCTGGAGAAACTCTTTGAGCGCCACTGCATTGTTGTGCTCGGTGTCGTGTGCGCTGTATATAAGGGTTACGCGGCCACTTCGAGCCTGCCCGAGCAATGGTTGCCAGGCTTCCGGATGTTTTTCGAGCTCACGGAAGTACCGCTTGCGGAACTCATCCCATTTGGCCGGATCATGCTGGAACCAATGTCTCAGATCGGTGCTTGGTGCAACTTCTTTGAGCCAGCCTTCCGCGTTCAGGCTTTCTTTCCTGATGCCGCGCGGCCAGAGCCGTTCGACCAGGAAACGCGCTCCATCGTCTTTGCTCGCCGACTCGTAAGCTCGCTTGACTTGAACCATTCCATTCCTCCTCTGCGCTTCGGCCACGGCCTTGGTAATTGAGTGCCGCTCCTCCATCTCCAACCTTTGATTGTTTGCAAGAGGAACTGCATAATCGAAAAAACACCCGCGCGAAGCGGAAGCCTGCTAGGAATTGGAAAGCTAACAGTCAGCTATCCCGGACAACCATTCCGCAAACATCGCCTGTGCCGCCCGACGCAGTTGCTCTGTCCAGAACGCCGCTTGCCGCCGCAATTCGTGCGGATCAATCCCTGCCCCCGCCAGTTCGACGGCATGGCCCAGCAACCAGCGCTCAAACCCGCTCCCCCCATCTACCTCTACATGAAACTGTAATCCCAGCATCCGCGGCCCCAGCGCAAAGGCCTGGTTGCGGCAGAGATTCGTCGCCGCCAAATGCTCGGCTCCCGCCGGAATCGCGAAGCTGTCTCCGTGCCAATGCAGCGCCGCAATCCCCTCCAGATGTCGTAACGGGCCGCGTCTGCCTGCCTCGGTGAGTTCCAGCGGCGCAAAGCCAATCTCTTTCCGCCCCATTGGTCCCACTTCGGAACCCAGCGCCGCAGCCATCAATTGCGCCCCCAGACATATACCCACGGTCGGCCGGCATGCCTCCATCCGCGTCTTCAGCCATAGCCGCTCGGAGGCCATCTCCGGGTACGCCTCCGTTTCACAGACTCCGACCGGTCCGCCCAGCACCACCGCCAGCGCCGCCCCGGTTACTGGGTCCGGCAGTTCATCCACTCCGGATTCGTAGTAGCGGATCTGGTAGCCCGCCTCCTGTAAGAATGCCTCCAACGTTCCCAGATCCTCAAAATGCACATGCCGGATCGTCGCTACCGTCTGTCCCATTGCACCCATCCTCTTCCGCCATATCTTAGCCACGCCTGCAACTCGGGTTATTGCGAATTATCCTTCATCTGAATAAGCAACACCCGAAGGGCAGTTTTTGCGGAGATTCCGTGAGGCAACATTGGGGGCATGTAGATAAAGGAGCCTTGCTGGGCGTCGACCTTGTCCTCTCCCAATTGAACTTCGGCTTCCCCTTCCAGAAAATAGAGAATGGCCGGCGTCGGGGATGAATGTGTGGAGAGCGCCTCGCCCTGTGAAAAGCCAAATAGCGTGACGTTGACCTGGTCGTCTTTGCGCAGAACGCGGCTCAGGATTCCCTTTTCCGGCAATGCGAACTCCTGCTGCAGATTGACAAGAAATGTATAGTCCATGGACGTCTCCTTTGCATGATTCACATCGTCGAGGCGGTTGCACGCAGCACCTCTACGGAACTCACCAGTTGAAGGGCCGTACGCGCTGCCGGAAAGATCCGTGGTCGGCGTATTCCGAATTGTGCCGGCCATCAGTTAGCCTCCCGAAGCGGATCGGGCGGCGCCGCCGTGCCAGCACATGGTGAGCAGGAAAGCGCTCTCCTCCACTGCCTGAACGTCATGCGCAATGCCGCGATCGAGCATCAGCAGATGGCCAGCCGGAACTTCAACCGTTCGATCGGACAGCTTCAGCCTCAGACGGCCGACCAGGGTGTGAATCGTGATCCTTCCGTCTACACGATGCTCCTTCGTCTCCGTGTTCTGCTTCATGGCAATGATTAGAATGCCGCACGCTGGAGAGTTCAGCAGCGTCTTGGAGCTTCGCCCCGTCTTTCGTTGCCACGATTCTGCAAGCCGCAGATTCTCGATCTCTGCGGATAGATCAGATTGCAGCAATGGCTGATCCAATTCCGGAAGCACGGTAAGGGGTTCGTCTTCGCTATAGTAGCGTTTCATTTGATTCTCCATGTTGATGCAGTTGTGTGCGGCGCATTCGAGGTGGGATGACTTCCGTCGAAAGCGCCGCATGGTTTAGGTACAAATCAGCGGCCTACCAGTGCCGCTTCGTTTTCTACTTTTGTCCCGTGTAAAGTAAAGTCCTGACTGGTGGGCGTCCCATCCGCGTAAGAATGTCCAGTCAACAGCCCAAGCAAGAACCAGGCGAAGGCCGCCGCGCCGATCGAGAAAATGACGTCGCCGGGAACTCGCATCCAGCGCAGGGTTTGCATGTGGCCGGAGTGCATGAACGCGGCCGAGCGCGCATACCATGTGCCGTACTGGATGGATGCCCAGGCTTGCAGCAGACCAATGGGCAGCAAGCTGAGAAGGGACATCAGGCTCAAGCCCACATTGAAGCTCCAGAAAGAGAGCTTCAGCGTTCCCTGCTTCCATGGCCTGTCGGGGCTCATCGCGCGAAGGCAGAAGAGCGTGAGTCCCAGGCCCAGCATTCCGTACACGCCGAAGAGCGCGGTGTGGCCGTGCAGCGGCGTCAGGTTGAGGCCCTGTACGTAATAGAGAGAGATGGGCGGGTTAATGAGGAAGCCGAAGAGGCCGGCTCCAACCAGGTTCCAGAACGCGACCGCGACGAAGAAGTAGATAGGCCATTTGTAGTTGGCGATCCAGGGCGATTTCTTCGTCGGCTGCATCAGGCGAATGTTTTCCCACGCCTCGTAGCCGATCAGCGCCAAGGGCACCACCTCGAATGCGCTGAAGATCGCGCCCAGGCCGATCACCGCAGGCGTTGCTCCAGCAAAGTACAAATGGTGAAAGGTGCCGATGATTCCGCCGAAAAGGAAGATGGTCGAGGAAAACAAGGCAGCTTTGGTCGCGGTGCGAATCTCAATCAGTTTGAGCCGTGCGAAGAGGAACCCGATCACAACCGTTGCGAACACTTCAAAAAAGCCCTCGACCCAGAGGTGGACCACCCACCAGCGCCAGTATTCCGCTGTAACCAGATTGCTGGTCTGCTTGTACATGAGCCCCGCCGCATAGAAGAGCGGGATGGCAATGCTGGAGATGAGGAAGAGCGTGAGCAGCGTTTGGTCTTCGCTCTTGCGCCGGAGTGCGGGCCAGAGCGCGCGAACCATCAGCACGAGCCACAGAACCAGGCCGACAAACAATAGAATCTGCCAGAACCTTCCCAGGTCGAGATACTCATAGCCCTGGCTACCAAACCAGAACCACCAGTGGCCGAGGCGCTGCTGAATACCCATCCATTCTCCCGCGAGCGAGCCGCCCACGACGAGAATCAACGCACCGAAGAGCACATTGACGCCGAGCCGCTGATACTTCGGCTCATGGCCGCTGACCGCGGGGCCGACATACAGTCCCGTCGCCAGCCACGAGGTGGCAATCCAGAAGATGGCAAGCTGTAAGTGCCAGGTACGGGTGACGGCGTAAGGAAGATAGCGGTCCAGCGGGAACCCGAAGAATCCGCCGCCCTCGACCCCGTAATGGGCGGTCAATATGCCCATGATAATCTGCACGCCAAAGAGAATCACGACAACAAAAAAATACTTGATTGTGGAGCGCTGCGACGGGGTTGCTCGCATCGCCAGAAAGGGATCTTTCTCGGGATAAGGGCCATGCACGAGCACCTTTTCCTGTGACGCGTACCACCAGACAAGGCCGCCGATGCCTGCCAGCAGGCCCACAAAGCTGATAATGCTCCAGAGCACCGCGCCCGGCGTAGGCACGTTGCCGACCAGAGTCTCATGCGGCCAGTTGTTGGTATAGGTCACGTTGGAGCCGGGGCGCTCGGTGCTGGCGGCCCAGGATGTCCACCAGAAAAATTCCGCCATCTCCTTTTGCTTGATGGGGGCGGTCAGAGCCCCTGGCGGAATGGCGTAGTCCGTGCGTCCGGCGGAGAAGACGTTGGCATAGTAGGCCGCAAGCTGCTTGAATGCGGCGGCGCGGTCAGCGGAGATCGTGACGCGATTCTCGGCGGCGTCATAGGTATTGGTCCGCATCTCGCGAATCAGCCGGGCCTTCAAGACCGCCTGCTGATCCGGGCCAAGAGTAGCAAAGTCGCGCGCTCCATCCCGAACTGCCCAGGTGTTGAGCAGGATCTCCGACTCACGATGCAGCCAATCGGCGCTCCAATCGGGAGCGACGTACGCGCCATGGCCCCAGACCGTGCCGATCTCCTGGCCGCCGATCGATTGCCAGACGCCCTGCCCGTTGGTAATGCTCGTACCCGTAAAGAGAAGTTGCCCGTCCGCGGTGTAGACATCGGGGATAGGTGGAGCCTGGCTGATCATCTTTAGCCCCACGCCACCCAGAACGGCGAAAGATCCGATGAGAACGACGGCCAGTGCCCACCAGTAACGCTTGTAGCTCATTGATTACCTCAATTCAAAAGGATGAATGCATCTCGCGTGCTTCTATTCGCGACAGTACGTGAAAGAACCTTGCGATGCAGGGACTTAAGTCACAACGTGGATGAGACGGCTGAAGCCGCGTCCGCGTGGCTTTTTCCGGTGGTTTGTGCAAAGGCCGATTGGCCTGCGAGGCATAGTGAGCCCGATGTTGATGGCGAACACCAGTACGCCGCCAAGCTCCAGCATTCCGGAGATGGGAAGTGTCTTCCACGCGAAGGAAAGGATGCCTTCGTAGGCCAGCGGCTCGGAGCAGACGCGCAGGGCGCAGCCGGTCTGGAGCAAGAGCAGGCTGAGGAACATGAGACGCTTGCTGAAGATGGAGTAGATGCCTGCAAAGTGAGGAAGAATGCGCGGCCCGATGGCGAAGACCATGGTGGCGGCGAATCCGACGGTCAGCGCGTGACGAGAGGCGCCCCAGATGCCCCCGTGGACATCGAGAAAAGCTGCCCAGATGCCGATGAAGCTTGTGATCGTGAGCCTGGCATAGGCAAGACGAATGAACGAAGGGAAGCTCAGATGAATCCTCTGGACCTTTGCATGTCCGAGCGGTCGCTGTGCCATATGCAAGGCAAATCCGACGACCACCGCACCGGCAGCAAGCAGGAATGAAGCTGTTTTGGTCCATCCGAAAACGCCGAACAGGACGCCCATCAGGTCAAGGATTAACGCCGCACCGAATGTTCGTGAGCCGGGCCGGGAAATCGCGAGGAATGTTGGCAGCCAACGCGCGGAGAAACCCCAGACTACCGGTACGAGAAATCCCCAGGCGAGAAGGACCAGAAATCTCTGGTCGAGTGCGTGCGGAAAGGCGCGCTGTGTTCCGGCCATTGCGAGCTTCAGACATTCAACAAAGTTGAAGGCGGCTAACGCAAGAAGCCCCACCGTGCTCAAGAGCACAGAGACCATCCAAAGCTCCATACGCGGCTTCGTCTGCTTTCCGTTCGCCGTTTCTGGCAGTTTATGGTGAGAAGCGGCGGTAAGAAACAAGAGGATTACAAGTAGCTCGAAGCCTGCGGACAGCACAAAAAGAACCCGCCAATGCCAGCCATAGATGTTCGCGACCCAGCGCATGACCACACCCAAGGTCCACAGCACAAAGCAGGTCAACGGGATTCGGATGACCGACCGGCCACGCGCAGGCTGTGAATAGAAGCCTATTCCGAGGACGAAGCTGCCGATCCAGCCAAAGACCTGGGCGTGCACATGGCCCTGTATCCATGCGGGCGAAGAGCGCCGAGGCCGTGATGGGTGGCGATTGCCATCAGGTTTGAAAAGCCGAGCAGGGTACCGGGCAGCGCCATGAAGAAGAGGCCGGCCAGGATCCAGGCGCGGAGCATGAGGCTCTTGTGACGTTCGCGAAGCGCAATCTCGCGGGTAAGGTTTTCTGGGTGAGGAATATGCGTCTGATTGATGTGAGGGAGTGTAGTCATTTCTACATCCGAACATTCAATGCGGCTTCCATTTCAAGAGCGCGTGGAAACAGAATGTCGTTCTCCAGATGGACGTGCTGCCTGAGATCGATCTCGAACGCGCGGAGGCCACCAAAGAGTGCGATATGCGTGGCACAGACCCACGCGGGAGGCTCAAAGCCATCCGTTATGCAGCGAAGTTCTTCCATGATGCGGTCGGCTGCGTCATGCTCCAGCACCATCATCCTGATCGGCTGCGCAACCGAGCGGAAGCATAGGTCGGACGGCGAGCACGCATCAAGAAGCTCTTGGTCCATCTGCGCGATGAATGGGAAAAGAACCTGCTCCTCTTTCTGAATATGAGCAAACAATTCAGCGTGCAGTTCCTCGACCAGTGCCGTCGCCTTCGCTAGTTGGGGGGCACGATCGCCGCGTTTCTCCGCAAGCGTCTGCGCCATCTCTGCCACCCTGGGCAACTCCTGGCGCACGCGCTGGTGATGAACCCGCACGATGTGCTGAATCAGCCGGCTTGGAGTCAGACCGGCGGGATTTGCCGGCATCGCTCCGTGTTCGCGGTCTTCGGCATCTGAAAGCTTTTCGAGCACCTGATCGACCGAGAGTTGCAGGTCCGCGCATGACTTTTCGAGCGGCAGTTCGCCCTGTACGCAGAGATCAATGTCGAAGCGCTACAGGATTGCGGCAGCGGTCGGCTGGGCGCATACGATTTCGCGGATGGACTTGGTTTCGGTGGGCATAAGCACTCTCCACCTGCAACGGTAGCGAGGGCTCAAATGCCACGCAGTAACTTATGTCACTCGGAGGGCAGAAGAATTAAGGGGTAGTATCCAGCAGGGCGATCAGGCCCTTCAGGTCCTTCACGACGATATTTCGCGCGTCCACTTCTAGCAGTCCTTCGGCCTGTAGGCGCATGAGGTTGCGCGAGATCAGCTCGCGCACGGTTCCAAGCTGACTGGCCAGTTCCTGGTGGGTTGCCGGCAACTCGAATTCGATGCCGCGCTCCGTCTTTCTGCCTTCGCTTTCAGCGAGCTTGATCAGCGTCGAGATGAGCCGCTGGCGAACCGTGGTGAATGACAGTTCCTCAATGATGCCCACCAGCCGACGCAGTCGGGCGCCCACTACGGTGAGCACCTTGAGCGGCACCTCGGGATGCTCCATGCAATAGGCGTTAAAGTCACGCCGTGAGATGAAGGCAATCTCGGTGTCTTCTATAGCCGAGGCCGAAGCAGGAAAAGGGCCTCCATCGAAGACAGGCAGTTCGGCAATGGACTCGCCCGGTACGTTAACAGCTAACACCTGTTCCCGGCCGTTTACAGAGGTCTTGAAAATACGAACCTTACCGCGTGCAACGATGTGCAGCCCATTACAAGGCTCGCCTTCAGAGAACAGCAACTCCCCTGCGCTAAACAACTTGCGTACCGTGCGGGTCGCGAGTGTTTGCAACTCAGCCGACGAAAGGCTCGACAGGAGCGCGGTTTTGCCGAGGGCAGTGGCTAGATCGCTGCGTTCAGTGCTCACCTGGAGAATTCTACGGCATTACCGGGGTGTTGCGTGTCCTGTTCAGATTCGCGCCGGGACGTCACTTGCTTCGCCGTAATGATGGGGGCCCGTCGTTGGGGTTCGGATCCTGGCGGCCGCGCCGACGCAAGTGCTTCGAAATGCACCTTTCCCAATCATGCGATAGCAGCCTGGGACTTTGGTCACTGCATTCGGCGGCGGTACTGCTATCTCATAGTTTTATGAATCCGCAAATCAACACGATTGATTTCAACGAGCGACCTTTCATCGCCATTTGGGAGGTCACCCAGGCTTGCGATCTTGCATGTGTGCATTGCCGCGCATCTGCCCAACCCGATCGCCACCCACTGGAACTCAGCACCGAGGAAGGCAAACACCTCATCGACGAAATTGCGGCTTTGAAGGTGCCCGTCTTTGTGCTTACCGGAGGCGACCCTATCAAACGACCCGATTTGTTCGAGTTGATCGTGCACGCTCGTTCTGCTGGCGTTCGCGTATCTTTAACGCCGAGCGCCACCCCCTTATTGACGCGGAATGTTATTGCCCGGCTCAAAGAGGCTGGTCTTTCCAGACTTGCGGTAAGCATGGACGGCGCAAGCGCGCTGACGCATGACGCGTTTCGAGGAATGAGCGGATCGTTTGCGCGAACGCTCGATGCAGTCCAGTGGGCAAACGAGATTGGCCTGCCGGTCCAGATCAACACTACCTTCAGCCGCAGAAACATCGCTGAGATCGACGATATTATCTCGTTGATGCAGAAATTGAGGATCACCTTGTGGAGCGTATTCTTCCTCGTTCCAACAGGGCGTGGAAAACTCAACGACCTGCTGAACGCCAACGAGTTCGAACAGGTCTTCACGAAGATTTACAGCCTCTCCAGGAGAGCTGGGTTCGACATCAAGACAACAGAAGCTCAGCACTACCGCCGCTTCATGCTGCAGCAGAGAGTGGCTGAGCGGAAAGCTGGCACCGTAATGCGGGAGACCCCGGAGAAGATGGTAGATGCCATTGGCAGGGCGCCGCGCGGCCTGAATGACGGCAAGGGGTTTGTGTTTATCTCTCATACGGGAGATGTTTTCCCAAGCGGGTTTCTGCCGCTTTCGGCTGGCAACGTCCGCCAGCAGGAACTGGCTACCATCTACCGCGAATCGACCTTGTTTCGGAGCCTACGAGACACGTCAAGGCTGGAAGGCAAGTGCGGCTCCTGTGAATTCAAGGAGATTTGCGGCGGATCGCGATCCCGTGCGTATGCCCTGACGGGAAACCCGAACGCCGAGGAGCCCTGTTGCGCCTACATTCCCAAGGGATATATTCAGCTTCCTCCGAGCGTCAGGCGGGCATCCAACCTTCATGTACTGCAAGGAGCGTGACAGTTCTGTCAGGCTGAGTTCCTCTAACCGAATTTGTAGCTCAAGAACTCTTGATCGTTAATGGTAGGCACAGAGGAAGGCCCAAATGGCGATACAAATAGGCGCAACGCCGGACAGCGGATTCGACGATCCGATCTGCATGCTCATCGACTGCCACCGCAGAATCGAGCGCTTTCTCCATATTCTATGGGTCGTGTCCCACCATGCTTCGGGTAGAGCCTTAACGGGCGAGGAAACGGCAGCCGTGCAGTCGGCACTCAACTACTTTCGCGTAGGCGGACAACGGCATACCGCGGACGAGGAAGAATCTTTGTTCCCCAGGCTCCGGGCTGAATCCGCGGCTGAGCGCTTCGAGGAGTTGGGTGGGCTTGAGAGTGACCATCGCCATGCCAACGATCTGCACGAGTCAGTCGATAAGTTCTATTCCGCCTGGATCGCGAACGGTGAGCTAACCCCGGAAAACGAAATGCGGTTGCGGTCTGCCACAGAACAATTAAAACATCTCTATGAAGAGCACATCCAGGTAGAGGAGAAGATTGTCTTTCCGCGCGCGGCTGAGATCCTGGACAGCCGGACCATCGCGACCATCGGGCGGGAATTCCACGCCAGACAGCAATAGGCCCATGCAACACTGAGCCTCTCTGACATTCGCTCTCGGCGAGGTTCCTTGTGGTCTTTCGCGATCACTGAAGCAACACGCAGTGGCCTCTTACATGCCAGGATGGGTCACTTCGTTCGCATTGGGCACCAGGTTCATGTAGACGGCGCGGGGCATGTTTGTCTGCCAGTGATTTGTGGCCCTGGCAAAAAGTATCAGTCCGAAGAAGATACAGGCGAGAACAGCCGTGACGGCCAGCGGCCCAATAGCGCGGCGGAACCAGCGCTCCATGGGTGCTGCAGCTCGTCGCGGTGGTAGAGAGAACTGTAGCGCATCCTGTGCCGGGCAAGCCGCAACGCAAACCATGCACGCGCTGCACTCCGCCGACCGGATCTGAATAAGCCGGTCCACCGGCAGACCGGCCGGACAGGCGCGTGCGCACTTGCCGCAATCGATGCAAGCATCGGCATCCCGGCGAATCTTGGCCGGACTCAGGAGCGAAACCAGGCCCATAAGGGCGCCATAGGGACAGAGATACCGGCACCAGAAGTTCTGCACCAGCATAGAGCCTAGAACCAGCAGTGCAATCACAATAAGCGCTGTTTGCCCCATGTCGCGGAAGAAATTGAGCATCTTCACATCGGCAATCAGGCCATACGGCGTATACATGAACTCTGTAACGCCTCGGCAGACATGGCACCGATGGCAAAGACAAAGAAGCCCAGCAGCAGGTATTTCAGGCCGCGGAGCGGAAGGTCGGCCCACCGGGGCAGACGGAAATTTCGCCTGAAGAACCTGCGGCCCAGCTTCCATAGATACTCCGAGAGGGTTCCCACCGGGCACAGCCATGCACAGAAAGCCTTTTTAAGGAAAAGGCTCATCAGCAGAAAAGCCAGCAACAAGAACATGGCTGCCGGATGGACCGCTGACACGCGTCCTGTGAGCAGGAGATACTTGGAATTCATGAGGCCCGCGATGGGCAGCCAGCCCTCCACCCCGGCAGGACGAGGAACGTAGAGGGTCTCTCCACCGTGCTCGAAGTATCGAACCCACAGATAGAACTGCACACCCAGCCAGACGTTCAACGCCACAAACAACCACTGCACAATATGCCGGATGCGCTGTGAGCGGTCAAGCGTGGCCCGGCGGATCAGCATCTTCTTCTCGCCCAGCATTGGAATTCGCTCTGCTGCTTGCGTGGCCCTCTTCATCCTTCTAAATTTGAGAGTAATGAACGGGCGCAAAGCGAACAATGACTTTTGTCACAAACGATTCGAATAGCGTCTCATCAGGTACTCCTATGAGAAATCTTCTTGGGGGAGGGCGCAGCCTACATCGCAGCGGGAGAACGCGAAAGCGTCGCTATCGCCAGCGCCTGAATCTGGAACAGACCGAGCGATGCAGCGGCGGAGCTCTTCGAACTTCGTCGCCTCCCTGAAGATCAACTGAATGGACTTTCCGACGACGATGCTGCCTCATATCCATCCGTCCCGTGCAATAAGGCCTTTGCCATGCGCAGCACGGCAATACAAAACACAGTCAGGACTCCGGCAAGCACGAGGCGGGGATAGATGCCGTTGGCACGAAACAATTCGACAACGAGAATCAGGCTGGCCAGCGCCAGCAATGTCACCGACATGGCTCGATGAAACCGCTGCATTCCATACTCCAGTCCGCTCGACGTCTTGCGCTCAATCTCTCGTCCGTTATTCGAATCGGTACAAGCCGCTTTTTTTTTGCATGCATTGCAGGTTGAAGCCGGAGCCCGATAGACCACCGTTTTCTTCGACCAGTCGGAGAAGACGGGGAAGAGGTGCTGTTCTTCCGGGCACCTCCAGATATCCCGATCGGGATGATAGGTGAATCCGGCGGTGCTGATATTCAGCGATCGGCGGTGCGCATGACGAGCCGTCAGTTCCAGAAGAAACGCAACCGCCGCAAGCATCACTGCGTAACCCAGCATTAACAGGAACTGGATGGAAAAATCCGGCACTGCTCAGCGCTCCTCTGGTAATGCGACTGTGTCGGTAAAGAGAATCTCATGGGGCTCCTCGAAAACAGCTCCGGCTTTGCGGTAGCGGAGACCCAATAGCGTGAGATAAAGAACAGGCAGAGTGCCGCCCACGATGAACAACACATCGCCGGGCAAGCGCAACCACTGGAACACGGTATTGGTTGTGCTGCTAATGTAATTCAACGTGCGGGCGTCATAGTAGCTGACGTGAATGGAGTGATAAAGCTGCAGGATACCGAGCGGGAATAAAGTCGCGAAGCACATCCATGCAAGCCCGATGTTAAGGGACCAGAAGCTGATCCGAGCGGCTTTGTCTGACCAGTGCTTTTCCGGAATGATGTAGCGCAGGCAAAACAAAGCCAGTCCTACCGAAAGCATCCCGTATACGCCCATCATTGCTGCGTGCGCGTGATTGGCGGTCAGTAAGGTGCCGATCTCATAGTAAGAAATAACTGGAAGATTGATCAGGAATCCGAAAACTCCAGCGCCAAGAAAGTTCCAGAAGCCTACCGCGGCCAGAAACATAACCGCCCAGTAGTGCGGGAATGGTGTCTTCGATCCCGACTGCTGGGTAGCTCCGAGTTGCAGGAAGCTCCATGCTTCCACCGTGAGGAAAGTCAGTGGGATCACTTCTCCCGCGGAAAAGAAAGCACCCAGCGCCATATGAATGGCAGGCTCACCGGAAAAATAAAGGTGATGCATGGTGCCGACGATTCCACCCGCCGAATACAGAATGATATCGAGATAAATCATTCGCACGGCGATTCTTTCGTGCACCACGCCGAGCAACACAAAAAGATACGCCACCAGGATGGTGCTGAACAGCTCCAGAAAATCTTCTACCCACAGATGCACAACCCAAAATCTCCAGAAGTCTGTGGTAGTGAAGTTCTGACCGGGGCTGGCCAGCAGCCCAATGCCATAGAATGCTGGAATTGACAGCGCAGAAAAGAAGAAGAGCCAGGGCATGTTTCCTAAATGCTCAGAGTCAAGACGGCCCCGCAGACCGCGGAACAGTATCAAAACCCAGAAGAATAGACCAACGGTAAGCAGTATCTGCCAGACGCGGCCAAGGTCGAGGTACTCGAAGCCCTGGTCGCCGAACCAGAAGTTGTGAATCAGCCCCTGAATACCGGCGAACTCGCCCAGCAGGCTCCCAACCACGACAATCACGAGCGCACCCAGCAGGCCATAGGCGAGGGTCTTCTGTCCCCGCGGTTCCCGTCCGGCAATCATCGGCGCGAGGAAGATGCCTGCGCCAAGAAACGCAGTGGCAACCCAGAAGATCGCCAACTGGAGGTGCCAGGTGCGGACGATGTTAAATGGCAGCACGACGGCTAGATTGATGCCGAAGAAGTTTTGCAGATCGGCCCAGTAGTGCTCGGTAGCTCCGCCACAGAGCACTTGAACCAGAAACAGCGCCGCCATCACAAAGAAGAACCACGCTGTAGCTCGTTGAGCTGGCGTTAGCACTACCTGGTCTGGAGGGCGAAAGGACATTCGCTGCTGTTCCCGTCCATGCCATCCGAGAATGTTCCAGCGCCCGAAGGAAGTAAAGAGCAACCCGATGCCGACCAGCAGTGCAGCAAGAGAGAGCATACTCCAGAGAATGGCGTCGGCCGTGAGATGATTGCCAACCAGTGGCTCTGGAGGCCAATTATTCGTGTAAGAGTAAGAGTCCCCCGGCCGATCTGCAGCAGCGGCCCATGCAGACCAACTAAAAAAGGCAGTTAACTGCCGGATCTTCCCAGGATCGCGG
>NZ_DATKQC010000226.1:0-4667 GCF_035532915.1 Edaphobacter sp.
CCAGCCTGCATTGGCCGAAAGACCTATGGGAGAAAACTGCAGGTTCTGCGTATCGCTCTTTGAGACCGTCTCGATACCCGTCGGAGAAGGGTCAAAGACGAGGACAGGATTTCGCATCATCTTTGCCAGCTCCAACTCCAGCGTCATGCCCTGACCGACTCCGGCGCAGTAGGCGACCTGGGGCACCGGATTGATATTGATGAACCAACCACTGTGCTCGTCACCGACAAGCTTGATATCGGCGCAGTGAGCACAGAAAAGCTGATCAACGGCGACGCGTGCTTTACTTCGAACCCATCGGACAAGTGTCATCTCTTCTTCTCCAAAGCTGAGTCTTGTGCAATACAGACGCTACCTGCGGCTAATTCTGCAATCGACATTCAATGGGAAACGAAAAAACTCGTGCTCGATTATCTGGCCCCCCGATCCGATCAAGAGATGCGGGAAGGGTGCTCGGTCGGGGGTGCTGCTTTCTTTTTGCGGCTCAAAACGAAGCTGCGGCGATTGCGGCGGTCATCGCTGGCATGGTCGATCTTCTTCCAGAAGCCAACGAAATAATCGACCGCGGAGATGATCGAAACGATCACCATCCAGTAGATCGCCGTCACTGCAATGAAGTGAACGCCAACGATGAAGCCGCCCAGGTTCCAGTAGTCCCAGCGATGCGCCAGAATAGCCGCAACAACGGAGACGATCTGGATGACCGTCTTGAGCTTGCCAATCTCGCTGGCCTCGATCGTGAAGCCCTCCGTGGCAGCGATCGAGCGCAGCCCGGAGACAAGAAACTCTCGCCCAATGACCAGGACAGCAATCCACGCCGGAACGACCCGCGGATTGTATGCGACCAGGATGATAAAGGCCGAGCTGACCATGAGCTTGTCCGCGAGCGGATCGAGCAGCATCCCCATCGTCGTGATCTGCTGGCGCCGCCGCGCAAGGTAGCCGTCGAGCCCGTCGGTAATGCTCGCCAGAACGAAGACGATGGCGGCGATCACCTCCTGCTCGCCGCCACGCAGACCCACAGCTCCATGACCACCCGTCCACGGAAAAGCAGGCGACAGGACCCAGATGAGAAGGGGCACGCATGCAACGCGGCTCATCGTGATGGAGTTGGGCAGATTCATGCGCAGACGGTCGAGAACAGCATGGGAGGATATACCGCCCAATGATAGTAATTCTGCCACATCGCCGATAGCGTCGGCGTGAAAGCCAAACCGACCCCTCAGGGGAGACGGCCCTCAGGCGCGAATTGTTGCGCGTTTTACCGATTCTTTCTTCAATCCCCCCAATCCGGCAATAATCTCCGCCTTCAACCCTCGCTCTAGCTTTCGCGCCCAATTGCCGATAAAGAGACAGTCTGCCACGACGGCTCAAAGAGTATTCCAAATGTCGATTCCAACCTTCGTCCTGAAGACGGCCACTCATATCGCATGGATATCCCTATGTCTCCCCGCACCGGCCCAACAGCTTTCAACCGACCAGGCCACTAAAAATGCAGCTACGCCTATCGTGACGTCGCAAACGGCGGCCGTCGCGACCACAGTCATGCTGACTATCTCTACGGCGTCCAGCATCTCCTACGGCGAGGACGTCGGCGGCTACGCTCTGGTCACCTCCAGCGACGCCACCACACTCTCGGGAACCGTATCGTTTTACGACGATGCAACCAACATTTGCACCATCCCCGTTACGCAGACCAAAAGCTGCCCGGCCAGCGCCGGAACCGGATTCGCCGCCGGAACCCACCTCCTAACGGCAACATATTCCGGAGACTCCACCCACCAGAGCTCAATATCCAATGGTGTTCCCATCCTGGTCGTGCCCGACATAACCACCCTGAGCCTGTCCAGCTCCGCGAATCCCGCAGGCTATGGAAGCAACGTGATGTTTACCGTGACAGCGCGCGGCAATCACGCCATTCCCTCCGGGCAGGTCCAGTTTCTGGACGGAACCAGCCTCATTGCCACAGCGACGCTCAACCCGGCTGGCACAGTCACCTTGGCGGAATCCTCATTGAAGCTGGGAACTCACCCCATAACGGCCCGATATACGGCAACCCAGAACTTCGGGGCCGCAGTCAGCACCGCACTCAATCAGCTCATTCAGACCTCAGCGGGAATGGCGACGTTGACGATGCTGGCCTCCAATTTAAATCCTGCAACAGCCGGACAGAGCATAACCTTCACCGCCGATGTGGTGACGGTGGGGCAATCGCTTGTGCCCACCGGAGCGGTGACATTCCTCGACGGAAGCACCGTCCTGGGAACCTCATCCTTGAACAGCTCCGGGCTGGCTACCCTGAGCACCTCCTCACTCGAATCCGGCAGCCACTCGATCTCCGCCAGCTACGCGGGCTCTGCGGCAACCGCTGCAAGTTCGTCCACCCCACTGGCAGAGACCGTGAATGCCTCATCGACAACCAGCCCCGCTCCATTTACGGTGGCCATCGCAGGCACGCCCACCGTCATCACCGGACAAAGCGTGAACCTCCTGCTCACCGTAGCTCCCCGAGTTAGCTCTCAGCAACCGGTGCAGCTCTCGTGCGCGGGACTGCCAGCCGAGTCCGCCTGCACCTTTGGCACGGCGGCGCTTCCTGCCAGCGGCGGCACGACTAGCCTGCAGATCAGCACCATGGCCCCGCATAGCTGCCAATCGGACATTCCCTACACGCAAAACTCCGGAATCCCCTTCACCGGACCGGCCCTTGCATGCCTGATGCTGTTGTTCCTCCCGCGC
The DNA here is from genome assembly GCF_035532915.1 of Edaphobacter sp. Classification (GTDB taxonomy): domain Bacteria; phylum Acidobacteriota; class Terriglobia; order Terriglobales; family Acidobacteriaceae; genus Edaphobacter. The sequence goes on from NZ_DATKQC010000226.1 coordinate 2,737, forward strand.
CGCCACCGCAAATCGCTGAAGAACCTGCTGATGGTTGTCGCCGTCTGCGGCATGGCATCCCTCATGGGCTGCGGAAACTGCAGCGACCTGGGAACGCGTCCCGGAGACTATGCCGTCCAGGTCATCGCCGCCTCCACGGGAGCCGTCACCAGCAAAGTCATCACAAAGATTACGCTGCACGTCACCGTGCCTTAAGGTCTAGGCATACATGCCGCGCTGCTTAGTTGTATAAGCCACGCGATCGATGGCCAGCATATAAGCGGCAATGCGGTTATTGACGTTGTGGGTCTTCGCATAGGCAAGAACGTCGTGGAAGCTGTCGGTCATAATGCGGTCGAGCCGCTGGTTCACTTCAGCCTCGGTCCAGAAATAGCCCATCCTATCCTGCACCCACTCGAAGTAGCTGGTCGTAACCCCACCGGCATTGGCGAGAATGTCGGGGATCACAAAGATGCGCTTGTCGGCGAGAATATCGTCCGCAACAGTCGTCGTCGGTCCATTCGCTCCTTCGCAGAGAATACGGCAGCGCAACTGATCAGCATTGCGGCTAGTGATCACGTTTTCAGTCGCCGCCGGAATAAGAATCTCGCACTCGCGGGTCAGCAATTCATCCTTGTCGGCGGCCTCCGCCCCGGCAAAACCATTGATCGTGCCAGCTTTTCCACGATGCTCGGTCAAAGCGCGAATATCGATTCCGTATGGATCGTAGAGTCCGCCATCGTATTCGGCGATGCCGATGATCTTGTAGCCCTTCGCCGCAAGAATCGCCGCCGCATTGGAGCCGACGTTACCAAATCCCTGCACAATCACCCGGCAGCCCTCGACCGACATACCAAGATGCTTCAAGGCCTCGTCGCATACGACGGAGATGCCCCTCCCCGTAGCCTCCCTCCGCCCCCGCGAGCCGCCGATGTTGATCGGCTTGCCCGTCACCACAGCGGTGCAGGTCTGCCGCGTGTGCATCGAGTACGTATCCATAATCCACGCCATGGTCTGTTCGTTGGTGCCCATATCAGGCGCGGGAACATCCTTCTCCGGGCCGATAAACTCCATCAGCTCGGCGGTGTAGCGCCGGGTCATCCGCTCCAGCTCTCCCTGCGACATCTTTTTCGGGTCGCAGATGATGCCACCCTTGGCCCCGCCAAAGGGAATATTGACGACAGCGCACTTCCAGGTCATCCAACTGGCCAGCGCCCGCACCTCGTCGAGCGAAACGGTAGGCGCATAGCGCACACCACCCTTGCCGGGACCGCGCGCAATGGAATGCTGGACGCGGTAGCCGGTAAAGACCTCAATCGATCCGTCGTCCATACCCACGGGGATGTAAACCGTAATCTCGCGCACCGGCAAGCGCAGGACCTTCATAATCCCCGCGTCGAGATTGAGCTTTTTAGCGGCAATATCGAATCGAGCGGCTTGCGCCTCCCACGGGTTTGTCTCCTGCTCGATAGAAAGCGTCTGCATGGCCATAATCCTCTTCTCTGTTGGCAATCCCAGCGTTGCTCCAGCCAAACCCCGAGGGAGTATAGGCTCGGCCGCCGAAGCTGCGCAATCCAACCAATTCATTAGACGCAGGCCAGAGGCAAACACGAAACCAGCCGCAGTTATGATGGAAGCAGCCATGCCCATCGCCGATACCAATTCCCTGCCCTCTGCAAGCGACTTTCTCAAGCTGAGCCGCAAGCACTCGCTCGTTCCCGTCTACCGCACCGTGACGGCGGACCTCGAAACGCCGGTGTCGGCCTTTCTGCGCATCGCCGCCGAAGAGCCGGAGGCCTTTCTGCTGGAGTCGGTCGAAGGCGGCAAGCACGTCGGCCGCTACACCTTCATCGGCATCCAGCCTTATAAAAAGATCGTCTCGCGCGGCCAGCAAATTACCGTGCACGAAGGCCGCCGTCAGCGCACCTTTACCGGAGATATCTTTCAAGAAC
>NZ_DATKQC010000227.1:0-32867 GCF_035532915.1 Edaphobacter sp.
CACGTCATGATCGGTGCAATTTGAGCAATTTTCGAGGATATCGGAGCTATCGTTGATGGCTTTGCGCCAGAACCTCGGCCAGGTGCATGGGCTTGGCGGAGGTGTTTTGCGTGATCTGCTCCTGGCAGCTAAACCCATCGCTGACGATGATCGCCTCTTTGTTGCTGCGAACGGCGGGGAGAAGAACTCGCTCGCCGAGGGTTTGCGAGACCTCGTACTTGTCGGCTTCAAATCCGAAAGGACCAGCCATGCCGCAGCAACCGGAATCGAGAAGCTGAACATCGGCTCCGGTAGCGCGCAGAATCTGCATCTCGTCCTTCATACTCTGTGTGGCGTGGTGATGGCAGTGGCCATGAACGACGATCTTCTTATCGATCTGCGGAGGACGATAATCAGGCGCATGCTTTACGAGGAACTCGCTGAGGAGGAGAGTCTGATCGCGTAGTTTTGCGGCGCGAGGATCATTTGGAAACAGGTTGGTCAGCTCGTCGCGGAAGACCGAGGCGCAGCTTGGCTCGAGGACGACGATGGGAGTTCCGGCTGCCAGTTGCGGAGCGAGAGCATCGAGAATCTTCAGGAGATATTCCTTTGCCGTGTCCAACATGCCGAAGTCGTAGAGCGGGCGTCCACAACAGAGATGCTGCGAGGGCAAACCGACGCGGAAACCTGCGTCAGTGAGGACATCGTAAGCAACTCGCATCGTCGAGGGATGAAAGTAGTTATTGAAGGTGTCAGCCCAGAGAAAAACATCTTTACCGGTTTCAGGCTGGGACTTTTTTCGCTCGCGCATGAAGGGCTTGGCAAAGCGCGGCATCGTTCGTTTGCCGTGAATGTGGAGAGTGGATTTGATGATGTTGCGGATCAGAGGCGCGTTGTTGATGGCGTTGACGAAACCGGGAGCGATGGAGGCGAGGCGAGCCCAGCGGTCGATGCGCCCGAAGGCGTAGTGGAAGAGTGGGCGCGAGGCATGTTCGTAGTGATGCGACAAAAATTCAGCCTTGTAAGTGGCCATGTCCACGCTGGTGGGGCACTCGCTCTTGCAAGCCTTGCACGACAGGCAGAGGTCCAGCGATTCGCGGACCTGATCGTTCTTCCATTCACCGGGAAGGACTTCTTTCTGCATCAGCTCCCACAGGAGATGAGCGCGGCCGCGGGTGGAATAGAGTTCTTCGCCAGTGGCCATGAAGCTGGGACACATGGTTCCGGCATCCTGCTTACGACAGGCGCCAACGCCGACGCAGCGCAGAGTCGCAGCGGCGAAGGAGCCATCGTTTTCGGCGTAGGCGAAGTGGGTTTTAGGCTGCCAGGGCTTGTAGTCTGCGCCCAGGCGAAGGTCTTCGTGGGGCTGGTGCGGATCGACAAGATTGCTGGGGTTGAGGCGATTGTCGGGATCCCATATCTGCTTGAACTCGCGAAAGGCCTGCATGAGCTCGGGGCCATACATCTTGGGAAGAAGTGCGGCGCGGGCCTGACCATCGCCGTGTTCGCCCGAGAGCGAGCCGCCGTGAGCGACGACGAGATCGGCGGCGCGGTCGATGAATTCTCGAAAAGCGAGCACTCCAGCTTCGCTTTCGAAGTCGAAGTTGAAGCGCATGTGGACGCAGCCCTGGCCGAAGTGGCCGTACATGGGACTGGTGTAGTTGAACTCGCGCATCAGCGCATCGATGGCGCGGAGATAGGAGCCTTCCTGCGCGGGATCGACGGCTGCGTCTTCCCAGCCCTCCCAGCGCATGGGCTGGTTTGGGACAACGGCGGTGGCTCCGAGACCGGACTCGCGAATGACCCAGACTCGGTGGGCTTCGTCGGCGTTGTAGATGCGGCAGGTAGATTTGGCAGGAAGACTCTTTAATGTGGCAGCGAAGTCTTTGGCGTGCTGGTCAGCGTCGGGCTGGCTGTCGGCGCCGAACTCGACGAGGAGGAAGCCGCGGCCTTCGGGGAGCAGTGAGAGATCGTCTTCGAGCTTGTGCTTTTTACGAAGCGCGTCGAGGAGATGGCCATCCATGCCTTCGAGGCCGATGGGCTTGTGGGTGAGAAGTTGGGGCACGTGATCGGCGGCGATGAAGATATCTTCGAAGCCCACGCCGACGAGCGTTCGATACTGCGGACTCTTCATGAGCCTCAACGTGGCCCCGAGGATGATGGCGCAGGTGCCTTCACTGCCTACCAACGCTCGAGCTACGTTGAAATTGTTCTCGGGGAGCAGCTCGTCGAGGTTAAAGCCGGAGACACGGCGGGGGATGCGAGGAAATTCTTTTCGGACAAGTGCAGCGTACATGTCGCGGAGGCGTTTGAGTCCAGCATAGATGCCGCCGATGCGGCCTCCAGCGGCGATATAGTTCTCCAGTTCGGTCTCTGTCGTGGAACCTACGGTGAGACGGGTTCCGTCGTACAGCAGAAGGTCGAGCGACTCAATATTATCGACGGTCTTGCCGCCCATCAGAGCGTGGACGCCGCAGGAGTTGTTGCCGATCATGCCGCCGAGCGTGCAACGGCTGTGCGTCGCAGGATCAGGCGCGAAGGTAAGCTCGAACTTCTCCGCCGCTTCGCGGACGCGGTCGAGAACGATGCCGGGCTGAACATGGACCGTCCGACCGACGGGATCAACCAGGCCCATCTTGTTCATGTACTTCGAAAAGTCGAGGATGACGGCGGCATTGCAGCACTGACCTGCGAGCGAGGTCCCCCCGCCACGAGAGAGGATAGGGGCATTGAAGCTCCGACAGATGGCTACGGTGTTGATGACATCAAGCTCGTCGTGGGGGATGACGAGACCGATCGGAATGTGACGATAGTTGGAAGAGTCTGTAGAGTATGCCGCTTTAGAGGCGGCGTCGAAGCGGACTTCGCCACGAATTTTGGCGCGTAGCTGTCTTTCAAGTTCGGAGGCCGTGGGAAATTGGTCCTGAGTGCGTGCGTGCGAACTGGGAAGAAGGACAAAGGGTGACAGAGTCGACATGACGCGTTGCTCTCCAAAACGTACGGCTATTTTATGACGAGCGACACTTGATGATTTGGCGTTCTCAAGTCATTCCGAAAACTTATGCGCTTTGGAATTAGTATTTATGTTCTTACACTGAAATCTTCGCGCAGGAGTGGAGAGTGAGCGGTAGCGAGCTTTAGGATGAGTTCGCCGAAGAGCGTGTTGGCCCAGGCAAACCAGGCGCGGGTGAAGTCCCTGGGATTGTCCTGCTGAAAGGACTCATGCATGAAGTATTTGCCGCCGGTCGTATTGCGCAGGGTGTAGATGCATTGGCGAATCTCAGCGTCGCTATTCGAGGTGAAGGCGCGAATGAGAATCGACATGGGCCAGATGTAGCCGAGGCCGATGTGCGGACCGCCGATGCCCTCTGCCGCTTTGCCCTGGAAGAAGTAAGGGTTGTCCTTGCTGAGAGCGAAGCCGCGAGTGCGCTGATAAAGAGGATCGGAGATGGAGCAGGCCCCCAGGAAGGGCAGGCTGAGGAGGCCGGGCGCATTAGCATCGTCCATGCAGACGTGGTTGCCGTAGCCGTCGACCTCATACGCATAGATTTTGCCGTGTGTCGGGTGTTCGACAATGCCGTGGCGCGCGACGGCGTCTGCTACTTCGGCGGCCAGGGCATTGCAGTCCGACGCGAGTTTTTGGTCGGATGCCGCGCCCGCTAGCTCAGCAAGTTTTCTGAGCGAAGCGACGGCGAAGAGATTGGCCGGGATGAAGAAGGGATAGATGCAGGCATCGTCGGAGGGGCGGAACATCGAGCAGATCAGGCCATTAGGACGGATGGGATTTCCATAGCCGGAGAGCATAAGCGTATCGGTCGGCGATGCAGCTGGACGTTGAAAATGATAGGGACCATGGTTCGTCTTACGCTGCTGCTCGCGGAAGGTGCGGACGATGGCGTGTGCAGACTGCTTCCAGGTCTCGTCGAAGGGCGCGGTGTTCCCAGTGGCTTTCCAGTAAGAGTGGGCAAGTTGGATGGGATAGCAGAGGGAGTCAATCTCCCATTTGCGCTCGCCTACGCCGGGGTGCATGTCGGTGTCATCGTGCAGAGACCAGGAGAGCGGCGGGCTCGATACCGTTGGCATGAACGCATTCGCATAGGGGTCGATGAGGATGAGGCTCGCCTGACGGCGGATGACACCTTCGAGCAGAAGCGAGAGGGCTGCATCTTCTTTTGCGAAAGGGAGGTAGGGCATCACCTGCGCCGAGGAGTCGCGCAGCCACATGGCATCAATATCGCCGGTAACGACGAAGGTGTCGGGCTTTCCGTTGATGGTGGAAGGAGAGACGGTGGTGTCGAGAGTATTCGGAAAGCAGTTCTCGAAGATGCCAGCCAACTGCGGATCGGCAATCTGCTTCTTCGTACGGACGATCGCTGCTTCGATGGCGTGGCTGGTAAATTTTCTCTCTGCAGGAACAGGCCGCCCGTCGTAAGTGGAAGCGGGTGACGCAGCGAAGAGCGGCGAGGAGGTGAGCGCGGCAGCGCACAACAATCCTGAGCCTTGCAGCATCTGGCGACGCGTGATGAGGTTGGATGACTGCTCGACATTTGCTGCTTTGCCTGACGAAAAAGTGTCCTTCATGCTGTGGTTCGTTCCTCCGCGAATGGTCGGCTAACGGTAAGTATAGACAAATGAACTATGTAACCGATTTCATTCGATTCCTATATGATGAGGACCGGAGATCATTCAACCTATTTCATTGCCTTTGAAAGGTTTCGCCATGAAGCTCAAATTTGCTCTCGTTCTGGGTCTCGCCCTGTTAGAGACTGTTTCTGTTCTGGGTCAGGGGCGCCCGCGTTGGACTGAAAAACAAGCGAACGACTGGTACGCTAAGCAGCCCTGGTTGGTAGGCGCGAATTTTATTCCGTCCGACGCTATCAATGAGCTTGAGATGTTTCAGGCAGCGACCTTCAATCCTGCACTGAACGACAAGGAGCTGGGGCTCGGCGAGTCGATCGGGATGAACACGATGCGAGTGTTTCTGCAGGACCAGCTCTGGCAGCAGGATCCCGAGGGCTTCAAAAAGCGGCTCGACACTTTTTTGAGTATTGCGGCAAAACATCACATCCGGCCGCTGCTGGTATTGTTCGACTCATGCTGGGAGACCGATCCACATCTCGGCCCGCAACATCCGCCCATTCCGGGAGTCCACAACTCAGGATGGGTGCAGAGTCCCGGAAAGCGTGAGTTGCTCGACCGTTCGTATGAGCCGAAGCTAAAGGCGTATGTTCAAGGTGTGGTGGGAGCCTTCGCCAACGATGACCGCATCCTCGGCTGGGACGTGTGGAACGAGCCGGACAATCAGGGCGGCGATGTCGAGGCAGATGTTCCAGCAAAAGTGAAGCGTGTCGATGAGCTGCTGCCCAAGGCGTTTGCATGGGCCCGCGCGGAGAATCCGTCGCAGCCGCTTACGAGTGGCGTGTGGACCGGGAACTGGTCCGATGCTGCGAAGGAGAGCGCTACAACGAAGATTCAGCTTGCCCAATCGGATGTGATCTCGTTCCACAACTATGGCTGGCCGGAGGAGTTCGAGGCACGCATCAAGGAGCTGGAACCACAGCATCGTCCGATCCTCTGCACCGAGTACATGGCGCGTGGCGCGGGCAGCACCTTTGACGGCTCCCTGCCCATCGCAAAGAAGTACAACGTTGCGGCAATCAACTGGGGACTGGTGGCTGGCAAGACGCAGACTTATCTGCCGTGGGACTCGTGGAAGCGACCTTATGTGCTGATGCAGCCTACGATCTGGTTCCATGAGGTTTTTCGCCAGGACGATACTCCTTACCGGCAGCATGAGGTCGACCTGATTCGTCAGCTTACGGGCAGGGGAACGCCAGTCAGGTAGCCTGAAATCTCAGTCTGGATACGCTTGTAAAGCGAATGGCTTCGCCTAGGTATGGGTGAAGCCATTCGACTTATGGGGATCTGTTCGATTCCTTCAGAACCTGCATCAGCGAATGATGCAGGTTGCTTCTATTTCTCTGATTTATTGCCCGCGGGGGCTGCGGGCTTGTCCGGCTCGTCGACCTTCAAAATCCTGTCGCCCTGCACATTCTCCAGCTTCTGAACGATGCCGCTGGGCCAATGAATTTCGACCTCTGTGGCGACAGTATCTGTGCCGAGCCCAAAATGTGCGCGCTTGTCGTTGGACGAGAGATAGCTTCCTGCAGTCGTTACCGTCACAGATTGCGCACCCTTTGAGGTGGTCACCTTGATGACCGCACCAATGCCGTCGCGGTTGCTGCGGTGCCCGACCAGATAGAAGGAGATCCAGTGGTTCCGGGTCGCGGTTTCGTTGTGAAGAATGTGCGCGGGCCCGCCATTGGTGCTGACGACTGCATCCACCCGGCCGTCGTTGTCCAGATCGCCGACGGCCATGCCACGGCTGACCCACGGCTGCTGAAAAACGCTTCCCGACTCGCTGGAGACATCGACAAATCTTTTGCCGGTATTTCGTATCAGCATCATCGGCTCTTTGTAGTGCAACTGCGGATAACTCAATTGCACGGTATCCAGATCGTGCCCCTGCGCGATCAGCAGGTCCTTCCAGCCATCGTTATCGTAGTCGAGAAAGTGAATGCCCCAGCCGGAGTGCAACAGAGTGATCCCAGCGATGCCGGAGACGTAGCTGTCATAGGTAAAGCTGCCGTCGCCATTGTTGCGATAGAGTGCGTACTTCTGGTTGGCAAGATCAGTGACGACAAGGTCAGGGAGTCCATCGTTGTTGTAATCCTGGAAATCGATGCCCATGCCGGCGTAGGTGCGGCCATCGCCATCGACAGCGGTCTCCGCCGTCAATCCCGTCTCTTCAAAGGTGCCATCGCCCTTGTTCTGATAGAGAAACTCCAGCATGGAATCGTTCGCCACCGCGACATCAATCTTGCCGTCCTTATTGAAGTCGGCGATGGCGATGCCGAGTCCTTTGCCCGGCGCGCCCATGCCAATCTTCTGCGCGACTTCAGTAAAGTGTCCGTTGCCGTCGTTGTGATAGACCAGAGGCGAAATCGCGGGGAACGTGTCGGGATGGCAGTATGCGCGGTAGCCTTCGCGATGCTCTCCGCACCAGATATCGTTGAAGTCCCATTTCATGTAACGCAATACGACCAGATCGAGCAGGCCATCGTTGTCGAGATCGACCCAGGCTGCGCTTGTCGACCATCCACTTCCGCCGGTGCCGGACTTTTCGGTCACATCCGTGAAGGTTCCGTTGCCGTTGTTGTGGTACAGGTGATTGCCGCCATACCCGGTTACGTAAAGGTCCTCGTATCCGTCATTGTCATAATCCCCCACAGCGACGCCCATGTCGTAGCCAACGCCTTTGAGGCCGGCGTTGTCGGTGACGTCCTCGAAGGTTCCATCTTTCTTTTGATGGTAAAGCCGGTTCCAGTCTTTCTCGCTCTTCTTCTGGGGGATCGTTCCCAGCGGCGTCGGATCGGAGAGAGGAGCGCCATTCGCGAAGAAGATATCCAGCAACCCGTCATTATCGTAGTCAAAGACAGCGACACCTGACCCCATCGTCTCAATCAGGTACTTCTTTGAAGTGTGCGAGGCTACGCCTGTAAATTTAATGCCGCTGGCACTTGTGGTGTCGACAAAATGTCCCGGGACAAGCGAAGCGTCCGCAGAGTCCGATCCTGAATTGGCGGCCGAAGGTGTTTGTGACCATGAATTTGCCGGAGTCGCGAGAACGAGGAAGGTTAACGCATAGACGCACCACAAATTGACTGCATTGGTTCTCACCGCTCCGCTCCTACCTTCCCCTTAGTCCCAGTATGCATGTTTTCTTTCGAGTCGCCGGTCTCCAGGATTCAGGTCTCGACCGGTCTCATCTATCTGGCAATAAAGATACATGTTTCGAGCGGGAACTTGCTGGAATCCCTTACTCGCTGTATGGGCAGTGCTGAGGAACCGTTTCACTTCAGTTCCCCCCTCCAATGATGAGGGGAGGCAGAAGCGTCATAGTTTGGCAAGGATTGCTGATCACGCGTTCCAGGGCAACCGCTTGGATCCATATCGATCATTGAATTGACGTCTCTTTTGCGCTGGCGGCCAATCGCGTACTAAACTTCAAAGAGGAAGAGTGGCCGAGTGGTTGATGGCTCCAGTCTTGAAAACTGGCGTACCTGAAAGGGTATCGGGGGTTCGAATCCCTCCTCTTCCGCCATTTCTCATTTGGGTTAGCTTTGAAGAATCCACATACACTGCGCCAATCGCACTCCACCCAGAGGCGCCACATAGACGCAATAGAAGGCTCCCCAGGCCAGCAACGCGTTAAATTCTTCCTTGCGCGGACCTTCGCTACCCTTTTCCAGAGATATTTGTGTGGCGGCTATTTACTGCGTATCGGCTCAATCACCGACGACATATCTTTGTCAGCAAAACCTTTTGCCACGGCTGTATCAAAGAGAGACCGTGCCGCCTCAGCCGTTTTGAGACTTACCTTGCTGTGTGCCGCGTCCTCTTCTGCATATCGTAGATCCTTCGCCATAAGCTTCAATAAGAAATTCACGGAGTAATCGTGTGCTGTCATCCTTGCCGAAATAGCACCGAGTAGAGGACTTCCCGGCGCACCGGCTTTGAGGACCGCCAGCGCCTTCTCCCCGTCCAGACCACTGCGTTCAATCCATGTCAATCCCTCGGCCAACGATGCGATCTGCACACCGCAGAGAAAATTGTTAATCAATTTCATCCTGGCGCCACTTCCAACAGGTCCAAGATGAATGATCTCTTTACTCATTGCCTTCAACACCGGCGTCGCCGCTTCCAAAGTTGCCTCTTCACCGCCTATAAGGAATGAAAGTTGACCAGAGGCTGCCTGGATTCGGCTACCCGTTACAGGGGCATCCAGCAGCTTCGCTCCTTTTGTTGTGGTGGCGTCAGCAAACTCAGCGATCCAGGCAGGGCTGACCGTGCTCGATTCAATGAGGATCGTATCCTTTTTTACCGCTGCAAGTGCACCGTCGTGGCCCATCCATACTTCACGCGAGGCTGCGTCATCTGCGAGCATGCTGATGACAATTGATGCATCCCGGACGGCTTCCGCCGGGGTCGACGCAAGGCGCGCGCCGTCGCCGACCAGCGCCTTAGCTTTCTCGGGCGTGCGGTTATAGACGGCCAGCGAGAATCCAGCCTTCAACAGATTTGCCGCCATGCCGACACCCATAGTACCCAGGCCAAGTATCGCTACACTCTTACTCATTGAACTGCTCCTTATTACCGATTGATTACGCAAGCGGATGCGCTGTAATCAGTTTTTTCTCATCTGTTTTCTCTACGCGAACGGGATTGCGCAGAGGTCTCCCGAATCCCTCAAAATGGACTTCCATCCAGTCTCCATCCTGGAGCACAATACCGTCGCCGAAGCTGAGTGAATGTGCTCCGAAGAAGTGCACATGAACATCTCCCGGTTGGCGGTGCCCTTCAAACTTGAAGTGGTGATGTTCAAGATTCGCGAGGCTGTGGCACATGTTCTCTTCACCCGTAACAATGCCCTTCGACCAGATTGTCTTCGCTTCGCGTTCAATGCGAACCTCTCCCGCAATTGATTGAAAGCTGCCACCTATTAATAATTCAGGACCCAGACTGCAGTTTCGCAGCTTCGAACCGGCAAGATTCAGATAATTGCGCTTTTCAAAACTATGGTCAGAGAACTCATTGCCCGCGGTCAATCCGATGCGATAAGGGGCGCCGTCTTCTCCGACGATGTAGATGCCTGCCAATTCGGCCTCCTCTCCGCCATCCTCGGCGTGAGCAGGAATGCTCAGGGAAGCAAACGGAGCTTTCAACATGGAACCGTTGCCCTTGTAGAACCACTCTGGCGCAATGCCTATCTCTCCGGGCGAAGGACGGCCGCCCTCAACTCCCCACTGAAACATTCGCATACTGTCCGTCATCGCTTCGGATAGTTTTTGGGTGTCTGCAGCGTGCATCGCCTGCCGTTCCTTTGCGCTTCCAAGGTGCGTCAAGCCAGTGCCGGAGATCGTTAGTCGAGATGGGGCGTCAGGCACATCAATTGGCGGCAGCAGATGCCAGTCGGACGAACCGTCATAGACTGAGTCGTACTGCAATACCTCTCCATGTGCCAGCGCCACCGCCTGCTTGCTCAGCGTGTCACCATGCAGCAGACATTGGCGCACCAGTTCATAAATGCTCTCTACACCTATAAGGCAACGCAGGTTGGGTTCTTCGACCAATGCGACTCGACGGGAATCCCCGTTGCTGATTTGAACAAGGCGAATCATGATTGCTCCCTATCTCACTCGATAATCCTGAAGCGTTTCAAGGACTCTTCGTTAACGGTAAGCCCCAGGCCCGCGACGTTGTCGTCAAGGTCGATGCAGCCATCGACCGGGGTGGGTTCGCCATCGAAGATGTACCAGAAAAGTTCGTTGCCGACCTCGACATCGACCTGAGGAAAGAACTCTGCCATCGGCGAGTTAAGGCTGGCCATCACAACGTGATAGTTATGCATCTGTCCCGCATGCGGGACCACCGGAACCTGAAACGACTCTGCGAGCGCTAAAATTTTACGAGCCTGGCTGATGCCGCCAACCCGGTTGGTGTCGAACTGAATGTAGTCGAGGGCGTTCGCCTCGAGCAACTCACGAAAACCGAAGACCGTAAACTCGTGCTCACCGCCTGCGATGGGGACTCGGCCATAGGACTTTAGCTCTTTGTATCCGCGCGTATCGTCAGGGATAACTGGCTCTTCCAGCCACCGAAGGTGAAATGGCTCCAGCAGCGGCAGCATGCGCTTCGCATAATCGAGCGTCCATCCCATGTAGGCATCAGCCATCAAGTCGACGCCATCTCCCACAACCTCGCGTACCGTACGCAACAACTCGATGTTGCGCTGCATCCCTTCGGCGCCATCAACCGGCCCCCATCCGAAGCGCAGCTTCATCGCTTTGTAGCCCTGGTCTTTATAGCGCTGTGCTTCAACACGCAGCTCATTGAGCGGCATACTGTACAGGCGGCTTGCGTAGACTGGAATCCTTTTCTTTGTGCGTCCGCCAAGCAAGCGATAGACCGGCTGCTTCGCTGACTTGCCCATCAGGTCCCATAAGGCGATATCGACGGCGCTGATGGCTACCATACCTACACCTGTACGGCCAAATGCCATGGTCCGTCGATACATCTGCTGCCAGAGGTACTCTACGTCCCACGGATCTGCTCCTATCAAGAGAGGCCTGAGATAGTTATCGATACAAGCTTTAGTGACAAGAGGTGACAGTGCGGCATTGCCTAGGCCGACTAACCCCGCATCAGTAAAGATTTCCACGAGCACCCATCCATGAAACGCAAAATTCTCCATGGAGGCTTCGCGGAACATGACCAGGTCCATCGGGTTGGTACAAAAGTGAGGAGGAAGCGGGGTAGTCTTGCCTTCCCATTGAACGACGCGCGTACGTACCTCTGTAATCTTCATGGCAGGCTCTCTGTAGTACTCGTAATTAGCTATTGCTTGTTAGTAGATCTGGTGCTCGAAGCGGCTGCACCTTGCCTTCAAAAAATAAAATGGCAAGGAAACCAATAACGTGAAATGTTCCGACGATGTAAAACAGCGTTCCATATCCAAACCCGTGACCCAGTAGAAAACCGGCGACGACGCCAAAGACTGCACCGCCAATGGCACCGCCAAATCCAACAAGCCCGGATACAGTTCCAACTGCAGACAACGGAAAGATATCCGCAGGTAATGTCATGATGAGTCCTGACCATGACTGTTGGCAGAAAAAAGCAATGCTGAACAGCAACAAGGCCCAGCCCACAGGAACGTGCGGCACAAACATTACAACCGGCATAAATAGAGCGCTGATTCCCAGGACAATCTTTCGTGAGAAATCAAGCGACCTTCCCTTGACCAGAAGCACGCTCGATAACCAACCGCCTAGAAAGCTTCCTACTCCTGACGCCGCATACGGAATCCACGCATAGTAGCTGACGTGTTTAATGTCGAAACCACGCATATCATAGAGGTATTTCGGCAGCCAGAAGAGATAGAAGTACCACGCCGAGTCGCTCATAAATTTAGCAAAGACAAGCACCTGTACCTTGCGCATTCCGACTATTTCCAACAACGAGAGCTGCTGAGCGATCAATCGTGCATCGAGAGTGCCAATGGAAGCGTCGTTATTTCCTTGATAGCGCGCCCACCACCATAGGACCCAGATTAGCCCGATTGCTCCTGACACGAAGAACACCATTCGCCATCCGCTCGTGAGCAACACGATGCCAATCAAGGGTGGAGCTAATACCGACCCTACAGCCGTTCCTGCATTGATGATCCCCATGGCGGTGGAGCGCTGGTGCATGGGAATCCACTCCGCGACGACCCTGGTTGCTGCTGGGAACGCTCCGCCCTCTCCCATTCCCAATAGGCAACGCGCACTTAAAAGAAAGGCAAAGTTTGTCGCCAAACCATGAAGCGCACATGCAATGGACCACCAAAGCATGATGAGCAGAAATCCGCGGCGCGTTCCCAGGACATCGAGCATCCTGCCGCCTATCACATACAACAAGGCATACGGAATCAGGAACGCAAACTGTAACCACGAGAACTGCTGGTCACTGAGCGGTATCGCTTTCTGAATCGCGGATATGGCGACAGGCAGGGTCTGCCGATCGAAATAGCTGATGGCAATCGCCGCCGTAACCATCGCGACAAAGTACCACTGTATCTCGACCCGCTTATGCTTTCTGGCATTGCCTACCAGTATTGGCACTTGATCACCATTTCAGATGCATCAGTGATGTGGCTTGTCGCGGAAGCGCAGTGACAATCGTTACCTTGCCATCGTTCACATCCAGCCACTTTGGAGAACTGAGAAGCTCCAACTGCCCAGCTTCTTTCAACTGCGAATATTGCGCCTCGGTCGGCGTCTGAGGCGATCCCATGGCCTTCCAAACACGGTAGGAGTTGCTGTGTGTCTCGTCGATTCGATAGTGCTCCAACAGCACTCGCTTTATGTTCGATGGAATTCCCGAGATCGTGACCTGCACGTCAGCGCCAGCAGCCGGAATATCCTCGTCATGGTAGTCCCAAAGCATCACTGCTGCCTCACGGTTGCCCTTCGTCGCAAAAGCATCCACATCGTCGGCATTTCGTACTCCCGAACTGAGGATGTTGCTCAAAGGGATCTGCCCGGTGCTGCTTGTACTGACACGCTCGCCCGACATCAGGCCAGCCATGCGGAAGACATTGAGAACCGGCTTGTCGATCCCATTCGTAGACAGGGTCCGAAATCCTTCAAAGTATTCTTTGCCCTCAAACTCGAATGCCCAGGACAACATGGCGATCAGGTTCACTTTGTACTGATCTCGTAGATCGAACAATGACTTAATTGCCGTGGCGGTATATGCCGGATACAGCGGTCCATTGCGATATGCGTTGGCGGGGTTGACCTTCATCGAACAAGCGGCGCATCCTTCAGGATCAGCTTCGCTAAGAATGATGGGCAGGTGCGCGAACTTTGGATAGCTCGCGACAATGCTGAAACCCTTTGCCGCGGCATTCAGTTCATTTGCAAGCCCCATTTGGACGTGGCCATCGATGACAGTCGGGTGTCCCTTAGGGTGAAAGGAAATGAAATCGAGCGGTATAGCCTTTCCATTCACTGCACTCTTGCCGTTCAGGCAATGCTTGAGAAAGTTATTCAAAAAGGCTGATGCCTTCTCCGAAGCCGGCCCCGTACTCGCGGGCCCACCTACGATGGCATTCGGCAGAGCTTTACGAACGCCATCCACCGCGTAATCGTATAGCTTGTAATACTCCTCGGGAGTGCCATGCCAGTAGCCGATATCAGGCTCATTCCAAACCTCGAAATACCAGGTGCTGACTTTATCCTTTCCATAGCGCTGCACCAGATGCTCTGTGTATCTCCGCACCAGTTCTCCCCATAGCGCATAGTCTCGTGGCGGATTATTGGAGGCACCGGATATTGTATTTTTCGGATAACGAACCTGATATTCGTTTACTCCCGGAACTTTAGCGGCCAGATCCTTCGGCATGAAGCCCAGTTCCACCACCGGACGGACCCCGGCTTTCTGGAACTCATCAAAGGTCTTGTCAGTGATCGTAAAGTCGTAGACAGGCTTTCCGTTTGCGTCCACCGTGAATACATTGGAGGAGCTCCACTTCAACTCGGCAACTCCGTTACCTGAAGTCAGCAAGTGATGTGCCCGGATGTAGACCGGCTCGGGACTGAGATCGTGCAACTCTCCCAATAGCTCTTTGCCATACTTCATCGTTGTGTAGTTTGACTCGTCGTATCCAAACCAGCGATAGATAGGCGTATACGCCCCCACAGGCTTAGCAAGGTCGACCTGAATCGATACCGGGTTTGCTGAAGGAGCCTGTGCGGCCGCTTGAATAGCAGCCGCACAAAGCAGGGTGATTGCAAGCTTGTGCATCGGTCGTTGGCCTCTCTGGTTAGAAGTTATATTTCAGCGCGAATTGAATATCGCGCGAAGGAATGGAAGTGGAGGTGATCGTACAGCAGGATGAAGCATCAATCGTTGAACTTGGCGCATTGAAGCTGGTCGTATTCGGCAGGTTGAAGAACTCCGCGCGGAAAGAAAGGGTAGACTCTCCCGGCATCGCGAAGTCCTTGAAGATGGACGCATCATACTGGCGGAAAGCATCGGACTGAAGTGTGTTGGCCAATAGGTTTCCATAGGTATACTGCGGCGCCACGACATATTTCGTCTTATCGAACCAACTCGTCAGCGATCGATGAAATGTCGAAGATCCTCCCGACGGGTTGAGATTTGGCCGCTGTGATCCGACACCGGTATTTGCCCTGTCTGACGAAACCACGGGAGTGTATGGAGTTCCGCTACGCAAAACGATGATCGTCTGAACCTGCCATCCTCCTAACGCAGCATCGACAAATCTGCTGCTGTTACCCATATACCTTCTGCCTCTCCCCACGGGCAATTCATAAGTCCCGCTGATTGCTAGATTCTGAGGCGTGTTGTATGGAGAGTAGGTCCTCTCATACCCAAGGTTGCCGCCAACTGAGGGCGATTGATTCGACTGCATGAACTTCGACCATGTGTACGAGATGAGTCCGGTCAGGCCATTGCCCGCGCGATGTTCAATCTTGGTCTGCAACGATTGATACGTTGTTCCAAGGTCCTGCGACTGGTAGGTAATCGTTCCCCACGGTTGGTAAGGGCGTCTTCCCTGTACTCCACCAGGTCCGGGCGAAGGATCGTTGAAGTCATCTGTGCTCTGCAAATGGACTCCATGATTTCCAACGTAAGTAATGTCAAATACCGTCTTGGGCGAAAGCTGTTGCTGCACACCGAAGCTGTAATGCTGGTTCGAGCCCACCTTGAGATGGGTCAGCGTTGGCAAAAGCGACGGATTCGCTGTTGCTGAACCGAGCTGCGAGCCAAGGAAAAAATTTCCAGTCGTACGTGTTGGAACGATGTTCTGCGTTTGGTTGACAGTCTCCGACAACAGGAACGGAAGAATATTGCGGTTCACGCGGCCCGCGGTTCCTTCAGGCTCGTAAAAGATGCCGAAGCCACCACGAACAACTGTATCGTTGCCGAGTGGGCGCCACGCAAATCCGATGCGCGGACCAAACTGGGTACGGTCCGTATAGGTAATCGAATAGGGAAGACCTGCCTGGCTGCTGGTCTGAATGTATTGGCCAAAAAACTGGTAAGCAGCAGGTGCAGCGTATTGGGACGA
Source organism: Edaphobacter sp. (assembly GCF_035532915.1). Lineage (GTDB taxonomy): Bacteria > Acidobacteriota > Terriglobia > Terriglobales > Acidobacteriaceae > Edaphobacter. The sequence continues at coordinate 15,683 of NZ_DATKQC010000227.1, forward strand.
AAGATCAACTTTGTCTGTATGACTTTCAACGATGATCGGCTTGGCCTGGGACGGATCGAATGTGCCCAGCTGTCCTTTATATCCATCCAGCCATGGCGAATACTCATATCGAAGACCAACGTTCACCGTCAGTCTGCCATTCACTCGGATGTCGTCCTGGGCAAAATACTGGTGATACCAGCGTTGTCCACCGAAGTTGTTCCCAGGATAGGCGCGCGCCACAGAAGCAGGATAGCCCAACAGGAAGTCTGCAAAGGCATCGCCGCCGGTAGGATTCGATGGGGTTGCCGTAGGATTCTGCGTCTCAATGCCGGTGAAGTTGAAGATGCCCGCATAGTTTGAACTGTCATACCCAATCCACTGATAGTAGCGAACCAACACTCCAAACTTCAGAGAGTGCTTTCCTTTGAGAATCGTAAAGGTATCCGTTGGCTCAAAGACCGTGCGGTCCTGCGATTTCGGGCGTTGATCGAAGGCCGATCCCTGCAGAGCACTGTAACCACTGAAAGAATAGTCCGGAAACGACCCTCCTGTTCCGGGTCGAAGCAATCCGCTGAATCCCGCAATGCCATTCTCACCATTGAAGTCAGGGCCTTGCAGGAATGCCGCGAGCAGCACATGGCTGGGAAGATAGTGAACTCGAAAATCCTGCACTTTATTGGCGCCGATATTCGTAATGAGCCCGACTGCGATGTCCTGGCCATTTGAGGTCAGAGAGGCGGTCTTTAGCAATGGCGCGGCATTGGGGTCTACTTCGCGGTTGTTGACGTACACCCAGCGACCGAAAAACCGGTTAGACGAATTGATCTGATGGTCGATGCGTATGGTGAACTGGTCCCAGTCGATCGCCTGGGACGGGACGGCTTTGAAGTTCGTCGCACCGCTGTTCGCGTGGGGAATGTAAGCAAGAACTGCCGCCGCCTGGGACGGAACCCGCGACGGACAGATTACGTTGAGTACGCCGTTGCAGCTAACTTGCTGGCGCGTCGTGTTGGTGCCATTGGTTACGGTGGTCAACGGGTCGTAGATGGGCTTCAACCCCGGAGCGCTGAAGTCGCCATTTCGCTGTGCATCGGTCGGTACTACGCTGTTGACGACCAGTCCCTGCCGAAGCCTCTGGGCTTCATAGTCAAGGAAGAAGAACGTCTTGTCCTTGCCGTTGTACAGATGAGGAATCGATAGCGGGCCGCCAATGGCACCGCCAAACTGATTGCGCTTCAGGATGGCTCGTGTGGTCGAGAAGAAGTTGCGCGCGTCCAACTTGTCATTGCGGATAAATTCAAATACGCCGCCGTGAAACTTGTTCGTACCGGACTTGGTGGTGGCGTTGAAGAACGCGCCCCCACGGTTGTATTCCGCGGAATAGGGGCTCTGCTGCACGCTAAACTCTTGCAGCGCGTCGATAGAAGTCTGGATGAAGGTGCCGCCCTGATGCTGCTCACTGACATCCACGCCATCCAGCAGAAACGAGATGGCGCTGCCGCGAATACCGCTGATCGTATTTCCATCGACGACCTCGGGGCGAATCGCCAGCGAGTTGCCGGTCGGCGGCAGCAGAGCGGCACCTGGAGTCAACTCCGCCAGGCGAAAGAAGCCGCGGCCATTCAGCGGCAGACTGGTCAGCTGATGATTGCTGATAACGGTGCCGATCGTCGCCGTGTCGGTGCTGAGCAGTGGAGTTTCAACCGTCACATCGATCGTCGTATTCTCTGACCCTAACTGGAGAGCGAGGTCCTCGCGAACGATCTGCCCGACCTGCACCTCGACGTTTGAAGTGCTGACAACCGAGAAACCTTTGGCGGTCACCGTCAGGTTATAAACTCCCGCCTGCACGGGAGTGATCACGTATTCTCCGCCGGAGTTGGTGGCGGCAGTCTGCACAATGTTGGTTCCTAGATTAGTCGCCTTGACGACCGCATTCGGCACAAGCGCTCCCTGGGGATCGGTGATCCGCCCCACGAACCGGCCCGTCTCCACCTGCGCCATCGCTCCGGAAGCGCAGATGAAAAATGCTAAACATGCTGCCAGCAGGGCCGTTGTGACGTGGCGATTCATCTTCCTCATTGCAGACCTCATATCTTTCTCCTTATTCATCGCGGAGATGTTTTTGAACGAGTGCAAAGGTAGTACCAAAACAAATGCTGTGTCAAATAAAAAATTGAGCCGCAGTCATAATTGTTTTTAGAATTAACGATTTGCCCATTATTTATGCATACATTCCGTGAAGATGACCGACCGTCCTCCAGAAGAAGCTTTGTCCACTATTCCATTCGAACGGTAGTACCTATAAAATAGACACGACAGATCTAAAAATTTGACAAAGGACGCGACGGAACGGATTATTTGAGAAATGAATGGAAGACGGAAGTCTCCGATTGACGACGGTGAGCACATCCTCAGCAATAAGGAAGATGTCACTCATCTCCTCATACTCCGATTTCAGCAGCTACTGAGTGATGGCGTTCTGTCTCCAGGAACAAAGCTGCCGTCGGAACGCGAGCTAGCCGCGAACTTTGGAGTCGCACGTTCCTCCCTGCGCCAGGCCCTTAAGGTATTGGAGATTATGGGAGTCATCACGCAGAAGGTCGGTGATGGAAGCTATCTGAACAAGGATGCATCATCCGTTCTGGCCGTGCCAATGGAGTTCCTGTTCCTGTTGGATGACACCTCGCTGCAAGAGCTGACGGAGATGCGCCTGATGATGGAGCCGGCATTGGCTGCCAAAGCCGCTGAGCGCGCCAACACCCAACATATCGCGCTACTGAGACAATCCATTGTCGACCTTGGGCATAGCAAACATGATCGTGTCCGACTGGTTGCCTCGGACATCCTCTTTCACCGCGCCATCTTTCAAGCTTCGGGCAACCGCCTCGCTGGTCGGCTCTTTCACACGATCCATCGCGCGATGCTGAACATGATCATGGTGACCTCGCAACTAGTCGATCTCGAACATACGCTGCACTTCCACCAACCTATTTTGGAAGCCATCGAACAACGCAATTCTGAGCTTGCCGCACGCCTCATGACCGACCACTTGAACGATGCCAGGGATTTATTGCTCAACAGCCGCAATCAGGAAAAGTCGCGCAAATTGCGCGAACATCTTGCCTCCACTGCGCCGCTGCATAAACTCCCCGGTATGCCTAAATCCGCAGTTCGTCCAAAAGCTCGAAGATAAACATTGAAAAGAGATCCTCAAATAGAGAAAGAACCATTTAATGCCTATCTCTCGGCTGATTTTGGATTTCCCGGTGGGGATACGGATTTCCCAAATCAGCAGCCATGACCTCCCTACGACCCCGGTAAATCTGTAACTGGCATCTGGCGGTTCCCTCTCAGCTACCCCTGGCTTGCCCCCACGGTGCCAACCTTCCGTAGGTCAGGGTAGAATTGGCTCTGCAAAACCAGTTCACGCCACTTAATTTAGGGGCAAGGATCATCGCCGAAGTGACAGACCATACCATCCAGGATCGGGTTCTAAAGGTCATCGCGACCACCAAACGCATTCCGCTTGAGAACGTGCGTCCCGACAGTAGCTTTGAGTCGCTCGAGATCGACTCGCTTGATCGACTCAACATTCTTTTTGGCCTCGAAAGCGAGTTCGACATCGAGATCAACGATGAAGATGCCAAGCATATCAAGAATATTCACGAGATGATCGAAGGCATCACTCAGCTTGTTCAGGCGAAGCCGCCGTCTTCGCCCAGCGAGTGACCATGCATCGCGTCGTCATTACCGGGACTGGCGTCCTTAGCGCCCTTGGCAACAATACATCCAGCTTCTGGCAGTCCCTGACCTCGGGTATCTCGGGCATTCGGGAGATGGTTGGCGTCGACATATCGCAGATCCGCTTCAAGAACGGCGCCCAGGTCCAGAACTACATCCCCGAAGAACACTTCGCGGCAAAAGACCTCGACATGATGGACCGCTTCGCTCAGTTTGCCGTCCTCGCTGCCCGCGAAGCTATCGCCGAGGCAGGCATCGAGTGGACCCCCGATCTGCGAGAAGCCGCGGCTGTCGTCACCGGTTCCTGCCTTGGGGGCCGTGGCGCGGAGGAGGCTGGCTACTGGGAGCTCTTCCACAACGGCAAGAGCCGTATCCATCCCTATACGATTCCGCTCGGCATGAGCAACGCGGGCACCAGCCATATCTCCATGCAGTTCGGCATCGAGGGGCCTGCCTTCAATCTCTCTACCGCCTGCGCCTCCTCGGCACACGCCATTGGCCATGCCTTCTGGATGGTCCGCTCCGGAGTTGCTCCGCTCGCAATCGCTGGCGGTAGCGAAGCCCCTTTCTTTCTCGGCGGGCTCAAGGCATGGGAGGCCATGCGCGTCGTCAGCAAGGACACTTGCCGCCCCTTCTCCGCAGAGCGTAGCGGCCTCATCCTGGGTGAAGGCGCTGCCATGCTTGTGCTTGAGCCGCTGGAGGCGGCGCTGGCCCGTGGGGCGCGTCCGCTAGCCGAAATTGTGGGCTTTGGCATGTCAGCCGATGCCGGTCACATCACGCAGCCCGTCGCGACCGGCCCAGCTCGCGCCATGCGCATGGCGCTTCGCGACGCCGGACTTACTCCCGAGCAGGTCGGCTACATCAACGCTCATGGAACAGCTACTGAGGCTAACGACCGCATCGAGACCACAGCCATCCGCAGTACCTTCGGTGCGCACACCGATAAGCTCGCCGTCAGTTCAACGAAATCCATGCACGGCCATGCCTTGGGCGCTGCCGGTGCTCTTGAGGCTGTGGCCAGCATCCTCGGCCTCAGGCATGGCGTTCTTCCTCCCACCGCCAACTTCCTCACGGCTGACTCCTCTTGCGATCTGGATGTCATCCCCAATCAGGCCCGCACGGTCGCCGTAGAGGCTTGCCTGTCGAATTCTTTTGCCTTTGGGGGACTAAACGCCGTCCTCGCCTTTAAGTCGCTGCCTTAAGGCCGCCTCAAGCTCTTCACCCACGCCACGGAACGAGCAATACCCTCTTCGAAAGAGACTCGCGAGACAAAGCTGAAGTCGGCTCTTGCTTTATCGCTGGGAAACTCCTGATCCCTCGCCAGCAGAAAAACAGCGTGCCGCGTGAGCATCGGCCTTCCCGGAAGCGCCTTTACCCAGCGATACGGAGCTTCCATCGCCCCTGCAATCGCCATCGCCAGTCCATAGGGCAGGTCAATCCAGGGGGGCCTACACCCCAGCCCTTCTGCCAACGCCGCCACATAGGTGTTCCATGTCGCTCCGGTCCCGTCTGAGAGGTTGTAGGCCTGTCCTTCGGCAACGGTGCTCTGGGCGGCGGCAATCATCGCGGCGGCGGCGTTATCGACGTACAGGAAGCCCCCGGTCGCTCGGCCCCCATTGATATGGGCCATCTGCCGGTGCCGTAACAGCTCGGCGATGTCGGTGACAAACGCCTTTCCTCTGGGCCCATAGATCGTGGCTGGCCGAACTACGGTCACGGGAAGCCCCTCGCGCGATCCTCGCCACACCGCATGTTCGCCCTGAATCTTAGTCCGGTTATAGGGCAGCCCTACGTCTCGAACCTCCCCGGTCTCGGTGCACGGAGTGTCAGGATACCCATAGACGTCCGTGGTGCTGACATGAACGAAGCGCTGAAGTTGGCTCGCCTTCAATGCCGCGTCCAACAGCCTTTCCGTACCCCGTACATTGCTGTCGAGGTAGACGTCCATGGGGGCCCAGTCTGTCGAAGCCGCCGCGCAGTGAAAGATATGGGTCACACCACGCACCGCGTCGAGCAGCGATTCATCGTCTGTCAAATCTCCACGAACGATTCGCAGGCGGGGAGGCGCAAACCCGGAAAGATGCCTGAGATCGGAGGTGGAGCGGGCCAATACAGTTACCTGCTCGCCCTCGCTCATCAGCATCTCTGCCAATCTTCCGCCCAGAAAACCGCTCGCCCCCGTCACCAGGACAGACACGCTATTCGCTCCGCATCTTCTCGAAGACATCGAGCGCAAAGTGGAGATGCTCCCGGGTATGAGCGGCCGTCACACACAGCCTCAAGCGTGCTGTCCCTTGCGCGACCGCGGGAAACATCACAGGGGAGACCAGAATCCCATAATCGCGTAATTTACGAGCAAACAAGGCTGTCTTCGCATCGTCGTGGAGCATTACCGGGATCACCGCCGTCTGCGATAGCCCTGTATCGTATCCAAGGCTCTGAAGACCCTCGCGAAGAAATATCGCGCTCGAATGCAGGCACGCAACCCGCTCCGGGTCCTCTCGCAAAATATTGAACGCCTCGCAGGCGGCAGCTGCTACCGGTGCCGACATCGCTCCCGAAAAGATAAACGGGGCCGAAGCATGTTGCAGGAAGATCGCCAGGCGCTTTGAGACCGCCACGAATCCGCCGCTGGCCGGAATCGCCTTTGCCAGCGATCCGGTCCATATATCGACATCGTCCGTAGACACTCCGAAGTGCTCGTCCGTGCCTCGCCCGTGCTTGCCCAGCACACCGCTGGCATGAGATTCATCTATCAGGAGAAAGCAGCCAAACTCTTTTTTCAGCGCGATCAGGTCCGGAAGACAGCCGATGTCGCCATCCATCGAAAACACTCCATCGGAGACGATCAACGTGCGGTTGGCTCCCGTCTCCTTCTGCAACTGTTCTCGCAGAGAAGCCGGGTCGTTGTGCGCGAACGTCTGGACTGGAACACCAGCCAGCCTGCACGCATCCATCAGGCTCCGGTGCGACAGGGCATCGAGGATCACGCGGTCGGCAGGCCCGAACAGGGCGCTGATGACAGCCAGATTTGCTGCATACCCGGAGGTATAGGTGATCGCCGCCTCTGTCCCCTTAAAATTCGCCACCGCCTCTTCCAGTTCCCGGTGGAGGTCCAATGTGCCCGTCAACAGGCGCGCGCCACCCGTGCCCGTCCCATACTTGCGTATCGCCGCAATCGCCGCCTCGTCCACCCTCGGGTTCCCGATCAATCCCAGGTAATCGTAGGACGACAGCATCAGCATCCGGTGGCCATCCATCTCCACAACCGGTCCGGATCGCGTACTCAAAGGAGCCTGGAACGGATAGGCGTCCATGGAACAGGCCAGCGCCGTATTCTCGAATATTCTTCGAGCCCGCGCGTCGATCAGGTCGCGCTTCTTATAGCTGTCCTCGCGGCCACCCGCGAAGTAATCCTGAAACATCTCCCCCGCGGACGAAGGAAAGCTCTTCTTCGTCACGGTTGAGTTCTGTGGAAGGGATGAGGTCTGATTCATGAGTATTGACTATACCGCAGGATCATAGTTCAGATTTTGGCCAAGCCACCTTTCGACCTCTTCCACACTCATGCCCTTGCGCTGGTGATAATCGTCAACCTGATCGCGATCGATCTTGCCAAGGCTGAAGTATCGCGACTCCGGGTGTGCGAAATAAAGGCCGCTCACGCTCGAACCAGGCCACATCGCAAATGACTCTGTAATCAACATTCCGGTGTTCGCCTGCACATCGAGCAGACGCCAGATCGTTCCTTTTTCAGTGTGGTCCGGGCAGGCCGGATAACCTGGAGCCGGCCTGATCCCCCGATACTTTTCCGCGATAATGTCCGTATTGCTTAGGCCTTCCTCGCAACCGTAACCCCATTCATCCCGCACCCGCTTGTGCAGGCATTCGGCAAAAGCTTCAGCCAGTCGATCGCCGATCGCCTCCGCCATAATCGCGTTGTAGTCGTCGTTTTCGGCACGATATTTATCGCATAGCTCCTTCAAACCGATACCGCTGGTTACCGCGAAGCCGCCAATGTAATCCTGCAGCTCGGTCTCTTTCGGCGCAATAAAGTCAGCGAGCGACCGGCAGGGCTCGCTGCCTTCTCTGTTTGCCTGTTGACGCAGAAAGTGAAATTGGTCCAGCACCTCGGTGCGTGTCTCATCGGTGTATAGCTCTATGTCGTCCCCCACGGCATTGGCAGGAAAGAATCCGTAGACGCCACGCGCGGTAATGAGACTCTTCTCAATGATGACGTCCAGAAGAGCATTGGCATCGGTGAAGATCTGCCGCGCCTGTTCCCCCTGGGTCTCATGGTCGAGAATACGGGGATACACCCCCTTCAGCCCCCAAGCGTGAAAGATCGGGGTCCAGTCGATGAACTCGCGCAGCGTCGCCAGAGGGAAATTGTCTAACACGCGCACACCGGCAAATGCAGGAGTAGGCACGTCCTCAGCCCGCCACTTGATCGGAGTCCGTCTCGCGCGAGCGGTCTCGAGAGGGACAACCTGTTGGCGTGGCGCAGAGTGAGCTTTGCGGAGCGCCTCGTACTCGGCACGATGCTGTGTCACAAACGCTGCCTTGCCTTCCACGCTCAGAAGGCTGGTCGTCACAGGGACTGCGCGACTGGCATCCAACACGTGAACGACCGGCTCGCTGTAGTGCGGTGCAATCTTGACCGCCGTATGGGTACGGGTCGTTGTCGCCCCGCCGATCAGCAGCGGCAGCTTGAACCCCTGACGTTCCATCTCGCGGGCGACATGCACCATCTCGTCGAGAGACGGCGTGATCAAGCCGCTGAGTCCAATCACGTCCACCTTCTCGGCTCTGGCACGTTCGAGGATCTTTTCACAGGGAACCATCACCCCCATGTCGATCACCTCGTAGTTATTGCATGCGAGCACGACACCGACGATATTCTTGCCAATGTCGTGAACGTCCCCTTTGACTGTTGCGAGCAAAATCTTACCCTGAGCCTTGACCTCCTGGCCAGCCGCCGCAAGCGCAGCCTTCTCGGCTTCCATGAACGGCGTGAGATGCGCGACTGCCTTCTTCATCACTCGAGCAGATTTCACAACCTGAGGCAGGAACATCTTGCCGGCCCCGAAGAGATCACCCACGACGCCCATGCCATCCATCAACGGGCCTTCGATCACCAACAGGGGGCGGCCCAGCTTGACGCGAGCCTCCTCGGCGTCAAGCTCGATATACGCGTCTATTCCTTTGACGAGTGCGTGAGAAAGTCGCTCCTCGACGGTGCCACTGCGCCATTCTTCAGCCTTCTTCTCGCTGACGACTGTGCCAACGTGCTTCAGCTTTTCGCCGTGTTCTACAAGTCGTTCGGTCGCATCGGAACGGCGGTTGAGCAGCACATCCTCGACCAACACCTTTAGCTCGGGCTCAATCTCTTCGTATACCTCGAGCATTCCGGCGTTCACGATGCCCATATCCATGCCCGCGGCAATGGCGTGATAAAGGAACGCCGCATGCATGGCCTCGCGAACCTTGTTGTTGCCTCTGAAGCTGAACGAAATGTTCGAGACACCGCCGCTGACCTTCGCGTGCGGCAGGTTCGCCTTGATCCAACGCGTCGCATTAATGAAGTCGACGGCGTAGTTGTTGTGCTCCTCCATCCCGGTGGCAACGGTGAGGATGTTCGGGTCAAAGATAATGTCTTCGGGCGGAAATCCAACATCATCGACAAGAATCCGGTAGGCGCGCTCGCAGATACGGATCTTTTCCTCGTAGGTCGCGGCCTGGCCATTCTCATCGAAGGCCATCACAACCACCGCCGCGCCATACTTCAGCACCGTCGCAGCGTTCTGGCGAAACTTCTCTTCGCCTTCCTTCAATGAGATCGAGTTCACAATGCCCTTGCCCTGCAGGCACTTAAGTCCAGCCTCGATGACCTCCCACTTCGAGGAGTCCACCATGAAGGGCGCTTTGGCAACCTCGGGTTCGCTCGCCAGCAATTGTAGAAAGCGCGACATTGCAGCCACGCCGTCGATCATGCCCTCGTCCATGCAGATGTCGATGACGTTCGCGCCATTTTCAACCTGCTGCCGGGCAATGCTGACTGCTTCCTCGTACTTACCCTGCTTCACGAGCTTGGCGAACTTCGGCGAACCGGCCACATTGGTCCGCTCGCCGATCATGATGTAGACGCCAGGCTGCTGGGTAAAGGGCTGCGATCCCGACAGGCGCAGCGGCTTGGGCTCCATCGCCACTCCCGTATTATTTCCGCTCATATTTTCGTTCGTGTCGATGGTCACCGCGTCGCTCGCAGTTCTCGTGGAGGCTGGCCCTCGAGCGCTTTGGCAATCGCCGCGATGTGCTCGGGAGTATTACCGCAGCAGCCTCCCGCGATATTGATCAAGCCTCCGCGCGCAAAGTCGCCCAGATAACGGGCCATATCTTCCGGCCCCAGGTCGAAGCCGGTATCCGACAGAGGGTTAGGCAAACCGGCATTCGGATAAGCCGAGATCGCCACGTCTGCCTTCTCCGAGAGCTCGCTCAGAAATGGATACATCAGATCGGGGCCGAGAGAGCAATTGAGTCCCACCGAGAGCGGCTTCACGTGCTTGACCGCGTTCCAGAATGCCTCCGTAGTCTGAGCGGAGATCAACGTCTCGCCACCACGCCCTACCGCCGCTGAGATCATGACGGGAAGCTCCTTGCCGTCCTGGTCGAAGACTTCGCGGATGGCCACAAGTGCCGCCTTGGCGTTCAGCGAGTCGAAGATGGTCTCGACCAGCAGCAGGTCTGAACCGCCGGCGATGAGAGCGCGCACCTGCTCGGTATAAGCAGTCTTGACCTGATCGAAGGTGACCACCCGGAAGCCTGCATCATCGGCATCGGGGGAGTTCGAAAGTGAGACGGTCATGGGCCCGATTGCTCCGGCAACAAAGCGTTGCCGTCCGGTTGCGCTCCCGACGCGATCGGCCCATTCACGGCACTGGCGCGCCGATTGCTCATTGATCTCGTAAGCCAAATCCCTGAGCGAGGCATCCTCGATGATCTTTTGGTAGAACTCCGGATCCTTGCGTCCACCATGCTCCCGTGGATCGTCTACAAAAAATTCACTCTGGGTGATGCTGGTCGCACCGAAGGTATTTGTCTCGATGATGTCCGCCCCGGCTTCCAAGAACCGGCGATGGATATCGCAGATCATATCCGGCTGAGTCAGGGAGAAGAGATCACCGTTGTTCAGCAGATCCTTGGTGGAGTCCTTGAACCGCTCCCCGCGGATATCGGCTTCCTTCATGCCATAGGTACGGATCGTCGTGCCCATCGCCCCATCGATGATGGCGATTCGGCTATCGAGAATCTTTTGCAGGGGATGTTTTTGGGCTGTCGTCATTTTTTCCTAACGGATTTGCCTGGGCGATGCCGGCAACAGTGCGGATCGCCTTGAATTGGGTTACATAACCCATTGAATTCATTCGTGCTTTAGCCAGATTACTTAACAGTGGGTCTTCCCATTATAGCGAGCCAATGAGCGTACCGTCGCAGCATAGCAAGCAGCATAGCTATTAGAGTGAAGCTGCCTCTAAAAGAAACAAACCTCAGGAGCCGCCTGGATCGCAAATGCTCGCTAACCTCTGCCCCCAGATTCAGCGAGCTAACGGCAAGCGCGGATAGCGTAGCTGTAGTTATAGAAGGGATGCGACTTCATCGCTTCACGCCATCTTGGACGACTCTTGCTAATAAGTGATTGAAAATAATGGTCGGGACGACAAGATTCGAACTTGCGACCTCACCCACCCCAAGGGTGCGCTCTACCAGGCTGAGCCACGTCCCGACTATTGATTGCACGCCTGCCCAGGCGGGCGACGGCGGGGTATGTTGCAGACCTAAGTGTACACGAACGGCGTGATCTTCGCGCCGTCCGCTACTTGGTGGGAGCCACGAATTCCTTGGGCAGAGATCCACCTTCGCCGAAGAAGAATTCGTTCATCTGCTCCACCAGAAACTCCTGGGCCTCGCGTGTCCAGGGCTGCAGGCGATATTCATTTAACAGCATCTTCTGACGCTCCACCCATTCACCCCAGGCTTTTTTCGAGACATTCTTGTAGATCTTCTGGCCGAAGTCCGAATCGAAAGGGGGTTCATCGAGGCCTTCCATTTCGGCCTTGTATTTGGTGCAGAAAACCATGTGCGCCATTTGCGTTCAATCTCCTTGGAAGTCTCTATTTTACGCGGATTCCTTTAACGGTGCGCGATCCCATTGTTTGTGCGCTTTCCTTGCGAAAAAGTGAAAAAACTTCAGGATTTTTTACGTTTTCCTTTGGACTTCTTGTTTCTGGCGCGCTCCTTGGTCTTTCGTTTTCCCGCACGATTTGGACTAGGCTGCGCACTTTCCGTTCTCGAAGCGCCCTTCCCTTTTGCCTTACGAAGCGACCCGGGAGCATTTTGAGCTTCCTCTTCCGACGGCAACAGCGCAAACTGCAATCGCTTCTGCTGGCGGTCGATTCTGTCGAGCAGAACATGAACACGCTGCCCCATCTTGAAGACGTGACCGTTGCGCGCACCTACAATCTGCCGGTCGGTGTCGCGAAATAAATAGCGGTCGTCCTGCAAGGTCGCAATCGGTACCAGCCCCTCGATGAAGAGGTCGTCGAGTTCGACGAAGAAACCATACTTCGTGCACGAGAGGATGATGGCGTTGAAGTCTTCTCCAACGCGGTCCTCCATAAAGCGAATCTTCTTCCACTCGATCAACTCGCGCTCGGCGTCATCGGCGCGGCGCTCCGCCTGGCTCGATTCGGTAGCGATGGCCGCAATCTCAGCTTCCGGAATAGGCTCTTTGCCAGCTTTTATCCGTGTCTCGGAGGAACGGGGAGCGCCCGGCTTCCGAGCACTCATCTCGCGCCAGGGCTGAGGGTCGGTGCTTAGAATAGCCGCGCCATGCGGATTCGCTCCACCCTGCAACAGATCGCGCAGCAGCCGATGCACGATGAGATCCGGATAGCGTCGAATGGGCGACGTGAAGTGAGTGTAGCTTGGCGAGGCCAGAGCGAAGTGGCCCACATTCTGCTCGCTGTATCGCGCCTGCTTCAACGACCGCAGCATCAGGTAGGCCAGAATCCGCTCCTCCGGCTTGCCCGCAATCTTTGCCGTCAGCCGCTGGTACATCTGCGGGGTTACCGGGATCGACTCGGCGACCTCATGTGTCTTCGCCGTGCGCGTCGTCCCACGCACCGAGCGTCGGTCGGCTTTCATCTGCACACGTTTCACCGGCAGACTGCTGAAGCCAAGCGAATAGCCGAACTGGCTCGCCGTCTCCTCGAAATCGACGATGCGTTTCGGATCGGGCATCTCGTGAATGCGATAGATGCTGGGCACGCCCTGCGCCTCGATCCAGTGCGCGACGCACTCGTTGGCCGAGAGCATGAACTCCTCAATCAAGCGGTGCGACCAGCCACGCTGCGAGCGCACGATGGCTTCCATGTTGCCATCGGGGTCGAACTGCACCACCGGCTCCGGCAGGTCGAAGTCAATCGAGCCGCGGCGATGGCGCTTCGCATTCAGCTTAAGCGCCAGCTCATGCATGCGCTCGAAGTCCGGCACCAGAGAGGCAAACTCCGCGCGCGTCGCCGCATCGCCATCGAGCACCGCCTGAATCTGTGTGTACGTCATCCGCCGTGCGCTGCGAATGATGCCCTCGCACAACTCATAGCCCAGCACCTCGCCGTGCACGTCGATCTCCATCAGGCAGCTCAATACCAGGCGATCCTCATCCGGCCGCAAGCTGCACATCCCACTCGAAAGCTGATTCGGCAACATCGGAATAGCACGATCAGGAAAATAAACCGAAGTCCCCCGCAGCCGCGCTTCGAGATCGAGCGCCGTACCGGGCCGAACATAGTGGCTCACATCGGCGATGTGAACCTGAAGCTGCCAGTTGCCATTGGCCAGCGGCTCGACTAACACGGCATCGTCGAAGTCTCGCGCCGTCTCTCCATCAATCGTGACGATCGAAAGTCCGCGAAAATCCCTGCGCCGTTCCAGCTCGTCCGCTGCCAGCGTCTCGACCGTCTGAGCAGCCGAATCCGTAGCCTCCGCCAATACATTCGCAGGAAAGGTATAGGGCAAATGGTGTTTGCGAATGATGATCTCGACATCGACGCCGAACGCATCCGGCGGCCCCAGCACCTCGAGCACGCGCCCACGCGCAGGACGCCCCGGCGCAGGAAAATCCGTAATCTCAATATCGACCGCAAGCCCTTCCAGCGGCCAGTGTGGGTCCAGCTCCTCCGACCAGTGCGCCTGCTGGGCCTGTGCCTCTTCACCGAGTACGCGGTGCGGCGTCAGCATGGGGGTTGCAGCAACCTCAGCGCCCTCCGGAATCAGAATTCCCTGTGTCATCCGCTCGTCCAGCGGTGTAACGTAATTGCCATTAATCAGAGGAGCATTCTCCCACGCATTCGACCGCCCTCGCGACCTCGCATAGTGAAAGATGCCGACCACCGTAGGATTTCGCCGCGTCAACACGCGCGCCACGCGGCCCGATCGACGCCCATCACGTCCCGGCGGCGCTTCATCCACCAGCACCTCGTCGCCCTGCATCGCTCCGTTCAACTCATTCGGAGGAATGAATAGATCGTCTTCGCGGCTGGTGCTCTGGTTGGGACGGACAAAGCCATAGCCATCGCGGTGCAGATCGATCTTTCCTGCCACCAGACGGTCGCGGGTAGCACGATGCTCCACAGGCTGCTCGACATTACGCGGAGCGCGGGCAGTCTTCTCCGGTGCAGCGGCAGGCAGGCTCCACTGCTCCGTGTCGATCTTGACCAGCTCTCCCCGAGCGGTGATGCGCGCAAGCTGCTCCAGCAGCAAACGCCGCTCGCGTCCGCCGCCCAGCCCGAATTCGCGCACCAACTGCTTATATCCGGCACGATGCCCCGGAGAGCGCTCAATCCTGCCAATCAGTTCACCGTCACTTCGGGGATACGGGGTCTGGGCCATCTCACTCTGAGCATACCGCCGCGGCCATCATCGCGCAGCGGCAGTGGCTAATGCTTCTCCTTCGACATCTCCGCCGCCTGTTCGAGCGTCGTATCCGCAGGCACCTGGATAAAGTCCGTCTGAACCTCATCCTGCTGCTGGCCAATATTTTTGAACAGCAGCGCCTTGCCCACGATATTCACATGCGTCTCTGTAATCTGCCACAAGCCCGGCTTCAGCTCACGCCGTTCCACACGAAATGTTCCGCCCTGCTTCATTCGTCCCAACAGCCCCCAGCCGAAGGTCACGTCGCGCACCAGCTTCCCACTGATGGTCTTAATGCGATGCTGCTTTTTGTCCACCACCAGATCGCCCGCCATCGCGCTCAATACGCGCGACTCCATGTCCGGCGGGCTGAAGTCAGGGTTGGGATAGAAGGTCAGCGTAACGGAATCGCCGTTCTCGTTCGCGATCTTCCACAGAAACGCCGTGGGCAGCATGTTCAGCAGCTCTGCCGCATTTTTGTCGTCGGAGGCGCCATCCCTCCGCTGCTTCGCCATCTTCTCCGGGTCGTGGATCGTGCTTTGTATGCGTGCACCTTCTGCCTGCGCCTCGGCCGCAGTCAGCGGCGCACCATTTCTCTCGATCAGGCGCTTCACCGAGCCCTTGGCAGTCTGCACCACGATGGAAACCTTGTTCGCGTCCCGCTGCTCATCGCGGTATTTCCACAGGCTGTGGTCGTTACGACTCGCGGCAAGCTCGGTGTTGACCGCTGTCTGCACGATCTGCGTGGGGTTCTGAGCATGGAGCGGCAGAGCAACAAAAAGAACCAGGGCCACACAGCAAAAGAACTTCGAGCGGGTCAACATACGCATAGTGTTAGGATGCCATCTTTCTCCGCGGGTTTGTGCCACAGACCCCGATAACTCAAAGCAAGCTCAAGCCAACCTATCACGCAATCGTCACAACCTTGGCTCGTTTGCCCAGCCGAACCGTCAGCTTCGCCGGCAACGACTCCAGCGCAAGCATCGAATCACGGTGTACCTCAGTGCCTACGCGCACTGCGCCCTCGGCCAGCTTGCGCGTAGCCTCGCTGGCAGAACTGGCAAGCCCGGCTTGTGCCAGCAGCTTCGCCATCCGCACCGTATTCGCATCGGCTCCGGCAACGGCACTGTATTCCACCGCCACCTCTTCGAGATCGTTCGCCACTCCACGCTGCTGAAACTGCTGCGCCCAGTTCTCTGCTGCCGCATCCGCCTCTGCCGCCGAATGAAAGTCGCTGGTGATAGTGTGCGCGAGATTCTTCTTCGCCTGCATCGGATGCAGCTTGCCATCGGTCACATCGGCCTGCATCTGCGCAATCTCCGACTTACGCAGATCGGTGAGCAGCGTCCAGTACTTCCACATCAACTCATCGGAGATCGACATCAGCTTGCCATACATCTCCGACGCAGGCTCATGGATGCCGATCGCATTGTTCAGCGACTTCGACATCTTCTGCACGCCGTCGAGACCTTCGAGAATCGGCACCATCAACACAACCTGCTGCGGCTGGCCAAAGTGCTTCTGCAAGTCGCGCCCACGCATCAGGTTGAACTTCTGGTCGGTGCCACCAAGTTCTACGTCTGCATTGAGAGCAACGCTATCGTAGCCCTGCGCGACCGGGTAGATCATCTCGTGCAGCGCAATCGGCTGCTCCGCGTCGAAGCGCTTGTGGAAGTCCTCGCGCTCGAGCATCTGCGACACCGTGAACTGCGCCAGCAGCTTCACCAGGTCGTAGTAGTTCAGCTTGTCGAGCCACTCGGAGTTGTAGCGAACCTCAGTCTTCTCGGGATCGAGAATCTTGAAGACCTGCTCCTTGTAGGTCTCCGCATTGGCGGCAATCTGCTCCGGCGTCAGCGGCTTGCGCGTCACATTGCGCCCGGTCGGGTCGCCAATCAGCGCCGTCGAATCCCCAATCAGAAAGATGACCGTATGCCCAAGCTGCTGAAAGTGGCGCAGCTTGCGAATCAGCACCGTATGGCCAAGATGCAGGTCAGGCGCAGTCGGATCGAAGCCCGCCTTGATGCGCATCGGCTTACCCGAGGCAATGGACTGCTGAATGCGCTCCTTGAGAGCGTCCAGCGGAAGAATCTCGGCAGCGCCCTTGGTGATGAGGTCAAGCTGGTCTTCAAGCGATGGAAAATTAGCCATGGTCTCCGTTACAGAAGCGGACATATCTCTCAAGTATAAAGACCAGAACGGCAACCATTACTAAGTGCTCATTTCGGATCAGTCTGAACTGCTGTGAAAACTTCCGTCTGGCTTGAGGTAATGTCGATCAGGAGATCGGAGGTAGTCAAGTTCCACCCCATAATTTGGAAAATTCTTTGAATACCAATAATTCGCAAAAAACTTGACGTGAGAATTGCCAGGGTCAACCACGATGAAATGTGGCCCTTTCCATTGCACTTTAAGCTGATCACCTTCAGATGTGCTCATAATCGCGGGATCATCAGGAGTTGCCTTCACTCGGGCACCTTTCGCAACA
>NZ_DATKQC010000228.1:0-6293 GCF_035532915.1 Edaphobacter sp.
TGGTTACTGTGAAGGATAGAAGTAATCTCTTTCACGAATCGAATGAACGCGCCGCCTATAAGGACGGCTTCGTCGTTCGAGAGATCAGCGTCAGACCCGGCGAAGAGTTCATCGAGTTTGTGAATGGGATGCGGCTCAGCATCGGACAGCAGCATGGAGGCGTCCGCGATGACGTGCAAGCTGCGCAGATTCGTCGCACGGTGAAACATCATCTTGAGAAAGAGCTTACAGTCCAGAACCTCGGAGTGAAGGTGCTCAGTCTCTTTTTCATCGACCGTGTTGCGAACTACCGCGAGTACGAAGCTGATGGCCCCAAACCCGGTCGCTTTGCTGCTGTTGTTGAAGATGCCTTGCGCGAGTTCGCAAAAGACAGCCGCTACGCTTCGCTTGAATGGCTGAAGCTACCAGCAGACAAATTGCATGACGGTTACTTCGCCAAGGACAAGAAGAGCGGCGCTATAAAGGACGCCAGCGGATCCACGGCAGATGACTCAACTGCATACGAACTCATCATGCAGAAAAAGGAAGAACTGCTTTCGCTGGCTACACCGCTGCGCTTCATCTTCAGCCACTCAGCTTTGAGAGAAGGCTGGGATAATCCGAACGTCTTCCAGATATGCACGTTGAACGAGCGGCACAGCACGATGACCAAGCGGCAAGAGATTGGCCGTGGTCTGCGCCTGCCCGTGAATCAGGAAGGCATTCGTGTTCGCGACGACTCTGTGAACCGACTTTACGTAGTCGCAAACGAGAGTTATGACGAGTTCGCCCGTGGCTTGCAAGCGAACTATGCGGAGGACGGCGTTCATTTTGGCCGGGTCTCCAAGCGGGCGTTCGCGCGGCTCATGCAGGGAGATGGCGATGAGGCGAAGCCGATGGGAATGGCTGGCTCACAAGCATTGTGGAAGAAGTTGCAGGAGCAAGGGATTCTATCGGAACAAGGCGACCTTCGCCCAGGCGTTGAGGTCTACGATCCGAAGTTTGAATTGCACCTACCGCAGGAGTTCGCGGAGGTAAGTAATGCAGTTATAGACCTACTGCGTTCGCATCGCATCGAGCGCCATGTGCAAGACAATAAGAAAGTCGAGAGGAACCCGCGACGCCAGGAACAGATCGACAGTCCTGAGTTCAAGGAACTGTGGAGCCGTATATCCGCTCGGACTCGATATCGCGTGGAGTTTGAGACAGACGAACTCGTTCGCAAGGCCGTGGAAGCCATGAAGCGGTTGCCAGAGATTCGGCCAGTCGAAGTACGCTTTACGACCGCTGCGACGACGTTGCAGAAGGCGGGGGTTGCAGCAACACCCGAATCGCAAAGCCATCAAGAACTTCGCTACAAGGGGCCATTACCCGACCTACTTGCGTATCTCCAGGCTCAAACAGATTTGACCCGTTCGACGCTCCAACGAGTGTTGAAGGCCAGTGGGCGGCTTGAGGAGTTTCTCATCAATCCGCAAGAATTCATGGATGCTACGGTTAGTGCCCTTCGCACCGCGATGCTTGAGCTGCTCATCGACGGTATTCAGTATGAGCGGATTCCTGACACAGAACCTGAGCATGTCTGGCAACAGGAGCAGATATTTGAGGCTTTGACCAACGTGGACATTCTCGCAGCGGTGAAGGTGAAAAACTCTATCTACGAGTGGGTTCCCGTGGACTCGAAGGTCGAACAGGCGTTCGCTCAAGGTCTTGACCAGCGTCACCTTACCTTCAAACTGTTTGTGAAGCTCCCGCGCAGCTTCACAGTGCGAACCCCCGTGGGTGAGTATCAGCCTGATTGGGCCATTGTGAAACAGGACGACGAGATGATCTACCTCATCAGAGAGACTAAGGGCAATCGAAACTACCAAAAAATGCGCACGTCGGAGGCTTACAAAGCGCGCTGCGGACACAAGCACTTCAGCGCGTTGGGTGTATCGTTCGACGTTGTGGAGAAAGTGGAGCAGGTTTAGACCAACATTTACGAACCGTTAAGATGCAAAAACAGACGATGACAAGTCGCAGCGCTAGCTAGAAACCATTGTTTTAACTTTCGAATGCTGAACGAAGATCGTGTGGACTCATAATCGGGCACTCAGGCCACACCTGCTGCACCATCATCGTATGCGCTTTCGCACGGGTTACGGCCACCATGAGTATCTTTCGACTACGCCTGTATGGCGGCACATCCCCTCGCCATACAAAATTAGATACGAACTGCTGCCCATTGTGCATCTGGCGCCTCAAAACGACCACACCATCGAACTGCTTGCCCTTAGCCTTGTGGATCGTCATCACTTGAATCCCGTCGGGATCGTCGATCCCATCAAGGATGAGGTCTTGAACAAGCGCAGCATCAAGTGCTTCACGGGCACGCGCGTATGTCTCGGTCATCTCCCAAGCGGCGCTCAGGCTTGCGCTGATTCGCTTGCCGCGATTGAAGGCAACGAGGTAGTCCAAGTGCCGCGCTACAGCAATTAGTATTGGTTCACCAGACGCTCGCAATGTTTTCTTTACGAATATCCAATCTTTTGCAGGATCACCCGTGAAGGCATCCGTCTTTAGGGTCGTTAATGTTGCGCGTATCGCATTGACCTGCCCGGCATTGCTAATCTTTCCGGCCTTACACTTGGCGGCCCAGCCGAGCAACTGATTTGCTGCTGTCTTTGCACCTACGGCCTTCTTGAGATCGCAGAGCAGCATTAGCGCTTCACCGACTTGAGCTGCTTCGTTAGAAGCTTCGCGCGGCTCCAGCAGGAATGCAGCGAAACGTGCTGCTAGACGCGCTTCATCTTCATCGAACATCAGCTTGTGAGGAACGGGCTTCTTTCCCGAATTCAAGCTCGCAGATACTTTAGCTGCCTCGGTTCCATAAGGGACGAGCACTGCAATCGTCTTCGGCCACCTTTGTGTCTCCCTCCTTATGACTCGTTTCAGACAGCCCAGTGCCCTCCGCAAGGTCACTCCTAAATCTGCGTTCTGATTGAACGGAAGCGAAGACACGCCTTTGTAGCCACCTTTGCGTACACGACTAGCAAGGATGTCCTGGCCGAACTCTGCGATTTGAGACCCCGGACTGCGCAGGTTCTCCGAGCCAAGATTCACCTCGGTTGGCGTGAGCGCGGCTTTGATTGCGTCGATACGATCAGGGCCAATTCCCGGCAAATGGTCGAATATCTGTTGCTCCAGATCGGCAAGACAAATGACCTGCGTGGAGCCTGCCAGTATTTCAATGCAGTGCCACGCATCTGGCCCGGTGTCCTGCGCTTCATCCACGATAATAAGCGGAAACCTCTCCGCGATAAGTCTGCGAATCCAGTCGCTCCTATGCAACAACTCCGCTGCCTTGGGTGCGAATAAATCGAATGCGATGCGCCCTTCGCTGATGAACAGCCGCTCTCGCTCGCGCAGCCAGAGCGCCCACTCCTTCGGCTGTTTTTCTTCTCTGATACCTCCATTCAGTGCTCGTTCGTCTTGGGGCATCAGAATGCACATCTTGCTCGGTGCTCCGAGAAGATAGGCGTGCGTTGTCAGAATATCCCAGAAGAACGAGTGAAAGGTCTGGACATTGAGGAGTGCCCGATCTTTCCTCCGAAGTTGTAGGCGAGACGCTTGCACGATCCGTGCGACCGCAGCGCGAGAGAAACTCAGGAACAAGACAGCCTGACCCGGCAGCACGCCCGCCTCAATCCGCACGAGCGCTTTTTTCAATGCAATCGTCGTTTTCCCGCTGCCCGGCCCACCAAGAACCATTACGTGGCCCGCGCAATTCAGCAATTTCTGCCGTTCTGCGCAGATCTTCATGGCGTTTGTCCTGGGACACTAGCGGCGGGCGGGGGCGACTTTGGAGCCGGATAGAGGACGTAAATCTGTTTCAGGAAATCGACTGCCGTCTTCGGCAGTTCCGTTGGCTGACACTGTTCCAGAAGCCGCGCCGACCATCCCGCACCCTTTGAGGACGAAAGCACAGTTGTGACGAGTTTTCGTACAGTCACGTCATCTGCCGGCAACGTGGCGGGAATTTTGTGGTGGCTGGCATCAGCACCCGAATCCAAAAGCTCTTGCAAGAACGAACGAAGTCGCGTCACCGGTATCTCGGCGGCCAGCAGTCCTTCAAATCCTTTGTACGGATGCTCCCCGTCGATATCCAGTACCGCCGTAAACTTCGCTTTTTCGTCTGCCGAGCGCTGCTTATAGTCATAGAAGCCAAAGGTCTTCAATCCGAGCGCCTGAAAGAACTTGCCGAACTTTGGAATGGTTCCATCACTCTCGGCATCGAAAACCGATACGCCGGCAATATCTAGCGGGTTGAGCGTGGCATCCTGTGCTTCCAGGCAACGGGCCAGCACCGGAAGCGCGTGGAACTCCGTCAGTCCCTCAACAACAATCACGCCCCTGCCCAACATGCACTCGGATAGTCCCCGTCGCGCATATCTCTTATAATCGTTTTCCTTCAACCCGGTCGCATCAGCAACGCATATCGCATTCACAGCTCCAGGCCCTGACCTTGTTAATAAGAACGTGTTCTGCGGCGTGAACCGTTCAATGACATAGGGTGAATGCGAGGTTACGAACGCCTGCTTAGTGTTGAACAATAGATAATCCGCGATGCGCCGCTGGGTGTGCGGTGGCACCGCGATCTCTGGCTCTTCCATCGCAAAGATGACAGAATCGGGTTTAAGTTCCGCGATGAAGGACAAGAGAGCCAGGACGAGCGTGTTTAATGTGCCAGTTCCCGCTTGCTGAAACGGCACAGGTTCTTGATCTTCGCGCATCGCAAGGAAGAAAGCCATCGTCTTCCGAAGATGCTCTCGCGTAAGCTGCGAAACATAAAGCTTCGTCTTTCTCCCCAGCTTGCTTGCGGAAACATAGCTGGATAGTCTTTCCTCAATTGCTGTGAGGACAGGCTCAAGTTCCGCAGCGTTCTTCTCAATATCGAGCCCTCGTAATTGCTCAATCGTCTGCTCCCAAAGTCCGGTCCGCACTTTCTGCAAGCGAAGTAACACATCGAGGAGAGATCCTCGCTCCAGACTCAGCGCGCGAGAACCAGTTCGCAGCGCACGCAGATAGAGGAAACCGAACATCCGCTTGATGTCACGCCGGACTATATCCTTTTCTCCCTCCGACGCGGCGGGGCTGTGGGTATAAAGCGTTTCGGCTGTGAATTCGTCCTCTTCCGGGTCATATCGGCCCACGGTCTCTAACCGGAGACACGGAATTGAAGTGCCTGTGTTTGCGGTAGCGGCTTCTCCATGTTTAAGTAGTCGCTTTTCCACGGTATGCCAGAATTCGATGTGACTGGCACATCGTTTCTGTACCTCCGCACTTAGCTCCGTAAGAATGACCTCGACGCGCAGCGTGATCGAGGTTGGTTCTTCTCCTTCCTTCTCGGCTAGCTTGAGATACTTGCCGTTGTAGAAGTCATACTCTTCGATTGGCGGTAAGCGGTTTAGTCGATCGGGTCCCAGCACCAGGTCAAGTGCCTCGCAGATCGTGCTCTTGCCAATGTTATTGACACCGACGAGCAGCGCATGTCCATCAAACGCTAGCTCGGCAGATTGAATACCACGAAAATTCTCAATTTTGAGCAGGACAACCTTCAATGTCTGACTCCTCTACTTACCCGAACACACCCATAATACGAGTCTTCTCATGGATTTGGGAGGAAGGTTTCTTGCTGGCCCCCGGTCGCGTCCTTCGCCACCAAGCAGCGGGGTATGTTCCTTGCCCGCAACGCCGCCGCCAACATTTCTTGCTCCACGCTGAATTGCCATGAGGCAATTGACGTTTCCTTCGCGGCTATCGTCGTCGGCGCAGGCGTTTAGTCAGGAAGTCCTGCCAATAGGCATATCTGCACGATTCTCTTTCATCTCAAATCACAACCACAAAAAGAAAACCCCTCGGTAAGCGCTGCGCGCGTCTTTTTTCCACTTCGTGCCGCTATGGTGGACGGCCCAGCGCACAGTACGCGCTAAACGGGCCTTCCTGCGCCTGTTCGGGCCAGCGCCGTCTGCGCGCCAAACGATGGTGCGTGTTTGGCACTTGCCGCGCCCACCCTCCAGCCTCCCCCCTTCGCTGCCCTCGTTCTGCCTTGGTGTCCGTTTGTCCGGGTTTGTCCGCTGCGCTCTGTGAAGGACAAACCACTCCCAAACGGGACACCAAGGAGAAAAACAATGTTATCAACCAACATCAACCGCAGCAGCAACAGCACGCCGCGCAATGAAAACGCGACGCAGAAACTCATCCGCGAAAATGTGGACTTCCTCATCCAGCAGCTTGAGGCGGGACGCAGTGACGCACTCACGGCCTATCTC
>NZ_DATKQC010000229.1:0-6945 GCF_035532915.1 Edaphobacter sp.
TTCTCCGCCACTACAGAGAGCCGAACAACGCCGCTCAATCCAACAATTGCGGCTTGGAGGCCGCCGCATGAGACAGAGAAAACCTGGCACTGTCCAGTCACTACTGAAGTGCCGTTCACTGGCAACTGGAATCCAGATCCAGAAGAGATTCTGACGATTGATGTTCCTCAAGAAGCCCAGGTCTTTGAGGCTGTGATACGGGGTAATGCCACGGCAGTACCAACGTCTTTGTACTGGTGGATGAGAGTCATCGCACCCAGGCAGGCAAACACGGCGGGCATAGCCAATTCGCCATGAAGATGCGCCGCCTGTTGCCCATGGCCTGCTATCTAGGTTTTACGGGCACTCCGCTGCTGAAGGGTGAGAGAAAGACTCTGGTCAGCTTTGGCGGCTTGATTCACTCGTACAAGATTGATGAGGCGGTGGCGGATGAAGCCGTGGTGCCGTTGCTCTACGAAGGTCGCATGGTAGAGCAGCAGATCAGCGCCGACGCCATCGACAAGTGGTTCGAGAAGATCAGCAAGGGCCTGACGGACCAGCAAAAAGCCGACCTGAAGCGAAAGTTTTCCCGCATTAGCGCGCTGGCAAAGACGACGCAGGCGATTCGCGCCAAGGCCTTCGACATCTCGGAACACTACCGCATGTACTGGCAGGGAACGTCCTTCAAGGCGCAGTTGGTCGCGCCATCGAAGGCCGCTGCCGTGCGCTTCAAAGAAGTCCTAGACGAGATTGGCCACGTGACGAGCGAGATCATCATCTCGCCGCCCGATGACAATGAGGGCAATGAAGAGGTAGACAAGGAATCGAAGAATCTGGTCCGCAAGTTCTGGGAACAGATGATGAAGCGCTACAAGAGCGAGGACGAATACAACCGGCAGGTCATTGATGCCTTCAAGGGATCAGGCGATCCCGAGATTCTGATTGTCGTCTCGAAGCTGTTGACCGGATTCGATGCGCCGCGCAATACGGTTCTCTATGTGTGCAAGCCGCTACGAGAACATAATCTGCTGCAGGCGATTGCCCGAGTGAATCGCCTTTACGAAGAAAATGGCGAAGAGAAGCAGTTCGGATTCATTCTGGATTACGAAGGATTGCTTGGCGAACTCGATAGCGCGTTGACAGAATACAGCGCCTTTCAGGAGTATGACGGCGACGACATCAACGGGACCGTGCATGACGTGCGTGGCGAGATTCGCAAGTTGCGCGGGCTGCACGATCAACTGCTCGACCTCTTCAAGTCCATCAAGAACAAGAAGGACATGGAGCAGTACGAGCAGTTTCTTGCCGACGAGCCAACCCGCCAGAACTTCTATGCGCGTCTGCGCGCCTTCAGCCGCTGCCTGCATATCTCGCTCTCGTCGGACAAGCTACTGGACATTTACACGGACGCCGACGTGGACCGCATGAAGCGAGACTGGAAGCAGTTCTCTGAGCTGAAACGCTCGGTACAACTGCGCTACCAGGAAATTGTGAACATGAAAGAGTTCGAGCCAAAGATTCAGAAGCTCCTCGACGATCACGTCGTTGCCATGCCTGCAGAAGTTGTCGTGGAGTTGGTGAACATTAACGACCCGAATGCGCTTGAGGCGGTTGTCAAGGAGACAGGAGTGTCGCCTGCTTCTAAAGCGGATCGAATTGCCAGCGCCACGCGCAAAGTGATCTACGAAAGGATGGAGGCAGACCCCGCCTTTTACAAGCGCTTTTCCGAACTGCTTGAGGAGACAATTCGCGATTATCGGGAAAAGCGCATCTCGGAAAAGGACTATTTGAAGCAGGTAGTTGATCTTGCCGCAAAGGTAGCGCACAAAGATCGCGGTCAAGGTGTTCCGGACAGCATCAAGGGAAATGAAGATGGCCAAGCCTTTTATGGGATTCTAGATGGCGCTCTTGTTTATTCCGATGGGAAGCCCGTTGATAAGGACGAGATTGCACAGATTGCTTTAACGATCATCGAGATCATCAAAGAACATCACATCGTCGATGTTTGGCGAAACGATATTGCCCAGAACAATATGCGCAATGCCGTGGATGACTATTTCTTCGATGTGCTTCGAGATCACAAGCAGATCAACCTGCCGGCCGAAAGGATGGACGACATCGACGAACAGATCATGAATCTAGCTCGCGCGAGGTTCCCAGGATGAAGTCTGAGCAATACACCGCCGAATACGGATGCTTTTCGTTCAACTACACAGTGGTTCGCAGAGTGCGAAAGAGCTTGGAAATTGCAGTCGAGCCGGATTCCACCGTAAGAGTGGCCGCGCCGAAGTCGGCTAGTCCAGAGCGTATAGCCCAGAAAGTCAAGAAGCGGGCATCTTGGATACTCCAGCAGCAGAGATACTTTGAGCAATTCACACCTCGCACGCCTGAACGTCGCTATCTCTCAGGAGAAACGCATCTATACCTCGGTCGGCAGTATCGGCTAAAGGTAATAAACGCTGTAAGCGATTCCGTTAAGCTGTTGCGCGGCTATATTGTTGTTCAGACTGCAAGACCGAAAGAGTCCGCTGAAACGAAGAGGATGGTTGAGCAGTGGTATGCCCAAAAGGCAAGAGCGCGTTTTCAGGAAAGAATTGAACTATGTATGCAACGCTTCCCTCGG
The DNA here is from genome assembly GCF_035532915.1 of Edaphobacter sp. Taxonomy (GTDB): domain Bacteria; phylum Acidobacteriota; class Terriglobia; order Terriglobales; family Acidobacteriaceae; genus Edaphobacter. The sequence goes on from NZ_DATKQC010000229.1 coordinate 2,603, forward strand.
CCAAACTCGATGATGCCAAGTGGAGTGACGATACGCACGATGCAAAAGAGGTGGGGATCTATGTCACAAAGGCGAAGGCTCATGTTAAATCAGCGCCTTATTCAAGCTCCTGTCGATACGATTGACTACGTGATTACTCATGAGCTGTGCCATCTCTTGGAGCCTGACCACAGCCCTAGATTCTTCAGACTTCTAAAACGAGTGATGGACGACTGGGAGCAAAGAAAAGAGAAGCTGGAGCAGTTCTTGTCGTAGCCTTGTTGGCAGGTATGGGTGTGCATGGGATGAAGTGCGCTACTCAAGAGAGAGAGCTGACCTGCCCTTGGAATTTCTGGCCGGACCGACGTAGAGCTTCTCTGCCCGTGCCCAGTAACACGATTTTCCTTGGTGCAGACAAACGGTAGGGGGTCTAAATCGGCTTATGAATGCGCGGTATCGTAATGATTTCACTCCCGGACCCTGCTGCGTCTGTCGGGACTAATCTAACGAGTGTTCACCGAATCCGGCTTACTCAACGTGCTTGATGGTTCTGTGCAGATCAATTGCCTGCTGTTTTGTCGGGCTTATGACTCAGGCCTGCCTGCGTTTTCTACCGCTTTAGGGTAGATGAGTGTTGCTGAGGTTCAGAATTGGCGAAAGTAAAGATTGGCCGGATTGATCCACCTAGGCGGTATCAATGCACTCCTCAAGGTTCGGAAATAGAATCCTGATATTCAGCAGCCTTGGAACAGATCTGACACTGAGGGTCGCGTGCCAGCGAGCCTTCTCCCAAATTTCCATTGAGGAAGTTGAAGGTTGTCATCCCGCTTGCATGGGGTATCGTCTCCCCAGAAAGTAGATTCCGGAAGAGGCTTGCGGCGAGAAGGACCCCTGACCCGAGGGATACAAACCCAACCGAAAAATCTGGAGGAGGAGTAGACACGAAGTCCATTAACGCGGCCCTCCCAAGATGACCGCAATGCGAATCGTTGATGTACTCCTCTACAATTGCAACCTCGAGCCCGTGTTCGGTCAAGAAGCTAGCACGTTCTTGATGGCTCATCGCGCGGAGTTGACGCTCGATCCCGCGCATCGCCTCGCCCTGATGTTCACGGGCATTGTGGCATCCTAGGCAGACTGCATCCTTTTCCCCGGCGTAAACGTTCGTCTTCGCCTGTAGATCAAATGTGCTTCCACCCAAAAGCCATTGGGGGTGCAGGCCTTGAATATCTTGCCTGCCGTCTCCCTTGTCGACGCATGAGACGACCATGCTGTAGCTTCCGGCTCCGATCTCCTCGGCCACATCTGCACGCATACCCGCACGCGCGTCATTCACGAACCGCTTTAGATCGCCACTGAATGGAAAGCTGGCAATGCCAACCGCCTCCAAACGGGATGCCAGGACTGCAGTCTTCTCTTGATTCAAATCCTCGGTTCCAGCGAGGCTGCAGCGGTTCAAGTTGGTCTTGTCATAGACGTCATCGTCCACTAGCACCGGGTACATATCGCGGTTTTCCAGATGGGTCAGCACATAGACCAACGCATTGCCTTCGGCGCCGGCACCCACAAGAACGAAGGGTGGCAGGTGAAGTTCGTTCAACGCGGGTCCTGCGTCTAACTCTTCCCAGACCGAGCTCATGGAGTTCTTCCAAAGAGAATACGCATGATTGTCGAGGAATCGTCCGCGACGAAGCCCCCAGGTTCTCTTGAAGATCTCTCCTGCGGCTAAGGCCGCTGCGAAGAAAGGCCCGACCGGATTCAGTGAGGGTGAAGGACGGTCGTCAGGAACGTTTTTCAACTCACCGACCCACGCCTTCCAGCTATCTGCGATACACGCAATCGTTTTCGCCGAGTCCAGCGTCGTCGCGCCGCCGATGACGATTGTGTGGTCTGCCTCATGAGGGGAGGAATTATCTCCCGTTCGCACCTTCATGCCAACAGCCCACTCACCAACAGCCACTAGATATTCAGTAAGTGTCTGCCACACTCCCTTGATGATGGGGTGGATGAGCAATGGAACGGCTGCCGAAACGATCTCCAGTTCTTCGACCAGACCCACTTGTCGCGCCAGCAAGTTGACGAGGCACTCCGCAATTAGCTGGCCAGACACAGAGTTCGCCCAATCTTGCGTGATTACGACGCGGACGCATTGATGCATTGCATTCGGTTGCTCCGCCAGGCCATCCGTGCCCAGCAGGTGCCTACTGCCGATCTCGGGGTCGATACTCATCGCATGTCCTCCACACGAACCTCTCCATCCGAAGGACAAATTCGCTTCTTTGCCGAATCAGGATCGAGACGGTGCCAATAGCCGTTCTGCCATTCGTGCACGCCGACGCCATGCAAAAAACCACGTGTCTTGCGACCGTAAGAAGGGAACACCAGCGAGAGAATACGATGGCTGCTCACCATCTCGTCGTCATAGGAGGAATGCTCGACCCATTTCCCAGGATGACTGTGCACTTGGGCGAGCGGTTTCCATCCCTCGGGCACCCGATGAACAACCTCCGCCAAAGCCTCCGCGCTGACGTGATAATTTCCCCAGCGCATTTGTTGTCGAGGCGACACCACGTAACAAACTGTCCCGTTACCGTTCGCATCTTTGGTCCCATACCACATCACGCCGCTTTCGCGTCCACCGGCTATCCGCAGCAGACGGTGAGTTGCTTTCAGCGCTTCCAAGGGAAGGAACAGTCGTACCGTTCCAGGCTCATACGGCAACGGTGGTGGATTGCGCTTGAATTCGTCTTCCATGCTCATAGTTTTGCGAAGCGCCCTCCATAAAAAGAGGCCATAGCCTTCTGAATGGCCGCCACTGTGGTGTAAAAGGTGTTTTGCCCGCTCCAAATAAGGTTTGGCTCCACAGGATGCGCCGTATCGTAAAACTCTTGTGTCGCCGAGCAGCAGATCAGTTGCAGGGTCTTACCGTTCGCAGCCGCATAGTTCGGATGCATATGGCATTCGGGGCTGGTGAGGATAGGCAGATGATGCTGGTCGACAGGATGCGCGTACGCCAACGTGTCGGGGTTCACGAACTGGGCGCTGGGCGGCCACTTCCGGTAAGCGGCAAAGCCAAGACGCAGCACATAATTTTCGATGACCCCGTTGAGCGTGCCCTGTATGGGAACAATGAGTGAACTCTTATTCAGTCTTCGCCAGCCCAACTCCTCTATCGCCGTTTTGCCCAGGAAAGCGAGGACGCGAGGGATGTCCTCATCGAGTGAGGCGATCCCCCGCGCGATGTCGAGAACAGGCGTCGGCGGAACAATCTGTGCCATCAGGCACCGCCGGTCTCAGATGCGATCCCGAAGTGGAAGTTTTCGATGACCTTTCGGTCCCGTGCCTGCTCAAGCGTGAGCTGTAGGTGCCCCATCAGTGACTTCGGCTGAGCGCCGGCCGTCTGAAAAACGTCCTTCGGCTTCCGTTCGAGCTTCAGCTCCTTGTAGGACTTGTCCCACACCTGCTGAAGCGTCGCATGGATTTTTTCTTTAAAGGTGGCTTTTTCCAACTCGTTCACGTGAATCACGTGGACATCGACTTCGTCACGCTGCGATGCCTCCTCGATTTCGTGAATAGCTTCCTTCACTTCACGCTCGGCCTTAGCCTCATCCTCGCGAGCGTGCTCCAAGTGAACCTCGGCCTCTTCCAAATGTTCGACTGCTTCGTCCAGTGAACGGGAATTAGTGCGATTTTCTTCGATTGCCATGTTCCACTTCCTTTCTGAACAAAATTAATGACATGCCACGAACCGGAATGGGCTCCAATGCGTTGCTGTTTACCGGCATTCGGGTAAGGCGAGCAGATTGTCCGTCCATATACGATCGGAATAGGTCTGAACGTATTGGGTACCGTTCGCGTGCTCGCGGCCACCCACTCGGGCATTGTTTCCGCGCGCATCGGCCACCGATGCCACGCCGTTCTGGTTTTTGATCCAGTCGTACATCTCCAGCCGGGTTGACCGGCCCGTCTCGTTAGTTTGTTCGTTGGTCCAGCCGAGCTCCGAGATGGCGTGGTGGGGATCCTCGTGGTACCCATTCGACTTCTTGATGCAGGTGATCCGGATTGACATGCTGGCGCTCCTTCCCGGTCGGGGGACGACGGTTTGGTTATTTGTTCTGGTTTTTCAGGAAGTCGCTCAGCGAGGCCGCCCCGGTCCTATCTAGCAGCGTGTCCAGGCGCATATCCGAACGGACTCCGGGCGCGAAGTTCGGCCCGTACTCGTCGCGGAGAGTGCCAACAAGGGTGTCGCCACGCTTCCTGCGAATCTCGCCGTCCGCATCCCGGCAGCGATCGTCCAAGCCAGTCTCACTTTGGTTGCTCATGCACGCTCCTTGGTCATGGACTCTGAACGTTGCGCTCAGGCC
>NZ_DATKQC010000230.1:0-4382 GCF_035532915.1 Edaphobacter sp.
GGTCGCGGGCCTACTGGGAATCCCCGCGGGCGGCCCGGTGGTCGATCGAACAGGGCTGAAAGGCTTCTACGATCTTTCGTTGCACTTTGCTCCAGTGGACGCGAAGGATTCCGACTTGCCGGACTTCTTCACGGCTGTCGAAGAGCAACTGGGACTGAAGCTCAAGCCGGCAAAGGTGCCAGCAAAATTTCTAGTCGTCGATTCTGTGGATCCGAAACCGGCATTGGACTAATAAGATTGGCAGTTTGCCTTGTTGTCAGCAATCCATCGATAACGGAAAGCGATAGCCTTTAGTGCATCAGGTGTTAATGATTCTGGATCGATTGTCGGCCAACAGGAAGTAGGCGGCTCAGTTCGACCTTGGGTTCATAACCCAAATGTCGTGTGCAAATCCAGCATTGGCGGCCACAGGCAATGCACTCATTGAACTAGGTGCCGCTGATCTAGGCTTATTGATAGCGACAAACTTCCCTGTGTTGCTTTCTCAACATGGAACCCCCTGTTTACCACACTCCCGGCCCCAAAACCCTTGACACCCCGGCTACAATTAAATCAGAGAGAAAGCAGGAGACCCGGCACGCCGCCGGGTCTTTTCCTTTAACCGGTCCAGACCGAAGACCGGACTTAAGTACTTTCTTTCGAAGACTTTGGGACTAAAGTACGGGAGGGGGGGTATACCCCCGCAAGTCGAACGCCGGAAGGTGACGCCTGGGCTAAAACAGGCTCAGCTTGCGAGGCATCTCGATGCCCAGATGCTCGTAGGCCAGCCGCGTGGCGACGCGTCCGCGCGGAGTGCGGTCGAGAAAGCCGATCTGAATCAGGAAGGGCTCGTAGACCTCTTCGAGCGCGTCCTGCTCCTCGGCCAGCGCGGCAGCCAGCGTGTTCAGGCCGACCGGGCCGCCATCGTACTTCTCGATGATCGTTCTGAGCAGCCGCCGGTCGAGCTCGTCGAAGCCGTGGGCGTCGACCTCCAGCATGGTCAGCGCGGCCTGCGCCACGGGACGGTCGATCACGCCCTGCGCGCGCACCTGTGCGTAGTCGCGGACGCGGCGCAGGAGACGGTTGGCAATGCGCGGTGTGCCCCGCGAGCGCATGGCGATCTCGGCCGCGCCGTCGCGGTCGATGGGAACGCCCATCACCTCGGCGCTGCGCTCGACGACGAACCTCAGCTCGTCGTCGGTGTAGAACTCCAGCCGCAGCAGAATGCCGAAGCGTGACCGCAGCGGAGATGAGAGCAGCCCCGGCCTTGTCGTCGCTGCGACGAAAGTGAAGGGCTTGATGTCCATGACGTGCGTACGTGCCGCCGGGCCCTGACCGATCATGATGTCGAGCTTGTAGTCTTCGAGCGCGGTGTAGAGTTTTTCTTCGAGCACCGGCTGCAGACGATGAATCTCGTCGAGAAAGAGCACCTGCCGCTCGCGCAGGTTGGTCAGGATCGCGGTCAGGTCGCCCTGGATCTGCAACGCCGGGCCGGAGGTCTGCTGATAGCCCACCTCAAGCTCGTTGGCGATGATGGTGGCGAGCGTCGTTTTGCCCAGCCCCGGAGGCCCGAAGAGCAGCACATGGTCCAGCGCCTCGCCGCGCGACTTCGCCGCTTCGAGCGCAATCGCCAACTGCTCCTTGGCCTTCTCCTGCCCGACGAACTCGCGCAGGCGCGTGGGCCGCAGCTTCAGCTCGAAGGCCGCGTCTTCGTCGATACGCCCAGCCGAGACCAGCCGCTCGGCCTCGGAAGATCCCTGATTCAAATCCACCTTCGACTTGTTCTTCGCAATATCCACTAAGGGCGATGGTAAGGCGAACACTGCCGCGACGCAAACAGGAAATGCTACCGCCGCAGCGCCAGCAGTAAAACACCGTGCGGAGCGATCGTGTTTTCGACTGACGCCATTTTGCCCATGTCTTTATCTCCCCAGACATCGCGCACCGCATACTTCCCGCGCGCCAGCCCATACTTCGCAAATCCAGACTTCACCACAGAGGACAAATCCCCTACATTGAACAGCGCCAGATACTCCGCGCCGCCAACGTGAGAGGTCCACGCGACGATGTTGCCGTCCTGCCCCACGAGTCGCTGGCCGTGGCCCCGCTGGTCCATCGCTACCACCGCAGGGTTCGTCACCAGCGCCTGAGTCCAATCATCCAGCTCGGTCAGGTTGCCGCCGAAGAACAGCGGCGACCGCGCAATCGACCACAGCGTCACCAGAGTGCGCTGCTCGTCCTGAGTCAGCCGCGTCGCGCGCGGCTTGCCGTCGCCCGGTATGGGCTCGAGCCTGCCCAGCGGAAGCATGTCCGCGTCCGGCCAGTTGCCGGGCTTCACGGACTTTGCCCAGCTCGCAATGACGGCGAACTGGTCCTTCACGTTCTGCGACCACTCCTTGTTCTTCTCCCAGTGGTCCCACACGTCATTGGAGATGCGCCAGAGCTGCGCGTTCTGGCCCAGCTCTACTGCTTCCGACAGCGGCGCGGGGCCGGGCGAGAGGCTTAGCACGATGGGCCGTCCCGTCTTTGCAATCGCATGGTGGATCATGCGAATCTCGTCGCCTTTGTACGGATGCGAGGCGATGCAATCGACCTTGACGTAGTCCACGCCCCAGCCTGCATACTGCTTCATCAGAGCGTCGTACCAGGCCTGGCCCGCGGCGTTGTCCTTCACGCCGAAGTTGTCGGGATTCCACGGGCACTTGTCGGTGGTATCCGCCGCGTCGCTGGCGTGGAATGTGCTGTCGGCAATCGGCATATTTCCAGCCACGGCCTTCTTCGTGATGCCGCGAATGATGTGGATGCCGAACTTCAGTCCCTGCGCGTGGACGGAGTCGGCGATCGGCTTGAATCCCGCATCTCCCTTCGCCGTAGCAAAGCGGTCGAGCGCAGGCTGGTAGCGCCCGTTCGCGTCGATGCGATACTGTAGCGTCTCGGGCTTGGAGGCATCCTGCGGATTCGCCAGATACCATCCCTCATCGACCACCGCATACTGATAGCCCGCGGGTTTCAGCCGCTTGGCTAGCGCGTCTACATTTGCGCGAAACTGCGACTCGTTGACGGTCAGGCCGTAGGAGTCCCAGCTATTCCACCCCATCGGCGGCGTCGGAGCCAGCATCTTCTGTTGCGCTACCGTCTGCATTCCAACGGCGAGCACCGCCGCACCCACACTCCACCACAAGCCCTTCAACATATCCGTGCGCCTCCGTTTAAGGATGCGCCCACTATACCCAAACCGCGGGCTTTGCGTCTGGCAAAATTGCTCGCCCGCAGGCACAGCATCCACAGGCCCGCGCGGCGGGTGGACATGAGGAGCATTGCTCAGCAGTAGTCTGGTGATGAAGTGAAACGGCCGGCGCTGCGCTGGCTGTTTTGCGTTTGGACTCCCGGCAGGGTGAGGTTCCACCTAAAATGATGGGAGTGCTGAGCCAGCGACAACTCGATCAGGTATGCGTGGTGCTGGTGCGCGCGCGCAACCCCGGCAATATTGGTGCGGTGGCGCGGGCGATGCATGACTTCGGGTTTCGGCATCTGCGCGTGGTGAATGAGTACGCTGTGCCGTTTGCCACGGCTCGTTCCGCTGTGGATGCTTCAGAGGTGTTGGCCGGAGCGATGGAGTTTGGCAGCGTTGCCGAGGCGGTAGCCGATTGCACGTTAGTTGTGGGTACGACCGCTGTGGGCGAGCGGGCGTTGCTGCATCCGCTCCATGCTTTGCCAGAGGCTGCTGCTCAGATTGGGGATGCGCTGACCCAGGCGGGGCGGGTGGCGCTGCTGTTCGGCTCGGAGAAGACGGGGCTGAGCAATGATGAGCTGAGCCACTGCCACTGGCTGTTGACGATCCCGATGAAAGAGCATGAGGAGGTACGGCATCCGTCGATGAACCTTGGGCAGGCGGTTGCCGTGTGCTTGTACGAACTGGTGCGCGAGACGGGAGTGCATGCCGGGGTGGGCGTTGCGGCCAAGGCTGAGGCGGGAGAAGTGGAACGTCTGACGATGTTGCTGACCGAGGTGCTGGAGCAGACAGGCTATACGCGCAGGCATCCGGCAAATTGCGATGAGCAACAAGTACGGCGGCTGATCGTGCGCATGGGAGTTTCGGCGAGCGATGTGCCGGTGTGGATGGGAATTCTGCGGCAGGTGTTGTGGAAGATGCGCGGTGCCGGGGCACAAGCCGATTTGTAGGGATGTGGCCGCTACAAATTTTGTTTCCGGACCTCCGCCAGTCCGCGGCTCTGAGTCGACTAGAGCGTTGAACCATCGCAGCCCAGCCGTCGAGTTTAGACAGCGACCCTGTGAAGCCACCCGTAGGAGTTACGCTCGATTCCGCGCTGAATGTTTGTCAGGCGCTCGTACAAACTCCCGGTTACCGGACCTGCGTCACCGCCACCGATCTTAAATTCTCC
>NZ_DATKQC010000231.1:0-4273 GCF_035532915.1 Edaphobacter sp.
ATGGAGGTGATGCAGCAACGCGCCAGCGATCTCCTCTCAAAATGGGTCGGGGACAGCGAGAAGCAAATCGCGGGAGCGTTCGCAACTGCCCGCCGGCAGCGCGCCATGCTGATCATAGACGAGGCAGATTCTTTGCTTCTCGACCGGCGGGATGCTCTGCGGAGCTGGGAAGTATCCCAGGTCAACGAGATGCTGACGTGGATGGAAAGCCATCCGATGCCATTCGTCTGCACCACGAACCTGATGGATCGGCTCGACCAAGCGTCGCTGCGCCGATTTACCCTGAAACTTCGCTTCAACGCTCTCTCCCGTGAACAGGCGGCTCGTGCCTTCGAGAGGTTCTTCGGCATTCCGGCGCCGTATCATCTGCCGGAGGGGTTGACACCGGGCGACTTCGCCACCGTCAGGCGCAAACGCGAGTTGTTCCGCTCGCCCGACCCTGCGCGTTTGATGGGCTGGCTAAAGGAGGAAGCCGAGGCCAAGGGGACAGTGTCGAGGCCGATCGGTTTCCACGTGAGGCAAGGCGACGGCCCCTGAAGGGCTGTTGGCCTCCGTTAGCTGGTGATCTTCATGACTTTTCTCGCCGTGACGGGTAGCCTAGAGGCTTGCGCAGATGGGGGTAAGGCAAGCGTCCGAGGGGGACCCGTGCGATACGAAAAGGCGGAGACAATCCTTCGGATTGCACTGGACATGCAGGGATCGGGGGAAGGGCTGACCATCGACGATATCCGCATACGCTATGGCGATGAACCGCTGAGTCGGCGCACCGCCGAGCGGCTGCGGGATGCCGTCGAGCGCGTGTTTCCCCAGGTGGAACAGGCAAATCCGGGCGAGACCCCCAAGCGGTGGCGCATTCGCTCTGGCACCCTCAGCGGGCTCGTCGGCCTTTCGGCAGAGGAAGTTGCCGCCCTCGGGACGGCGGAGACCGTATTGAAGCGGGAAAACGCGAATGCTGCCGCGGATGCCCTGGGCAGTCTCGCGGCAAAACTCCGGGCTACAATCCGTCCGGAAGTCACCAGACGGATTGAGCCTGACGCGGAGCTCCTTCTCGAAGCAGAAGGACTTGCCATGCGGCCCGGTCCGCGACCGAAGGTCGATTCTGAGACTCTGGCGACGCTTCGGCAAGCGATCCTCGCTTCTCGCAAGGTACGGCTTCACTATCAGGCACGAAGCACCGGGACGCGCAGCCGACAACTTGTTTGCCCCTATGGTTTTCTGTACGGGAACCGGCCATATGTGGTGGCTTACAGCATGAACAGTGCGGTGCGCGACTACCGCCTGTTCAGCTTGGCGAATATCAGCGCTGTCGATCTGACGGCATTCAGCTTCTTGCGTCGCGCAGATTTTTCGTTGGCCGATTTTGCCCGTCGATCCTTCGGCGTATTCCAGGAAGAGCCGTTTGATGTCGTCTGGCGCTTTTCCCCGGAAGTTGCGGCTGATGCACGCGAATGGGTCTTCCATCCGGATCAGACGATCGAGGATCAGCCGGACGGATCGCTGACCGTTCGCTTTCGTGCGGGCGGAGCGTTAGAGATGTCATGGCATCTTTATACTTGGGGCGACACCGTCGAGGTGCTGGAGCCCAAAGATTTCCGAAATCGTGTCAAGCGATCAATAGGCGAATGCCAATAATGATGAACCAACCGACGACTGCGCCACACTGCGCCTCGACCGCGCTTGGATGGTGGGATGGTAGCCTATATGACGCAGACCGCGCGACGCATAACCCAATATTCCGTTGGAGTGGTGCGGCATGAAAACGAATAGTTTTTGCGAGCTTTTCCGTAACAGTACGACCGAGTTGCTGACTATCACTTGCCTGGCTGAGTGGCGGCAAGCGAAGGAAGGTAGTCGCTTATTTCTTCCGCCAATCCAACGCTCGGTCGTCTGGTCCAACGAGCAAGTTATCAACTATTGGGACAGTTTGCTGCGCGGGTATTCCGCGGGAATGATGCTGGTCCATCCCGTAAAAAACGGGGGGACCGACGCTAGCCGCAAGGGCCGTGACGCAGACGGCATGACGCGTGAAGCAAATGAAGCGGACTTTCAACTCTTCGACGGGCAACAACGGATGACCGCAGTCCTTCTGGGTCTTAGCAAGGGAGAGATGAAGGATAGTCGAAAACTTTGGGTCGATCTAGGAACGGAACCGACTAAAGCCTCGGGATTAATGTTTCAGCTACGCGTGACCAGTACCGGTCAGCCCTTTGGATATAAACCAGATGCACCGAACCAGAAGATTGAACTCGATAAAAGGCAGAGAAAATGGGGAGAGTGGCTCAATAATCACAGAGGCCAGACGACATCAGAACGGGAGCAGGCCTTTGCCATTGTAAAGGGTGGTGACTTGATCGACGCAAAGTGCGCCGTTCCGTTCTCTGAAGTGTGTGATGGTCTCGGTGGAAAAAGAGATCGAGACGCAATAATCGCAGAATTATCTAAACGAGAAGGCGCTTCAGAGACGCTTGTCCGTAACTTCGTTACCGCACTTACAAGGGCCTTGGAAGCTCCAGTTATTCTTCAGCAAGTGGATCCCAAGATCGTCGCCGATCAGGAAGATTATATCCGCTTTTTTACGCGGCTGGGCCAGGGTGGAACTCGTCTTACCGATGACGAACTCACCTACTCGATCATCAAGCACCTGTATCCGGGAATCCACGACCGGATGAAGGAGATCATTTCCCACACTGGCCGGCTCGCCGGTGAGATTGATCTGGTCCTGGCGACCTTGCGTGTTGCAAAGACGAAAGCGCCCTGGGACGGTGCCCATGAATGGGAGGTAATCAGCCGACCCAGCCCCACTTTTGTTTCCAAGCTGAAAGACAGAAAACAAGTGGAATCGGAATTTCTGGCAATGATCATGCCGGAAAGCCAGGCAGCGATATTGGAGACGGCTCTAACAGAGGTCCGGAGAGCGCTGAGCTACGATAAAAAAGCTCATCCAAAAGGACTGCCAACCATGCTACTGGCACGCCTACCGCGAGAACTCGTCGACGTGTTGATCCTTTTCGCCGTCAAGCGGGGTTTCGACAAGCCGTGGCAGAAGGACATCAACGAGATGCTGTGTGGCTTCGTGCTGCACTGGCTGCTCTTTGTTAATAACGATGCGAACGCGGCGTGGCGGGCCTTCCAGCATGCCAAGGAACACGACTGGGCCTTCACCCAAGAGTCCATTCGCGAGCTGATCGGGGAATACGAGAAGGAAGGAGAGGCGTATTTCATACCGCGCCAAGATGCGCTATGCGATCTGCGGAATGAAGTGGAAAACGGAACTGACATGCTTCGTTCGTGGGCAGATCGGTTCAAAGCGGCTGACTATACTGATGAGCACAAGCCCGGAGATGCCTTGCGTGTACTTTCTAGCAACGAGGAGCTGCGCAAACGCGCGCTAATGTGGCTCCAACGAGAATACATCACCAGTCAGTGGAAAAACTACGATCCGACTTCGGACCGAGATGAGGATTTACCAATCGATCTTGATCATATCGTGCCCAACGGCATCTTTAACTTTGACTGGCGCCACAGAAACAGGCGTCTTGAGGATGATGTCATCTCCGACAATTTTCGCCAGGAGCGCGGAAGCGTCGGCAACTCAATCGGCAACTTCCGCTGGCTAGCAGTCTCGGATAATCGAAAGCGGGGCAAGGGCAAATACGAGTCGCTCCCGGACAACGGCGATTTGGTTTCAAATCCGACGGAATGGGAGGCGCTCACGTCGAATGACGCTAGTGATCAGCCGTGGTCGAAAAAAGATATTGCCACCTTCCAGCGTCTCATTGATCTCCGAACACTTGAACTCTATGAAAATCTGCTAACCAAAAGTCGGATTGAAGAACTTCTGCCCGCTAATGCAGAAGGGGACCGTCTTTCGCCTTAGATTGGATCGACGAATGTCGGTCTCGACCAATGCGTGTCCCCGCAAGAACAGCGATTGAAACCTGTCCAGCGACACCCCGCTGGGCTGGACCTCTCGACTTTCCGGAAATGCCCGTATGCCGCCCTTCACGGAAACCTCGGGCCGATTGATCCTGAGTCGGTCCATCGCGATACCTGGCCGGCGACCCCACCGGATGCCGATTTTAAGCTATAAGACGCGTTGCGGCACCCTAAAGCGACTATTATAGTCGTTTTCCTGGTGCGCGCGGATCGACTGTCGGAGGTGATCATGGATGATCACCGGCCGACAAGTTCGGGCGGCGCGAGCCTTGCTGAACTGGAAGCAGGAAATGCTCGCGGAGAAAGCCCTGGTGGCATTGACCGCCCTCAAACGCCT
>NZ_DATKQC010000232.1:0-13050 GCF_035532915.1 Edaphobacter sp.
TCTCGACGGGGCACGGCCTCAGCGTGTCCATGTTCTCTACTTCGATTCAGAGGTGCAGAAGGCGGAGACGTACGAGGCTGGCCAACCGGTCCACCTTAACCCGGTGGGAGGCGGCGGCACCGAATTTGGCCCATGCTTTGAGTGGCTGGATGACCATGGAGTTCTGCCGCAGACCCTCGTCTTTCTGACAGATCTGTATGGCTCGTTTCCGTCGTCAGCTCCCGGCTATCCCGTCCTATGGGCTTCGACCGGCGGGAGGCAGGCCCCCTTCGGGGCTGTTATTCCCATGGATGCAGCCTGAAGGGAAGCTTTCAAGCTCTCCGTCGCTCGGAAGAATGTCTTCGACGTCATCCCGCAGACCTAGCCTTCCTTCCTCCCCGAGTCTGCCATCAAGACGCGCAGTTGAACGGTCTCCCGGATAGTCGTCAATCCTCGACAATTTCCGTCCGCTACATATAAAAGCTGTAGCGAGGCTCGATCTTCTGGCCGGGTTCGCAAAAGCGGAGGACCTTGCTCACTTCTCGCGAGGCCCGGAGCGTTACTGGCGATGCTCCGTCGAACTGCGTGCTGTTCCAATTCAATTTGGTGAGCGCGAGAATCTCCTGATTCAGGAAACGCTTGGTCTGCTCTGCGGCTTCAATCGTGATATGGGTGGGCTTTGGCACATACAAGCCTGGATAGGTTTCAAAGAATGGAACGCTTCCCCGGGTGTAGAGCAACGACTCATCCTCGGACAGCTCCAGCATGGTGCCGCGCAATGGCGGATAGACCCCAGCACGGTACAGTCTTCCTTCCGACTCCCGCAGGTGAAGGAGATCATAGGACTCGATTTCCACTTCGGCCAGAGCTTGCTCGAAGCCGAGCCGTTCCTCTCCGGAATACGAGGAACTCTTGTGGATCACGATGCGCGCCGGCAGCGTCCTGTGGACCTCTTTGTAGCGGGCCAGCGCGCCGCGTAGAAGAGTGAACGCTCCTTCCTCGTTCAAATGAGGCTGGCGATCATCCTTCGAGATGGCTGCCGTACCGCCGCGGACCACAACGCCTTCCCCGCGCTCGTTGAACACCTGCGCCACACTTGTGAGAAGAACGCTCCGATCGAGGGACTCGAAGAAGCTGACTCCCACGTAGCATGTCTGCAAGGCGGTACTGGCTCGGATGAGCCGCCAGGGCGTCCCTCCTGCCTTGTAATAGAGAGCGCAGAAGATATTCCATGCACGGGTCGCTTCATCCTGAAGTGGGCGCACTATGCCTGCACGAGATTGCTTTCGGGCCTTGGTCTCATCGTAGGTCGCTGGAAGAATGATCTGGATCGGGACCCTGAGCGACATGGCGCGCGCCTTCAGGAGATGGTGAAAGTCGTAGCGCACCGCTGAGAGAGAGCCCCCGGCCAATGCCTCCAGGAGCTGCAGGGGCGGAGCACAAATAATGACCTGCGGCTGGGCATTTTCGCAGAGAACATTGAGCTCTTCCATCAAGAGCTGGACCGCGCGCTCTACACGCTCGACATTTCCGGCGAGTTGCTCGAGCTGAGCCAGAGCGGAACGGTTGATGCTTCGCGTGCGGCTCGAATCGACCACAACTTTGCAGCGGAAGGCGGTCAGGCCATCCATGCTGGGAAACTCTGGAAACAGCCGAGGCTGCTTGCTTGCCTTCGCAGCAATCCCACCCTGGCACTTGAGCAGCCATTGTGAGACGCCTTCGGTCGTCTCCGCCGTGCCCACCAGGCCGGCCACGATTTTCTTTGGCGCCAGGGAAGATGACACGTCCAGAGGTCCGTAATCCCGAAGTCCGAAGCGGATATCGATATGCTTGCCGGATCCGAATTCAAGCTCTGGCTCGCCCAGAAACGAAAGTTGCATCAGAGCAGCCCGCCCTGTCCAGCGTCCTCCAGGATCAAGGACGGACCGGCGGGCTCCCTCTTCAACCAGGCTGCATCATCAAAACCGTGGTCGAGAGAAAACTGAAGCAGCTCGTCGAATTGAATCAGCTGATTCGTGCTGAACAGCGTTTGCTCCCGTAAGAGGGAAGCCCACATGACGACCTGTCCGTGGACTGCCTGGTTGTTTTCCAGCCTCTTGATGCCACTGAGGGCTAATGCGGACAGATGGCTGGAACGGAACCCATCTTTCGTGAACCGGTAGGTCGGGGTGATCTGGAGATACCAGCGGCCACCATAGGAGACGAACCTCCCGGAAAACGCGGCGTGCCGATAGTAGGAGATCTGTTCTTTGTCCTTCTTCGAGCGATATGCTTTGAAGACCGTGCGCGTCGCTGCCTTCCGCCGGCTCTCGTAGCTGCGGCTTTGATCCTGCAGGTCCTCGCCACCACGCATGAAGAAGCAATCCTCCATCTTGGAGAAGCTGATCCCATCTCCATACAGCTGATCGCGGAGGGTGGCATTCAACAATTCCACAAACAGCCTGCTCTGCTGCGGTTCCGCTGCATGCGCCCAATCAGCAGTAGTGTTCCTCTCGACAGTGCCAGCCTCGCGAACGGCTGACCAGGTTCCTTCGCCGAGGTCGTGGAAGGAGTAGATTGCCTTTCCGTGGAAGACAAATCCTCGCGGGAAGTGCTTCCTGGAAGACGCCAGCTCGGCGAGCACGCTCTTTTGATTGGCAAACTCGGTGCGCGCGGTATAGTAGCACTCCGGAAGAGAGCGCACCGGCACTAAGTCGCTATAGATGATCTCATTTCTCGGTTCACTCCCAAGATCGATCCCCGTCGAGACCGGAAGCGCCAGCGCCTCCAACTGCGCCCGCGAGGACACGTCAAATCGGTTCGCACTCTTGTCAAACCGGATCTTTCGCGACGCGCGCATCGCGGGATCGGCGAAGTAATGCTGGATTGAAATCCAATAGGCTTCGTTCCGGCTCGGCCTGGACCGAATCAAAATGACAGGGGTATTCCCGTTCATCCAGTAATCGATATCCCGTTCCGCGCACAGATATTCGAATCCAGTCGCTGTTTCGGCTTGAAACGGTCCCTCGGAAGCCTTGCTCTGCACCTGGATGATGAAATTCGTGGCTTCACCCGTCTCCTTGTGCCGGATCTCGATAGTCCCGTCAATCCCGGCTTCGGTTCCCCCCGTGGGGTACCAAAGGAACCCCATCTCCTGCACCACTCTCTGAATCAGAGTGACGCCGAGGTCGCCGATCATCGCCGCGTTCGTTATCTTCTTCATTTATCGAGCCGATGGTTGATTCTCCGATGGTAAGCCTATTGCCGGACATGCCACAAATCCAATGCAATTTATCCAACTGCGACTCTCGGGGCTGAGACTCATTGATCCGAAGCCCTAACCGCGTTGATTCGAATCGGAGGTGTGCCGATGCAAAAGGTAATACGGATTTTCGCGGACGGCTCCGCGATCCGGAATCCCGGCCCTGGCGGATGGGGCGTCGTCCTGATCCAGGGAAGGGAACGTCGGGAGATGTCGGGCGCGCATCCCTGGACGACCATCTCCGAGATGGAACTTGTCGCGGCGGTCCAGGCGCTTCGGTCGGTGGAGGGCCGAGCGCGGATCGAGCTTCACTCAGACTCTGAATACCTGATCTATGGAATGCGCGCATTTGTCTTCCGCTGGCAGCGTCAAGGTTGGCGAAACCGGCGCGGAACCGAACTGCAGCACCGCGAATTGTGGATGGAGCTGATCGAGCTGAACACAAGTCTTCTCATCCGATGGAAGTGGATCAAAGGTCACAGCGGGCATCGCGACCAGAGCCGTGCCGACGAACTGGCGTATGAAGCTGCCCGCTCCCTCCGTGCGCAACAGAAGGTAGCGGCATAATGCCGGCGAAGAATTCAGAACACCCGAGAAGGAGAAATACAGATGGCATCGATTGCGGAAACAAGCTCGCTGTTTGAAATCGACGTGGAGCTCGACGGACTCCTCGAAGAGATCGAGGAGCAAACTGCACAGGGCGGCGAACCATCCGGGGAACTCGTTGCACGCTTCCAGCAATTCTGCGCGGCGCACGGCGAGAAGGTCGACCGGATAGGCCGCTTCGTGCGCATTATGGAAGCCCGAGAACAGTATTGCCGAAGCGAGGCCGCGCGGCTTACTGACCGAGCCCGGGCCACAGCCGGCAAGGTAGAGCGAACCAAGAACATGGTGCTCTACTACCTGATGAGCCGCGATCTCAAAGCAATCGAAGGACGAGAATTCACCCTGCGCGCCCAGAAGAACAGCCAGGACTCGGTGCGGATCACCAATGAGGCTGCGCTACCAGTCGCCTTTCGCAAGATCGACCTCCGCATCGGCGGTGTCCTATGGGAAACGGTCCTTGCGAATCTCCCCGGCGAGCTTGGCAAAATGCTCGAGAGTGCTGTGGAAGAGTCAAGGCCAGACACCGACACAATCAAAGCCGCCATCCAGCGCGAGGAACAGGTTCCAGGCGCAGAACTGCGGCGGGGATGGCACTTAAGAATCAGGTAGCAGTGATCCGGCCTCTGAGAACATAAAGTTCTCAGAGGCCAATCGCAGATTCCATCTCGTCGCTGAGGCGCCTGCGGCAATCGGCGCTTATGTCATCTTGTCGGCGTGGTTCTTGCGGATCCACCCCTCGACGTCTCTGCGGATTTCGGCCGCCAGTTTGCCTGCGAGATCAGCCTCGCCCTGAGCCACGAGCCCGTAGTCGTCATAGGCGCCCGTATTTCGCTTTCGGCGTAAGGCATCGAGCCTGGGGATGAGCTTTCTCTCCGGATCGATCGAGAACTCCAGAGCCTCGATCGTGCGGTAGTGTTCGCCTCCGCCGCGGACAACCCGGTACCCAGCCGCGCGCAACGCGGCTGTCGCGGAAGCTCGGATCGAGTCCCAGGCCAGGCTCAGTTGCGCATCGGAAGTCATCTCGCTCGCGACCGCAATTCGATAGTCGCCGAGATGTCCGTCCGCATTCGCGAGCAGGCGCTCGATCTCCTCGCGATCAGACCCGATTTTCTCAAGCCACCGATTGCTGGCCCAGTTTTCTAAGGACATCCTCGTCTCCGATCAGAAAGAGCTTGTTGTCGCCGAGCACCGTCTTCAGGAAGTTGCCGCGCAGCTTGCCTCTGAATTCATTCGCCGTATAGACCGTAGGGTTGATCTCGCGGTTCAGCGCTTTCTGTGCGTTTGCGATTCGGTCGACCACATCCTCGAAGCGCACTTCACCCACAATCATCAAATCGACGTCGCTTTGCTGGCCCTCACGGGAACGCGCCACGGAGCCATAGACAAAAGCAAGGTCGATATTCGCTGCGACAGGACTTAGCGCAGCCAGGAGAATGTCACGGATTCCGACCGTCTTCGCGACAATGGCCCGCATCTCGGCGAAGATGGGGCTGGCCTCGTTGACGCTAAAGAGGGTCTGGGTTCCCAGAGTCTTTTTTGTCACCAGACCTGCATCGACCAACTGGCGCAACTCCCGCTGCACGGGCCCCAGTGTAATCCCAGTCATGCGGGCAAGTTGTCTTAAGTAGTAGGACTCGCCAACATGCCCAAACAGAACGGCCAGCACCGCACCGCGCGTGCGCCCAAACAGCGTGCTCGAAAGTGTACTAGCTGTACCCATTCTGGAGTCAATCGTACCCGAAAAGGATACAGGAAGCAATGCCTGGGTGCATTCGGGGCGATTCTGGCCTCTGAGAGGATTCAATTCTCAGAGGCTGGAAGTTCCCAGATGGTACTGAGCAGCACATGAAGAGCACCGCGCTCAACGCCTGTGCCCTTATTTGAAATCGCGCCATTGTTGAGACGGTTGGCTGACTGTATCGTTCATTGGAGCGTCAGAATCACCCTCGGGAATCATGTCAGAGGGCTCTGAGGAATTCACCCGTGCTGCAGAGAGTGCCGAAAAAGTGGCTAAGATTTTCCGCAACAGAGGTGGAGTGGAGCAATATTCCGACCTCAACATTCCGCTCCTGAGCGGCCTCGGTGAAATTTGCGGACGATATAAAGACATCACGGCAATCTGCCACCACGCACTTCGCATGAAGAGCAGAGCGCTCGGAACGGTCAGGAGATAGTGACCGTGGGTCATAGAAAACCTCGGGGAGCCGGCCCCCTGTCGGCCACTGCTCGGATTGAAATCGATGGGCAAACCTCCGAACCAGCTCAGCTGATGACGAAGTGTCACCGAGTTTCCGTTGGATATCGAGGAACATGCGAACGTTGAGCGTTGGGCGTTGAACCATTCGCTCGGCAAGCGCACCGAAGACCTTCTGCCCTTGGTACACTGCATACCCGGCAACGAGAATGGTCTCTTCTGCCTGCCGGAAAAGATCGCTGACAACCACACTCGTGTCCCGATGTTCCGCACCGGGTATCAAAGGGCCAGTCAAGACCAGGTCGATGTTATTTCGAATTGAAGAAGGATCCGATCGGGCGGACGCAAGCAGATCAAGCGAGTAAGCAGTCGCGGCCGGTTGCATGCCAATATCGGACATCTCTTGAAGATGGGCAGACACAGGACCAGCTAGGGGCTCAGCAATGTACCGCCCTAGGGTTGATGCTGAATAGGGTGCACACAACCGTCCGCTACGCAAACTGGCTGCGAGCGTCCTCAATTCAGCCGGCGACAGTGATTGCAGGGCTTCCTTCATTGGCGAATATCTCCGAGAACAACTCCGCACCTAGATTTTGGACGGTCGGAACGACCAGGGAACGATCGAGGAAGTCATTCTGCTGTTCACAGCTTGTCTCTGAGATCAGCAGACACCCATGACAAGCCGCACCATGGAGAAACCGCCGTTCATGCGCATTCGGCGGATCATGCTGTGCACAGACGGGATCGTTCGAGCAGAGCATCCCGAGATCCAAGGCGATCTTTACCACTTCGTGAATCTGCCGCCCCAACTGCACCAGCCCACCTAAGGTACCCTCAGCATCGGAAGAACCTGTATAGAGGAGCACGCCAAACCCAATCTCCGGGACGGCGTAAATCCGCTCGCGGATAGAACTCGCCGGGTACCCACATCTAAGTGCCACAGCGGTGAGCAGCAGATGCGAGAAAGAGTGCATCATCAAGTAAGCGAGGTGCGGAGGCTTTCGGGTTGTTCCTGAATGCTCCTTGCGCCAAGCTTCAAACCCAATTCCGAGCGCCATCGCACGGGTAGTCACGTCTGGTTTGTTCATCCACGATTTAATGGCCTCTTTGTTGAACTGAAGGAAGATTCCTTCTCCTCGATTCTCGAACGCAGGCAGCCAAGAGACCTCTGGCGCCAGCGAAGCCCGCCTGACTCCGATATCCAACTCGCCTTCGGTGTCTGGCGCAGCAGATTCAAACCTCGTGAAGCCGACCTGTGCGACGACTTCCCGCAGGCGATGCACCAGCACCACGCGTTCAATTGGTGCCATCCACGGTTGATCCCAAACGTTACGTGGCAGGTTGCGTGCATAGAAGACGCCGTCAGGGTGGTCTGCCCCGATCTCGTCCTTCGCCGCAATCAGTGTTTCCAACTCCGCAACCTTGACCGACTTCTCAACCTTCGTTGCGCCCAACTTCCTGGACTGAATTTCTGCAAAGACCTCGTCGTCCGAGAATCCGTCGAGGGCCTCCTTCACCACGGCCTTCTTCTTTTCATATCGAAGCTCATCAATTTCCTGTACGGTCTCCAGGTAATTCCAAATTCGGTCCACTGTCTGTTTGATCGCTTGGTCACGATCAGGAAGCGAGATTACGCTCATGAGCTGCGGGAAGTAGGCGTTGGAAGCAGAACGGATCAGCAGCCTGCTCGGCTCCCCGCAGCTCTCGTTGGTGAATACACCCAGCCATGGACGTGCGCCATCGCACGATCCAAGCGCTCGGTTGGCGAGAACGGCCGCCTGTGCCATGCTGCGTTCCGCCTTCCCGCACTCACATCGAATCCACACTTCGGTCAGGTCTCCGCTTGTACCCCTCTCGTCTATGAAAAGCTGGCGCCGATTTTTGGCGCAGTCGGATGGGCCGTTATGGGTGAAGGCGTACCAGTCAATGTCGCCGATGTGGCCAGCACGGCAGGCACGTACAAACCGAACTGGAACCACCGAGCGCTTTTTCTTGTCCCGATCGATGAACTTCCCTCTCGTTAACGACTTCTTGTGAACCAGCAGCCGGGTACGCGACCTGCCTTGCTCTTGCTCTTCAGATCCCTGCACAATGAACCACTGAGGGAACTGAAACGCGACGATTCCCCGCGGTGGAGCTGTTGGATCGTCATCGGCAGACGGCGGGGTCTTCAAGTCCACAGACGGAACGCCAAGAACCGCAGCGAGCTTGCGACTCAGACGTGGCTCAGAAATGAACTCGCCTCCCTGCGTCCAAAAATTCAGCCCCGCAACCAGAACTGAGTGGTCCGGCAGATCTACCATCGATCCCGGTCCGAACGTAGTGACCAATTGACTCTGTCGAATCTCGCCCTGCGGCGGCTTCACAATGCGGCTCATAAGGCGTCATCCTCCAGGTCAACATTTTCAAGGGTCTTCACCCAAATGTTCACCGCCGACTCTACGTCACGAAGCGAGCGATTCGCTCGGAACTTCATCTTTGGGCTCGTCGGTGGGAGAGTCTTTACCTCCGGGCTGAGGAAGTCATACAGCAGCGGCTTGGCTCCGCCGACCTCATGCTGGTTGTACTGGAACGCAACGCCATGCGATGCGTAATCCTGCGCTTCCTTCGCCCACGAATCCAGAAGGTCCAGGCATCTGCCCCGTACCTGGAGGCGCAGTCGATCAGACTCATCCTTCGACATCTCTTTCGAATGTTCTTGCGCTCTATCGGCTAGTGCCATAACGACGGGATCTAAGGTGCCGAGTTCATTCAGTATCTGCATCGCACCCAGCGCCGGCGTCATCGGGCGGTGTCCGTGCCTGACAAGGCCGACAAGCGTTGGGGCCAGTCCCTTATCTAATGCCCTTGGAGAGAACGGCGTCACACTCGTCGCTTCCACACTTCGGTAGAACGTTTCGTGGTACGCGGCGAAGCGCTCATAATGCGAGCGATCCCGAGGCTTGTGAACGTTGAGGATCGTCACCACCAGGCCGGGCCGGTCAGCATCGCGTCCAACGCGGCTTGTCGCCTGGATATACTCGGCGCTGGCTTTGGGCTGCCCGAATACCACCATCAGTCCCAGCCGCGTGATGTCCAGACCCACCGAGATCATGTTGGTCGCGATCCCAACATCCACATGTTTGTCATGGCTGAAGGGATACGCCAACCGCTGCTTCGCCTCCGAAACGCGAGCCGTATCCACCCGGCTGGTCAGCTCAACCGGTTCATAGCCGATCTTCCGACGATCGAACAACCCTGTTGCCTCACCCTTGCGCTTCCTGTCTGCGTATCCCTCCAACCGGTTGCGGACTTCGTCTTCAATCAGCCGGCGGGCGCCACCAAGCTCACGCAGGCTGTTGAAGTATCCCAGGAGCGTCAAGTACGGGTCGGCGGCGGTATCTGGCTCGCTGCGTTTCTTCAGAGTGTTTTGCCATTTCTGCGAAGCTCCCAGGAGCGCAAGATACACGCGCAACATTGCGACTTTGGGACTTCGGCCCTGCGCCGCAACCCCAACGTATAACCGGGCGTTGCGTTCCGACGAGGGCAGCGTCTCGGCAAAGAACGAGTCGCGCCGATCCGGTCCCGGCGGCGGAAAGATGTCCACGAAGCTCCGATTAAACAACGCCCTGATCTGCGTCTCAGCTTTCCGCACTGTAGCCGTTGAAGCCACAATCTTCGGCCTCACGGGTTTGCCATCCTTTTCAATCACGCAGAGTTCATCAAGCGCTGACTCGTACAGTCCCACCATGGTTCCCAATGGCCCGGATATCAGGTGCAGTTCATCCTGGATGATCAGGTCTGGCGGCCGCAGTTGCGGCACGGGCAACTTGTTCCCCCGCAGCGGGTCACATGGCCCATAGAACCCGTCCTTATCGCTGCGTTCCACTCGTCCGAAGAACGCGCCCACTTGGCCGGTCCATGGAAGCGCCGCGAACTTGTCCACCGTCGCGATCATGAAGCACGGCAGCCGGCGATAGATCGGTTCATCCACTGCAAGAATCGGCAGGGGTACACCGCGACCGAACTTGCAGTGTGGATTGATGCAGGAGATACGCAGGTCAGTTGGGTTGTCGGGATGGGGCATGAGCCTGAATGAGTTCTTGCTGAACTTGGTACCGCACCATGGACATTCCTCAAGTGGAATCGGCGACGGTCTCCGGTCATCGTTCAGGAAGCGGATCGTCCTTGCCCGAGCTGTGTTCTGGTCTTTGTCGCCCTTCTTTCCCATGCGGTTCGGAGTGGCCGCCCGGCCCACCCACAGGCCGATCTCAAAGGGCCAATCGCCCAACTTCTCGGCGTCTTGCTGACGTTCCAGTTCGAGTGCGCAGATCAGCGTCGCGGCGCGGCTGAGCTGTTCAAAGGTCAGCAGCCGCAGTGTATACCGCATCAGCACGCTCAACCCCGCTGACGTGATCCCCGGATTACGCAGGCGCCTCAGAACCAGCGTGAACGCCGCCAATCCCAGGTAGGCTTCCGTCTTGCCGCCGCCTGTCGGGAAGAACAGCAGATCGACCACATCCCGGTCATCACTGCTTGGCTCGGCAATCGCCTTCAGGTTCATCAGCAGAAACGCCAACTGGAAGGGGCGCCATGCCGGCTTCACTTCTCCATACGGCTTGCCCTGCATGACGCCGAATCGGCGGCGGGCCGCCTCGGCCATGCATTTGTTGGCGATCCTGAATGCCTCCAGACAATCGGACGTATTTAGCAACTCGATTCCGCTGTCAATGCGATTTGCAGCGACGTTCGCACGTTGGACCAGCTCCTGTCCGGTTGCGTAACGCTTCTGCGGGGCCTTGGGAACCTTCTCAGCTTCCGCTTTGATCCACTCCCTGTATTGATCCACAAGGGGACCCAGCTTGTGATTGGCGTCTTCCCCATCTTTGAGGGCGGCAAGAGCGTCCATCAAAAGCTCAACGTCGTGGATAGGGGCCGCCTCAACCTTCTCCACTTCGGCGTCTGGAATCCAGCAGGTGCGGACCAGCTTGCAGCAGACGCCGTCCTGGCGGATCGCTTCCGTGGCGACGTTGTGGCCCACGGAGTATTCCCCGTCATCGCGGTATTGCAGATCGGCGACGCGCTCATCCCAGTCGTCGCTCGCTATGCCGCGCAGGTCCGGTCGGCGAAGGAATTCAACGTCCGCGTGAATTTCAAGCTGAACCTGAAATGCGAAAGCCTCGTCACGCGTGTCGTCCGGTGCCTCAGCCCGGCGATTGACTACAAAGATGGACACCGTGCGGGCACCGGCGGGCACCTCCGCTCCTGTGGCCAGGATTCCAACGGGGCGGGACAAGTAAGCAACCACAAGTCCATCGCTCTTCGGTACGTCCACCTCACGCGGCTTGTCAGTGGGCTTAGTCAGGTCGATGGGTACCACTTCCTCGCGTGGTATACGAGTCCACTCTTCTGGAGGCTCTTTACTGCGCCGGTAGTCTCCCCATCGGACGATGACTCGCATGCCTTTGGTTCGGGCCGGCACAATGATGCTGGCACCGATGGAAGACGGGAAGTATCGCGGCCTGGCTGAGCCTTTCTCCGTGGGCACGTCTTCGTCGGCAGCGCCACCGTCCCCGGCCTGCTCAAGTTCATCGTCGGCGGTCTCGTCGGTTCGCTGCTCGGCCTTGGCTCCCAGGGGTACAAGGAAGCCAGTGAGATACCAGCGCGATGGCGCCTGCTGAAGCACCTCTTGTGGATCGCCCAGGTCGGTACCGGGGCCGACAAGGTCCAGACGCAGCGCTTCAACGAGTTTGTTGCGCACTTCAGCAGAGGTCATCTCTTGAGCCATCGCTTATGCTTCCTCTTCTGTTTCAACAAACAGCGGCCCCGGCGAATCTGCGGCCTTACTCTTCCGGGTACTCTTCTTCGCAGTTCTGCGGCTCGTGTTCTCCGAGGGTCCGTCAGGTGAGTTCGCAGGAACCAGTATCTGGCCCTCTTCGAGAGCACGCTGGCGGTTAAGTTCGAGCAGACGTGCAAGAACCTCGTCGTGAATCTCCTCCGGCCAGCGAAAGCGGAACCTCTTCTTTTTGGGACGTCCGTTTTCGTCTTCTTCGTCTTCCTCGTCAAACTCAGGGAAGAACGCGCAGACCGGCTGAATATCCCGCCAACCGTAGGCGTCGAGGACGGCGCGGTCCATCCCGGCGTGCAGTTCGCGCAGGTGCTGGACGTCGGCGGAGTCCACATTTGGATCGTGGAAGCGATTGTAGGTCTTTGTCAGGCCCTCGTTGTTGCGGATCATCAGATCGGCGCGGAATTCATAGTAGGCCTTGCCTGCTTCCTCCAAGGTTGAGTTCGATTCGTAGCCGACGGGAAATGGGAAGGTCTCGAAGCAGTCAGAGGGCGTATAGCGGAGGTCGTCCTTCATCGATGAAGCCATGAAACGTGCCCATACCTCATGCAGACGAGACTGTAGGATAGCGAAGCCTTGAAGCGGGCCTTCAAGAGGAAATACGTTAAGGCTAATGTCAAATACTTTGCCAGTCTCCGTGATTACAAATGACAGCCATGTTGAGATACGGCATTGCACCAAGATTCTGCTCTTTCCGTTTAGTGCGTTGAGCATGCCCGGACGTCGTTCTGCAAATTGCCACCACAGCCTAGCGTAATTCTCTCGATTGTCCGTATCTCTCGATGGCTTTACCCGCTCTTTCACAATTCTGAGAAGGTCTGGCCAGTCTGCGGCAACCGGTTCGGGATAATCAATTGGAACGATTCCGGTGCGTAGCATTTCAGCCTTTTCTTGAGTGCTGCTATGTTGCCAATCTTTATTAAGCGAGCGACGTTCGAGTGGAAAGTCGGCGAAATCGATGATGTACCGATGATGCGCATGGGAGGGATTGTTGTTTAGCTCTTCTCCGCCAAGGAAGGGGAAGATGCGCTCAGCGTTTGTAAGCGATTCGGATTTGAGCCTGTCCATCTCTCGAATTGACGAGGCAATCCCCTTTCGATCAGTGTCATCGAACGTAAAACCCATTCCTAGCGGAAAGACGCCAGCGAAGCTGACACCCGAATTCTCCTTCAGTGGCAAAAGATCAGCATTGCCACCCGCGTG
>NZ_DATKQC010000233.1:0-5914 GCF_035532915.1 Edaphobacter sp.
GATATTCTTCTTAGCGTGGATGGCCGAGAGATCACCCCGCCGGAGCATCCGGTCTTCGCCATGGGCAAGCAAACTGGTCTGGAGATCGTCGGCAAAGACGATCAACTGCGCCTCGTTGCGGTCGATGTGGCGCGACCCAAGGGAAAGAAGCTCCATTTTGTCGAGCCGACGCTGGTTGAGGCGCGCCATCTGGGAAACGGACTGGGCTATCTGAAGATTGCGATGTTCCCTGGGATGGTCGGAGTCGAGGTGGCGAACGAAGTCTCGCGCGCCGTCGAGAGATTGGGGAAAATGGACAGTCTCATCATCGACCTCCGCGGGAACACTGGAGGAGGGATCGGAGCCCTGCGCGTCATGAGTCTGCTCACGCCCGGCAGGATTCCGGTGGGGTTCGCCCTCGACAGAAAGCGCGTGACGCTCAATCTGGATTCGGAGAAGCATCGATTTCGGCGATTCCACGCCATCCCGGGTTCCAAGAAGGCGCTCTGGCCGCTTGCGCTGAAGTTCGCACCGGCAATGCTAGCCAAGGCACCCATCGTACTTGAGACGGAGGGGTTGGGCCGCAAGGGGTTCCACGGAAAAGTGATTCTCCTCGTGAACCGCCATACCGCAAGCGCCGCCGAAATGATCATCGCGTTTGCGCGAGAGAACAATCTGGCCAGGATCGTCGGCGAAGAGACTGCTGGCAAGCTCCTTTCCGCTACTTCCGTAAAGGTGGGCCACGGATTCCGACTGGCGTTGCCAACCGGGGCGTACTACACATGGAAAGGTTCGGTCCTTGAGGGGACACCCATCGAACCCGACGAACGGGTCGAATTCGATTGGCAAGCAGCAAGGGTAAGAAAGGACACCTTGCTTGAAGCTGCCATCGAACATATCAGCGTCCGGCCCAGCGAACGAGTCAGTTGAGGATCCTCTCAGCGCCTTAGTTACCCTCAACCTCGGTGCAGTCTTTATTCGCCCGGAACCTAAGACTCTTTGCTCTCAACTACGATTGCCCACTAAAGTCCTCGCGGAGTGACTCAGCGATTTCGCGTCAAGTGATGTAAATGCGATAGCCGTGGAGCGACCATGAAACAATGTCCGCCTCGCCGGAGTAATCAATAACGGCAGCCCCGCTGTCTCACTCGTCGCGCAACGTCTGCGCGGGAGAGATCGCTGCCACGCGCAGGGTGGGAACGGCTGCCGCAATCAGGGCTACCGCCGCAAGCACCAGGAGGACGGCAAGCATGGTGGGCCAGTCATAGACACCCACTCCATAGAGCACGCTACGCAAAACCCTCAGTGTTCCCGCACAGAGAATCAACCCCACCATGAGCCCCCATGCCGTGGCTCGCACTCCCGGTGCTCCAATGTGAACCATCGCCCGGCGAACAGGGGAGCCAAGAGCGATGCGGATGCCGATCTCCCGCGTCTTCTGCGCTACCAGGCTCGCCACCAGCGAGAAGATTCCCACGGCGCTCAGCAGCAGCGCCAGCCCAGCCATCGCACCCAGCAGCGCCACTTCGATTCTCTGTGTCGCCAGGGTTTCTGCCTGCAAATCGCTCATGCTGTAGAAGCCGGAGAACGGCAGGCCGGGAGAGGTGCTGGCCAGGGCGCGCTGCATGTCGCCCGTGAGGCCCTCGACCGGTCCGGCCGTGCGCACGATCCAACTGGGCTGAAACCAGGTGTGGATCATCGCCAGTTCGGAAGGCTGCGTCATTTGCGCCGCCGGGACGTATATGGTCTCTTCGGTCTGCAGCGGGGCAATGGGGTTAAGGCCGGACGAAAGCTGAACATCGCCCACCATGCCCACAATCACGATGCCCTTGTTGAGCGTGCGGCCGACGGGATTTGCGCCGTGATAGAACTTCTCCGCAAAGGCGTGGTTGACGATGGCGACAACCTGCGCATTTGGTCCGTCCGAGCTAGCAAATCCGCGCCCCGCGAGCAACGGAATCTGCAGGGTCTCAAAGTAGCCCGGCGTCACGTAAACAAAATCGGTACCGGCCTGTTCGCCGGCCTCCTTGCCGTCAGCAAGCGTGACCCCATCGTTCAGGGTGCGTTCAAAGGGAAGTGTCAGTCCGACCGCGGCGCTCTCGACGCCGGGAATCCGCCGCATCGCAGCGGTGCTCTCGTCGAGCAGTTTGCGAAACGCCGGGGGATTGTCGTAGCGCGCGTCGTTGAGCGAGGCCTTCGCTGTCATCACACCGTGCGGGTTGAATCCCGGCGGCAGCGTCTCCAGGTGGACAAGAGTGCGGACGAGCAGCCCCGCCCCCGCCAGCAGAAGGACTGTGAGCGCGACTTCGCCTGCGATCAGCATTTGCCGCAGCCGCTGACTCTCCGTGCTGCCAACGCCGCGGCTGGCCATCGAGGAGCGCAGATCGATGCGGCGCGTGGCCAGCGCCGGCAGCATTCCGAACAGAACGCTGGTGAGCAAGGATACAACCAGCGTGAAGGCCAGCACCCGCCCGTCGATGGGCACGGCGGCAACCGGCAAAAATCCCAGGGGCAGCAGCGAAAGCAGTCCGTGTAGCGCCACAAAGCCCACCGCTACGCCCGCGACCCCGCCAGCCATGGCCAGGACGAGGTTCTCAACCCAGAGCTGCCGCTCAATCTGCCAGCGCGAAGCGCCGAGGGCCAAGCGCGTGGCGATCTCCGAGGTGCGCCGGGCCACGCGCACCAGCGTCAGCCCGGCAAGATTGGCGCAGGCAATAAGTAGAATCAATCCCGCGGCAAGCATCAGCGCCAATGCCTTGGGGCGCAGCGTGGCCGTCTCACCCTGCTGAAGCGGCACTGAGTAGAACGACACCCGCGCAGCATGATTCTCGCTTGCCAGGCTCGTCGCTTCGCTGGCCCAGGCGCGGTTGATCTCCGCATCGGCCTGCAGCCAGGTGGCTCCGTTGCGCAGACGGGTGATGACGTCGTAATTGGTGCCGCCGCCCTCGCCCTGGGTGCTGGGTCGGAGAGCCGTGTACACCTCTGCGTCTAGTGGAGTGGTTGCGCCCTGAGGCAGGATGCCGATTACCGTGTACGGCTCGCCCTTCAGCTGAATCGCCTGTCCCACAGTGCTGCGGTCGCCGCCGAAGACGTTGCGCCACAGGCTGTAGCTCAAGATAGCGGCGTTGGGTCCATGCGGCGTGTCCTCCGCCGCGGTAAAGTTGCGACCGGCAGCGGCTCGGATGCCCAGCACATCGAGGTAATGCTGGGAGATGCGACCGTCGTGCACATAGGCCGCGTGTGCACCGGCCTCCAGATTCACGCCTGTGGTCGAGCCAGAGATCGCGGAGACGAGTGCGGGCACATCGTCGCGCAGCAGCTCCCATTCCTTCCCGTCGATATCGTGGGGCCCATCGTATGCACTTACGCCTTGGACGCGCCTGAAAATGGTCCCCATACGCTCCGGGTGCGGATAAGGCAAGCTGGTGAGCATAAGCGCGTTGACGAGGGAAAAGATTGCCGTGTTTGCCCCAATTGCGAGCGCCAGGGTGACGATAACAGCCGCAGTGAAGCCCGGATTACGGCGCAACTGCCGGATGGCAAATTTAAGGTTCTGCCCGAATGTCCCCATCGAAGCTTACCCCTTCCCATGCAAGATATATGTCCGACAGACGCCTGAGCGAATTGCTACTTTGGAGCGGTGTTGCAGAAAGCTGGCGTTCCTCGCTTCACAAGGGCATTCAGGATGCCAAAGTATCGCACCATGGAACTTCAATCAATTGAGCCGTTTATCCAATTTTGTATGCTTCTGTTGAAGGATTCAGCGTTCGCTTCCGAACAGCGATGTGCGGGAACGGACATTCGGCCGCATCGCTCCATACGGCTGCTGTAGTGATACGGGAGCACGGCCGGAGCAGTTCCGGCGCAGACTCAGAAGTGGGAATGGCATCGGAGACCTCCTGGCGCTTGTGAACTGGTGGGCAGGGTCGCCCAATGAGAACAACGCACGTTTCCAAGATCAGGTATGGCGACCGACTACTTTATTTGGAGAGGGTAGTAGTACGACGCCTGATCCTGCTCGTGGGTCGTTGAGAGGAAATAGGAGCCAGGTTGCGATTTCCGCAGATCAAGATCAACGGAGACTTCTTCCCGGTCTCCATTGCCAGCTGCGGTAGCGCTGCTTTGAGCCAGTAGATCATTGCCCGTCTGATCGCGCGTGACAGCGACCACGTATCGGCCCGGCTCGCTGTAGCGGGGAAGAATGATCGTCACCTTCACCAATGCTGCAGGCAACGACACGGATTGCAACGGGCTTGGCTGGTCACTGCGAAGCGTCCCGGCTTTCCAGAGGTCAACGGTCTCTTGAACAGCCGCCACTTCAGGAACTGAGTGCGACGGATTCGCTCTGTGGCGCGCCACCATGACCAACGCGACGACAATCAGGCAACAACACGCAGCGGCGGCTGTGGGCATCAGCTTTCGCTGGCGCGCCTGGTATGCCGGCCTCAGCTCAAGCAGCCGCCTCATGCAAATGGGGCAGTTAGCCGCATGTCCCACTCTTGGGTCCGATAGGGAAATCTGCTTGGATTTCCCGGCAAGGCTCTTGAGAAATGCTTCGTCAGGACAGGGACCGGCAGGCGTCGTGCTTCCATCGAGCACCCGCTCCTGATGGCGCTGCGCAATCCAAGCTTCAAAGTCATCTTCCAGATGTGAAGATCCGGGCCATCTCAGTGTCATTGTGGGGCATCTCCAGGGCGGGAGAGATCGTGGAGTAGAGACTCCATCTCCCCAAAATATGCACGTCGTACAGCGGTGTGATCCATTCCGAGTTGTTCAGCGATCTTCCTCCACGAGTACCCTAGCCAGCGCCACTCTACAATAGATTGGGCAAACGGCGAAAGGCGCCCGAAAATTTCGTTCGCGTAGACGCTTTGCTCTGCCTCCGGTTGACCAATATACAACTTTTCCAGATCAATCATCGACCCGTATTGAATCTCTCGGCTCCTCTTCGCGGATTGCTGCCGGGAGCGGCGTTTAATCACGCTTTTCAGGTGCAAAGTCAGCTTTTTGTCAGGGCAATCCGGGTGACGACCAACGTAGCTGGAGGCGTTCTGAACAGCATAATCCATCAGGTCGTGGGCGGCGTCGTGATCGTTGAGGAATGTCCAGGCGCAAAGAATAGCGTAGGGCCAGGCAGTTTTGGCCGCGGCCTCTAGCCTCTTATCAGAAGCTGGATCCCCGGTCGAATATGCCCAACTCCATGTCAGCTCTTGCCAGTTGCGACCATGTGGTGGCATATTTGAGCGCCTGCCCCGAAGGCGTTAACCACTAATCTATCTATAGTATAGACCACAAACAGACATAGCCGTGGGTACGAAAGTGTTACGCAGCTTGCCCCAAAGCTTCTGCGAAAGTGCCTTTAGTAGGTACAGGGAAAGACCTGTCAGAACGTCCCGCAGCAAACATGATGATCCTTCGACGTTGAATGGCGGTTCAGCGTGATCGAGATTCTGTCAGAACAGGAGGCGGCGATTCAAACATCAATCGATCTCGGAGTTCGTTGCGGCACGTGGGCAAATGTAAGACGATAGCTGCCAGTTTCAAATAATGACTCGCGGAGTGAGTTGGAACCTGTCTGCGCGGCCAAGCCGAGAAAGATTTCCCTGCTCAATTCGCAATCAGCTTAATCCAAGGCGAATGGAAAACGCGGATTCTGAATCCGCCTCTCGCTGTTCGCTTCACGATTCTCAACAGCTCTACCTGAATAGGGGTTTTCTCCGCATCCCCCACTGCTGAGGTGTCCCCATGACTGCTGAACCCAGACTGAGATCGTCCTATGTCTGGGGTCCGGATGCCAGATCTTTGGCACTCCAGGCCCAAGTGCTTTCAGGCCAAAAACTCGATCAACTCGTTCGTCGCTTGCAACGCCAGACCGGCCGGACCAGGGAGGCATGTTGGCGGTTTGTCCTTCAATTTGGCTTGAAGAGCAGGGACG
>NZ_DATKQC010000234.1:0-8049 GCF_035532915.1 Edaphobacter sp.
AGCGAGTCGGTGGGAAACTCCCCTTTGCCGGCGAGTTCCTTCCAAAGTCCCTCGAAACCTCCGGGATGGCGCGTAAGCCTCCCCACGTTGCCGTGCGTAAACTCGCTTTCATAGAAGCTCTGTTCCCACTGGGGAATGGATGCGACGGTGGAGGCATCGGGAGCCCGCATCGATCCAAGGCAGACGCTCCCTGTGTCGTACACATTCCAGTAGGGAGCCACACAAAGCTTAGTATCGGCCGCGGGGCGACGATTCTCCTTGAGAGCCCGGATCGAGAGCGAGTGATCCATCGCCAGCCAGACGAGAGCGGGCTGCGGGAAGATCGCGCCATTCATTCCGGCCAAGTCGCCTTGTGTTGTTCCGAAGAACATCGGGCGTTTTTGAGGCGGCGTCCACCAGGCGATCAGCCGCTCGGTGCGCGCGATCACGCTCGCGGGCAGAAATTCCGCCTGCACCCGGCCTCCCAGGGCTTGGACCAGCGATTGAACGAACTCGATGGTCAGCGTCTTTGCCGGACCAAGCGTTGGTTGCTTGCCGCGATTGTCTGCGTTCACTTCATGGTGGGTGATGAAGATATTTCCGAAACTGCCGTTCTGGTTTTCCGTCGATCGGTAAATCAGCAGGGCTTCACGCAGTGCGAAGTGATGGTTCTGTCCGATGCTCACGTTGACCTGCATGAGTTTCCTCCTCCATGCCGTTCAGCAGAGTAATCAGGCCGGCGAGTTCCATGTTGACCCTGAGAAAGATCGCCATCGTGCGAAGTGCCGCGTCGGACTCTTCGCCGACCTCCGGCCGAAAGCAGACTGCACAAGAAGGTTCATTGGTGGTTTCGTTATACCGTTCTGACTCATGATCGAAGCAAGCCTGAATCGCGTCATTCTCGCGGAAGACCAGCAAAAGGCTCGGCACCGGCGGGTCGTCGTACTCTCCCTCGAAACGCATGACCTGGCCCTTCAACCGCGAGAGCCGATGAAGGGTCAGCAGCTTCTGAATCCACACGGAATGCGGCCCTTGAAGATGCCTTCGCAGCAGCTTGCGCGCGCTGGGATATGTCCAGTCCTTCACGGCCCGGACGGGCTCCGGGATCGCCTCGTCGACGGGCGGGAACTCATAAGCGTCCTGGCTCTCAGGCTCGTCCTGCTCCATCCACTCATGCAGTTGTTCGTTGTAGCACTCGGCGTCTGTGTGGTCGTAGATGCGAATCCAGCGGTAGAGCGATCTCCGCAAAAGGTAGTAGAACGCCGCTCCAAGGAATCGCTCCTGCTCTTCGAGCGCGTCCAGTGCAGCTCCGATCTTGAGGTAGCCGCAGGCCTGGAGTTCGAACGCGGCCATTAGCTTGCCTCCGTCAAGAGCTCCGCCCCGCCAATAACCCGTCCCGAGGTCATCCCTGACTTCGAAACAATAGTCGATCTTGTCTGTGAGCGCGCCGCCAGAGAACTCTTCAATCAGCTTCTGGATGGCGCTTCGCGCGAAGACCACGGCGACCTTGCCACTTTTTTGCCAAAACTTCGCGTCGGCGAGATTCCGCTCCACCAGCGCCAGGCAAAGGCGGTAAAGGCGTTCGCCGTTTGTCTCCAGGCGATAGCTTGTGGGGATGCGGCGCAGGGACGGAAGGGTTTCACCGCAACCATGTCCCAGCAGCGCTATATCAATGGCGGCAGCAGTTCGCTGGGGGCTTCGAGAACCGGCATCGTGCCGGATGACGATCTTATGGCCGCTTCCGCGACGGCATGCGCCAGGCTTTGTGACTCTTCGCATTTCAAATGCCTCGCGATGAGCCGGTCGGCTCTCTTAGGCGGCTTGCTCTCAAGCCGATGGAGTTCAGCGAGCAGGTGTGTCTGATCGGCTTTTGTCTTCTTCATGATCTGCCGCCTTGTTTCGGTGATTCAGGTAGCGACCAACTCCCTTGCAAAGCAGGCGCCGAACAGGGACGCGGGAGAAGATCATAACGCGACACTGCTTGGAGTCTCAGGATTAGCCTTTGCTGCCGATGGCCCGGCTGAACGTGTAGCGAAGGGCGTCTCCGGTGTCCTCTGGACCCGCCAGTGTCGCCGTGGCAATTTCGGGGTAGGACGGCGTTAGCAATTCTCGCACTTGTTCGACGGTCAAGTTGGGTGCGGGATCGGGGATGCGGGTTCCGTTGTAGAAGAACTCCCGGTTCAGGGCTTTGACTGCGAGGCTGCTCATTATTCAACATCTCCTGGGAGGATTTGGGTTGAAGGTGGAATGGGGAGTGTGGAGTGCGATGGCTTTCAGTATGACTATCACATCTTGACAATCATATGGAGACGAGGGTAAGGTCCTCTCCATGGAGCAACCGAATACGGATGTGATTCAAGGCACCCTTGACATGCTTATTCTGCAGACGGTGAGTCTCGAACCGATGCATGGTTTCGGCATCGCGCGACGAGTCGAACAGATATCGCGCGGAGTTTTCAAGGTGAACCCTGGATCGCTCCTCACGGCGCTGCAGCGGCTGGAACGAGCCGGATGGCTCGATTCCGATTGGTACCAGACAGAGAATTCGCGCCGCGCCAAGTTCTACAGGCTCACGCGGACGGGGAAGAAGCAACTTGAGATGGAGAGGGCCGATTGGGCGCGGCGAGCATCGGCCATTGCCCGGCTTCTTAACGCGGAGGGCTAAATCATGTCTTTATGGAGACAGCTTACTTATGGTCTGCGCGGCTCTATGCGCCGGAAGGCGCGCGACCGCGAAGTTGCCGACGAAGTCGAACAGTACTTCGAAGAGGCAGCCGCAGCTTGGAGAGCGCGCGGGCTAACGGCAGAAGAAGCGAAGCGGGCCGCGCGACTGGAGAGTGGCAGCATCACCACGGTGCGGGAACAGGTGCGCTCCTACGGATGGGAAAACGCGGTCGCGGCTTTCTTCGGCGATCTCCGGTTTGCCGGACGTCAACTGCTCAAGCACCCAGCATTCGCTGTGACTGCCGCGACGACGCTTGCGTTGGGCATCGGTGCGAATATCGCCATCTTTGCCGTGGTGGAATCCGTGCTTTTAGCGCCGCTTCCCTACCGCGACGCAGGCAGTATCTCCGTGTTGAACACACACTGGACGGACAACGGGCACACGTCGAGGCGCGTAACCGGACCGGATGGAGCAGACATACGCAACCAGGCGCGAAGCTTTGCTGCGGTCAGTCTCTACAACGGAGGCAACCTGGGAGTGGAGTTACGTGATCATTCCGTGTACACCGTCGTGACCTGGGCGGACGCAAACTTTGCACGCGTCTTCAGTCTCGAACCGGTCGCGGGGAGGCTGTTTAACGATAGCGAAGCGAACCGCGCCGCCTTGGTTAGCGAGGAGTTTGCCCGCGACAACTTTGGCAATGCGCAGGCCGCATTGGGACAGACGCTGCGCGTTGAGAACGAGGCGCTCGAAATAACAGGAGTGCTGCCGCGCTGGTTCGATTTTCCGGCCCGCACGCAGGTATGGGAGGCAGCTCCCTTGAACCCGGAGTCGAAGTCTCGAACAGCTTTCAACTATAAGGCCGTGGCGCGATTGCGGTCGGGCGTGACCCCGGAGGCCGCCCAGGCCGAGCTGAACGGGATTTCCCGTCAACTTGAGACGGCATATCCGACCGAAAATCGCAGCAAGCGATTGATGGTGCAGCCGCTGCAGCAGGCGCTGACAGGAGACGCCCGTCCGACACTCCTGCTTCTCTGGGCTACAGCCGGCCTGATTCTGCTGATCGCCTGTGTGAATGTGACCCATTTGCAACTCGTGCGCTCCATCGAGCAGCGGCGGGAAATTGCGATTCGCAAGGCTCTCGGTTCGTCGCGATGGCAGGTAATGCGGCCGGTGATCCTTGAAGGCTTGCTTGTCTCGCTCATTGGCGGAACGGCAGGCGTGTTACTGGCCTCCGCGGCTGTGCGTGTGCTGGTTGCGATGGCCCCCGGAGATTTGCCGCGCGCGGGTGAGATTCACCTGAACGGTTGGGTACTGGGGTTCACGCTTGGGCTTTCGGTCTTGACGGCTCTGGTGGCGGCGGCGCTGCCGGCGCTGAGAGCGGCGAAGGTTGACCCTGCGGACGCATTGAAGCGCGATGCCTCGCGCGGCATGAGCCGCCATGGAGCTACGTCGCTCCGTGAAGGGCTTGTAATTGCGGAGATAACGGCAACGTTTGTTCTCGCCACGGGCGCCGGGCTCCTGCTGCATACCATGGCGAATCTGATTTCGCGCAGCATGGGTTATGAGACTCACCGAATGCTGGTGGTGGATGCCGATGCCCCGGCGCACTCTTTGTCGGATGGGCTACGCACAGTGCGCCAATTCGATCAGATTTTCCAAAATCTCGCCGCATTGCCAGGGGTCGAGCACGTGGCCGGGATCATGGGATTGCCCACGGGAAGCTATGGTTCCAACGGCTACTATCAGACGAGGGGCGGCCTGCCCGTCGATCCAAACCATCAAGCATCGGCCAACTTCAGCGTCGCCAGTTCCGGGTACTTTCAGACCATGGGAATCGCTGTCGAACGTGGGGTCGATTTCGGCTCGAAGGATACCTTTGAGAGTCCGTTTGTCGCCGTGATCAGCGAATCGCTGGCCCGACAGAGTTTCGGAGATATCGATCCAATAGGCAAGCAGATTCAGTGCGGACTCGATTCGGACAAATGGATGACGGTGATCGGTATCGTAGGGGATGTCAGGCAGGATTCGCCGGCGGAACCTCCAGGGCCGACACTCTATATGCCGATGACGCAGCACCCGTTCTATGCGAACCAGCTTCACATTGTGTTGCGCACGAACGTGAAGCCTCTGGCTCT
This sequence comes from Edaphobacter sp., assembly GCF_035532915.1. Taxonomy (GTDB): domain Bacteria; phylum Acidobacteriota; class Terriglobia; order Terriglobales; family Acidobacteriaceae; genus Edaphobacter. Next base: position 4,783 of record NZ_DATKQC010000234.1, read on the forward strand.
GATGAATGCGGCGCAACAAACCATTCTCGAAGTGAATCCGCTCATCGCTCTGCGCTTTACCACCATGGACGTCATGATGGACGAATCGATGGCGACGGAGCGCTTCCGCGCTGTGCTGATCTCCTCCTTTGCTGGCGTGGGGCTGTTGTTGGCCATGCTCGGCGTTTACGGGACGATGGCGTATTCGGTAGCCCAGAAGAAATTCGAGATTGGCATACGGATGGCGTTGGGCGCGGAGCGAGGTGCAATTCTGCGTTCTGTGGTGCGGCAAGCCGCAAGACTCGCGTGCTACGGGATCGTGGCAGGGCTGATGCTGAGTCTGGCCCTTACGCGGTTGGTGACGAGCATGCTTGTGGGAGTGCGGCCCATGGACCCCATTAGTCTCACAGGGGCGGCATCGCTGATATTACTCACGGCACTGTGCTCGGCATTTGCTCCTGGCTGGAAGGCTACGCATGTCGATCCGATGGCGACGCTTCGAGCCGAATAGGCGCATGAAACGTATGCAGAGTCAGCGATGAAGACATGCTGGGTCATTGAATTTCGCTAACTGGCCGAGGCGCGTTTCCAGCACTGCCATCTCACCGGATTCTCATGGTCTGATCGTGTCGGGGTCAGTTGCAACCCAGACATTCATGAGCATCCGCTGGTTTGACCACAATTGAGGCACGTATAGCAGGTTCCGCTGGGTTTCATCAGGCCGCCACACGCCACACAGGGCGGAGCGTCGCCAATGTCATAGAGGAACTGTGACTCGTCGACCAGGCCGGGTGTCAGCTCTCCACGAGCGCTAATCTCGCCATTGCCTTGGCCGAATAGCGAGAGTTGTTTTCCGGACAGAAACCGCAGCTCCATCCAGCGGAAAAGGTAATCCATGATGGACTTTGCGTACCCGATCTCCGCGTTGCCGGTCCAGCCGGAAGGCTCAAAGCGTGTATGCGAGAGCTTGTCGCAGAGCACTTTCAATGGCACTCCATGCTGAAGGCTGACTGAAACCACGGTCCCGAAGCACTCCATCAAACCGGCAATGGTTGATCCCGCCTTCGCCATTCGGATGAAGATCTCGCCCGGCTGACCATTCGGGTAGAACCCGACCGTCAGATAGCCTTCATGTCCTCCGAACGCGAAGTGATGGGTGATGGCCGAACGCTCATCCTGCAACCGGTGGCGGTTCGCCGCCGGCGGACCCAAGAGGTCAGATGCAGCTTCTGGTGCTCCCTCTGCCAACTTGGTTCGATCGTCAACGCCGGTCGGATCGGGTGATTTCCAACCGTCTCCGCTGAAGCCTTGGATCGTTGGTTCTAAGGTTTCCATCACTCGCCTCCTGCACCGGCGGGGAAACTTGCTCCTACCGTTCCTCCGCGTCATTGAAGGATTTGTACCCCCAGACAGAAATCCGGTCAAATGCCTCAGAAAGTGCTCGGCTGGAGTTTGAAACAGCTTCAGAACAACGAGCCCTGAACAGGCGTGAAAGGAGTCTGATCCACTGGTGGAGCAGTAATTCGGAGTTCCTGATCCCGCTCTCCAACCGGCGTCCTGTACTTGCTTTCCAATTGCCGGAGCAGCGCAAGATCCGTTGCCTGTTGCTCTTCCGCCAGCCGCAATTCATACCGCGCAAGGTAGTTCCGGTTGCCGATTTCTCGCTGGATCGCCCTCTCGACATCGGAAAACGTGTATTCCGGATCTCCGTAGCAGGGGAATCGCAGTGTGTGTTTTAGGAACCGCACTTGAGCGGCAAGAGATGAAAACCACTCCTCGTAGAATTGCGAGCGACAGTAATGAGCAATGTGCCCGAAGCACATGGAGAGGCGGTTGTAGAAGCTCTTTGTGAAGAGCGCCGACGCCCACTCCGATTCAATGAAGCGCAGCAAGGTATTTCCGAACTCCGCCTTGTCTGCGGCGGTTGAGAACTTTGTGGCTGTGAAGTCCGATGGGAGAAATGGGCCCTTGAGCATGGTGATCTCCATGCAAATGAAAAGGGCCAGCCGAAGCCGACCCTCTACCTTGCCTTGGTTGAGACCGTAATGGCCTCGCTGGAACATTCTCCCAATGGATACGCTATCACTCGTAGATGCTGAAGACCAGCGGTTCCAGGGGAGATTGATAGCTCTGTCGCCGTCATGCTGCCGCTTCGCCCATTGCCCTGAGCTTGCGGTATACAGTGGTCTTGCCGATTCCAAGCAACCGTGCAGCTTCGAGAGGTCTGCGATTCGATCTCTCATAGGCTGCAACGATCATCGCTCGCTCCACCTCCGCCATCGTCGGAAAGGCTCCCGTCTCTGGAATCTGCGCTAAGACGAGGGGAGCTACTGATGCAACGCACTGCTGCGTCAACCCCTCCGTTGCCGTGGAGATCAATCTGGAGGCCTGTTCGAGCTTCTGAAGGCATAGCGGGTCCTCCCGGATCACGACCTTCTCCACTACTCGCTCAACAATCCTCACGATCGGCTCAGGCAGAGTCGTACCACAACGCCGGCAATTGGCTCGATCGCTCCATTGGACGAGTTCGCAACTGCGGCAACGAACCTTCTCCCGTTCCTCGCTCATGATGTCACCTTTCAAGTTGAAAGCGTGCTGGCTCAATCGAAGAGGCTGAGCTGCACGTTAGTTTCTGCGGCGGTTGGCCAAAGTGCGGTCTTCTTCCGCTTCCTCGGTGGCGAGCTCGGGTCCAACAGGTGGATGCCGAATGGCGCCGGAGCCGATTCTGCTGCGATCAAGCCCGGCAGGTCGGGCGCCAAGTCGGACTCCTCCTCGGATTCAGGTTCCGCCGCAGCCGGGCGCGGCAACACCTTCTCGCGCTCGTGGCCCAGGTCCCGCCACACGGCATCGGCAGACTCGCCAACCCCGGCCTTCTCCACCAACTCGCGCGCCATAGCGCTCATCAGGTCTTCGTCGGTGTCGAGCGCTTGCAGACCTTCGCCAGAGAACTTGCCCTCCATCATCAGCGCGACCAGCATCTTCTTGCCCATCAAACGGAGGCAGGTCTCCTGCATCGTGCCCGAGTAAGTGACGAACTTCACCCGCACAGGGAATCTCTGTCCGATGCGCCACGATCTTCGACTCGCCTGGCGCAAGGTGTGCAGCGAGTACCCGGTCTCATAGAAGTAGAGCGTCGGAAATGCCAGCAGGTCCAATCCCGTTTCGACCAGTTTGGGATGGCAGATCACCACCTCAACGCCCGCCTTCAACTGTCGGTCGTACCAATCCTCTCGTTTATCGGTGGCAACGGATGAACGGAGGACGGCGACGCGAATACCCTCTTGCCGC
>NZ_DATKQC010000235.1:0-12780 GCF_035532915.1 Edaphobacter sp.
AAGCTGTTTTGTACCAATTTTGTACCGCCGACCCGGGAGAGGTGGAGTTTTTGGATTTCTTGTCATTGTATTTTCTGTAACTTACAGACATGCAAGCCCCGTGGAAAGAACGATCCCGTCTCTGGCCACCATTTAGAATCAATAACTTATAGGATATAGCCACAAGCCTCCAGCATGCTGGAGGCTTGTGGCATTTTATGATAACTCTTTTATTTTTAGAAAGATGCGGGATTCGGGACAGTTCCGGCCGAAAAAAGGCTGGCGTCGCTCATTGCCTGATCTTATCTATCACATTCAAATCGATCTAGGAAACCACCAAAAGTCGGATTTGAGCGCGCGACCAATACGCGACCATCGCAAACTCCTAAAATCAGGTAACTCGCAATGGCAAGCTCTACTTGTCCAATCATGCTGGGACGCGCGACTTCTCTGAAAGCCTTACGCCCGTGACTGCAATGGCGAATTGATCGGGGTTGCTGACGAGAGTGCTCAGCAGGTTTGCGCGGACCCGAATGCGAGAGCGAGAAAAGTAGCGCTGAGCAAGGCGTCGGTCAGCGACGGCATTTAGGGAGCGGAGAAAATAGATCAGACCTCTTCTTACAATGGTCAAAGATGACCTCGCGAATATACCGCTTGTTCACTGAGTTGCCGTCGAAACGAGGCCCTGGCTCGGTCTGATCGGGAGATGCGACTATCTACGTAATGACTTTCAGGCTGCTCGGACCAATTTCTTTGGAGAGCATTAGCACGAGTCTTCCAATCCCGCTTATCGCTTTCCTTCGGACGAATCACCTAGCTAGGGGAAGTCGTTACAAGTTGAAGTGGTCTGCGGTTGTCAATCGTTCTGATCGCAGGAAGTATGGGCGCGAGATGATACAGCCTGCGTCGCCTTGCTTGGTCTGCTGAGCAAATAGGTGTCCATGATCCACCCGTTTCTCTGTCGCCTTTCGTGGCGAACTTCTTCGATCCTGCTCGCGATCTCACTGAGCTTTCCCGATAGGAGGATCTCGTCTTCCATTCCCAGATAAGCGCCCCAATAAATATCAAGCTCTTCATCGAGCAGAGTGTTGAAGGAGCATTGCCCATCCAGCATCACGATTGTTCTCTCCGCAGTGCCACTCAGGCCGGCAGAGAGTTGGCGGCCTGTCGTAATGACGATTGATTCTCCTATCCCATTTAGAGAGATCTTGTGGCGGGCAGCCAAGGCCTGAATGCTGGTGATGCCTGGGATGACCTCGAACTCAAAGCAGAGCCTTCCCCGGGCGATGATGTGTTCGATCACTCTGAGGGTGCTGTCGTAGAGTGATGGGTCACCCCAGACGAGAAAAGCGCCGCACTCATCCTCTTCCAGTTGCTGTGCGATCATCTCTTCATAGATCAAGGCTCGTTGTCGATGCCAGAGTTCAACGCGAGTTATGTAATCCGATATGGTCGGGTCACGAACAGGATCATCTGCTTCGACCACACGATATGACCTGTTCTCGATATATCGTTCACATATCTGTTTTCTGAGGTTGACGAGGTCCTGCTTCGCTTCGCCCTTGTCCATGAAGAAGAAGACGTCTACGAGGTTCAGCGCTTTGATCGCCTGCACCGTGATGTGTTCGGGATTGCCGGCACCAATGCCGATTAGATAGAGCTTTCTCATAGGTACCATCACTCCGTGGGATACAACATCGCAGTCGGGGACATTCACAGCAGCTGTGCAAGTTTTTGAAGCACGTCATCCGGTTGGGGTACAGTCGGGACGTTGTGTTTCCGTGGGCGATCGATCATGACGACTGGAATCCTGAGGGTTCTCGCCGCCTCGATCTTTGAATAAGTTGCTGGGCCACCGCTATTTTTGGACACGATGAGGCTGATGGATTCAGACCGTAGCATCTGCAGTTCATCGTTGAGATGAAACGGACCGCGCTTCAGAATCAGTTTTGACTTGGCGGGCAACGTTTCGCTGGGGGCATCGATGGCACGCACCAGAAACCATGCGTCTTCGCAGTTAGAAAATGCGCCAAGCTCCTGCCGTCCGATGGAGAGAAACACACGGTTGCGTTGCTGGTTCACCATTGACGCTGCAGTTTGTGCATCGGGTACCGTGCACCAGCTATCATGCTCGTTTGGCTCCCACGGTGGGCGTTCCAACGCGATGAGCGGAAGGCATAAGGCATTGCAGGCCAACTCGGCGTTGCCACTTATCTTCGAGGCGAAGGGATGAGTCGCATCGATGACCACTCCGATCTTTTCATCGACCAGATAAGAGATCAATCCGGCAACCCCGCCGAAGCCTCCAACTCTAACAATCCCGGCGGGCAGCCTGGGCTGGCTCACTCGGCCGGCGAGAGATGAGATCACGGTCACATCGGATCTGGCTGCCAAGTGCGTGGCAATCTCCGATGCCTCGCTTGCTCCACCCAGAATGAGAACTCGTGGCGCGTGAGTTCGAGTTGGGGTTGTAATGGATTGCATCTCGATGACCTTATCTGCGTTCATAGCGCTACTGCTCGGAAGTATCCGTCCGGTCCCTTGCCGTGGAGTAGAGGTAGCTCTCGCCGAAGGGCGACGGGTCGAGAGACCGCCCAACCAGAATGAGGGCATTGCGATCAATACCGGATGCCTTGACTATCCCATGAATGGTCGACAGCGTGCCGCGCAGGATGCGCTGGTCGGGCCAACTGGCCCTGAAGACGACGATGACGGGACAGTCTTCGCCGTAGAGGGGTAACAACTGGGAGGATACCTGGTCGAGGTTCATGATGGAGAGGTGAATGGCGAGCATCGCGCCAGTGCGGCCCAGGGTTGCGAGGTCTTCTCCGGCAGGCATCGGTGTGGATCTTGTCGAGGTGCGAGTGAGGATTAGGGTCTGAGCTACATTCGGCAGCGTGAGTTCCTGGCTGAGAGCAGCGGCAGCGGCGGCGAAAGCAGGAACACCCGGAGTTACATCGTAAGGAATACCAAGCAGCTTTAGGCGGCGAATCTGTTCTGCCATGGTGCTCCAGATGGAGAGATCGCCAGAGTGGACGCGAGCGACGTCGAGGCCCTTGGCGTGCGCGTCGACAATCTCCGCGATGATCTCATCAAGGTTCATCTCGGCCGTATCGACGATGCGGGCGCCGAGTGGTGTATGGGCAAGTATTTCCTTGGGCACAAGCGAGCCGGCATAGAGGCAGACCGGGGAGTTGTGGATGTGATCGCGGCCACGAAGGGTGAGGAGGTCGGCGGCTCCTGGGCCTGCGCCGATGAAGTGGACGATCATGAATGCACCCCTATGGGAAGCGTCGCAACTGCGCAGGTGCAGAAACGGCCTTTCGTTTGCGCTACGATGAGACGCGCAGAGGGACCAAGCGAGGCTAGTGCAGATGCTTCTGCAACGTTGGCGGTGCGTGTTTTCGAGAGGGCCAATGAGGAGTGTGTGGTGATTCCTGCGACGCCTGCAAGGGCGCTCGCCGGGAAGAGCACAAGGCGGAGGGACAGCTTCGAGGCTACGATCTTTCCTATCGAAGCCCGACGATCGAGCGTTGCGATTGTGGTGCCGGGAGGGATTGGATCGAGGGCCGCCTCGATGAGGCGGATGATGTCGTCACTACAGGCGCGCGAGGAACAGCCGAAGCCGATGGAGAGATGCTCATGCTGGAACGTGTCGGTCATGGCTTGGTCACCGTCCACTGCGTAATAGGCATCATGGGCCGCCATCCGTAGGAACCGCCGATCGGATCGGCTCGGGAGACCATCATGCGCATCAGATCGCCTCCGTAGATTGTATGGTGCGCGACAAGGCTTGCTTCGCTGTGGAGAGTGACTGCATTCGCAACCAGACGACCACCGGGGGAAAGCTTAGCCCAGCAAGCGTCGAAGAGGTCATCGTTGCCGACGCCTCCTCCGATGAAGATTGCGTCTGGCGAGCGCAGGCTTGCAAAGGTGGCTGGCGCAGTCCCTTGGATGACCTTCAAGTTTGGTACACCGAGCCGCACGGCATTTTCCAGTATTCGAACTGCGCGATCTTCTCGCGCTTCGAAGGCGATGCAGGAGCACGAGGGGTGAAGACGCATCCACTCGATCCCAATCGATCCTGTGCCGGCGCCTATGTCCCAGAGGGTTTGGTTTGGAAGCGGAGCGAGCCGCGCCAGCGTAACGGCGCGTACCTCGCGCTTGGTCAACTGGCCATCTGTATCGAAGGCGTCGTCGGGCAAACCTGGCGTGATGGATAGTGGGTTGACTGTCGCTTCAGAAGCGCAGAGTACGGCTATCAGATTTAGCTTGCCGCACTGCTTGTTCGACCAGATTGCTGCCGAACCTGTGGTATTGCCCTCTGAGGAACCACCCAGATTTTCGAAGACATCCAACTTGCTTGCTCCGTATCCAGATTCCGTCAGGAGCCGAGCTACGGTCGCCGGCGTGCTGCCATCTTCTGAAAAGATGACAAGCCGTTGGCTAGGATAGAGGTGGCGAAGCAACTGCTGTACCGGTCGGTTGACCAGCGTAATCAGTATCGTCTCCGCCATCGGCCAACCAAGTCGCGCGCAGACGAGAGAGAAAGCGGAGACCTGCGGAATTACGCGAAACTCGGTTGCGACAAGGTCGCGGGTGAGAGGTACACCCACACCGTGGAGCATCGGATCGCCACTGGCGAGCACAGTTACTCTCATCTTTCCGCGATACTCCGTGAGGATTTGCTGCACGGCTGGGGCCATCGGAGAAGGCCAAGAGATACGGGTTGCAGAAGAATCGGAAGTTGCTATGAGGGCCAGGTGTCGAGCACCTCCGTAGAGCAACTCGGCGGAGGTGATTGCTCGTTTGGCCTCATGGTTCAGACCATCCCAGCCATCTTCGCCGACGCCTACGATCGACAGCCAATGCTCAGCGGCAATCATGCGCCATGACTCCTGTCACCATAGCTGCGTGGAGTGTAGATGAGCTTTCTCCCGTTCGACAGTGCAAGCCCTCGAGTTGTTGAGGAACCAATAAGAATGATGGTTTGCATATCGGCCTGCGAAGGATCGAAGTGTTCGAGATCCGTCATCGTAATTCGTTCGTCGGACCTGCCGACGCTGCGTGCAAGGACGACGGGCGTCTCAGAACCTCGGTGTTTGGCGATGATTGTCCTCGCCTCGGCGAGCTGCCATATCCGTTCCGATGAGATTGGGTTGTAGATTGCGATCGCGAAGTCGGCGGATGCCGCTGCTTCCACTCGCTTAGCCACGACCTCCCAGGGTTTGAGTCGGTCGGAGAGTGAGACGACACAGAAGTCGTGCCCTAGAGGAGCGCCGACTCTTGAAGCTGCTGCCTGCATCGCCGACAATCCGGGAAGGATGCGAATATCAAGCGAGCGCCAGACTGGCGGTCCCTGGTCCACACATTCCAGAACAGCCGAAGCCATGGCAAAGATGCCCGGGTCGCCAGATGAGACGACGCAAACGCGGCTGCCTGATTCGGCAAGCGAAAGAGCGTGCCGTGCGCGGTCCGCTTCCACCTTGTTATCGGAGCCGAAGCGGCGCTGACCTGATCTCACGGGGACTCGATCAAGATAGGTATGATAGCCGACCAGATCTGTCGCCTCGGTCAGCGCTTGCTGAGCCTCGGGCGTGATCCAGTCAGTAGCACCCGGACCGAGGCCAACAACGGAGATCCAACCAACACTGCGGATGGTTTCGTCCCGCTGGGCCTGACTTGTATCGGGGATCAGGATGAGCGAAAAGTAGGGGACATGGAGCGGGTCGACTTCGCGGAGCGGGATGATGCGTTCGGCAGCCATGGTCGCTCGTTCGATGAAGAGTGCTTTGTCCGCGAGACCGGCCGTATCGATAGCCCGCTTTACCTTTGCGAAGTTTCGGCCGAGCTTCATGATGGCAAAGGCGCCCTGCTGGCTTAGCTTTGCGACCAGTACGTCTTCAGAGAGAGTTCCAGGTAAGACCGTGAATTCAGTATCTCTGCGGACGAGCGGCGTTCCGAGCTGGGCAGCTGCACCCATGATTGAGGCGACTCCAGGAATTACCTGCGTGGAAAAGCGATGAGCGAGGCGGTCATGAAGATACATGTACGAGCCGTAAAAGAAAGGGTCGCCTTCGCATAGGATGGCCACGTCCCGACCGCTTGCAAGGTGCTCCGCAATCTGTTCGGCCATCTCGTCATAGAACTGCGACAGTGCGACCTCGTATCCTCCGGGGTGGTCACTTTGCTCTGTCGTAACCGGGTACATCATTGGGAGTTCGATCTGGCCGTGAATCAATTCAGAGCACACGATTGAACGTGCATTGCTGTTACCGTGTCTGGCGCAGGGATAAGCAATAACCTGCGCCTGCCTTAGCACGCGCTGCGCTTTGACCGTAATCAACTCCGGATCGCCGGGGCCGACACCGACTCCGAAGAGGCGTCCGCTTCGTTTGCCTGCGCTCATTCCTCCTCACTCGCAAGTGCATTGACTGCTGCCGCTGCAATGGCGCTGCCGCCGCGGCGTCCTCGAACAGTCAGGAAGGGTATTCCAAGCCGATTGGCGGCAAGTGCTGCCTTGGATTCAGCCGCCCCTACAAATCCGACAGGAATTCCGATGATGAGCGCAGGGTTGAGCATAGAGTCTGGAGTTTCCGCCTCAAGCATATCGAGGAGGTGAAACAACGCTGTCGGAGCGTTCCCGATCACAACAACCGAGCCAGCGAGTTTATCCCGCCATAACTCGACTGCGGCGGCACTTCGGGTTGTGTGGAGTTTCGCAGCGCGATCCGCGGTTCTGGCATCGTTCAACGTGCAGATGACCTCGTTATTTCGTGGGAGCCTGGAACGCGTTATTCCATTCGCCACCATTGTTGCGTCGCACAACAGGGGCGCGCCTGCGAGGAGCGCATCGATGCCCGCGGCGGCTGCATCCGGCGATGCGTGGACGTCCTGCGGAAGATCCGTCATGCCGCACGCATGGATCATACGGACGACGACGCGAGCAAGATCGGTCTGAAACGCAGATAAATCGGCTTCTCTTCTGATGATGGAAAACGACTCGCGATAGATGGCCGCGCCGTCCTTGACGTAGTTCATCGGGCAGCGACCTCGGAGAGCAGATTTTCATGCAGCGCGGCAACCGCATCGAGTGCAAATTCAGGTGAGCAGTCGGTCGAAACACAACGTCCCGCGATATTAAGGGTGTACCCCGACAGGCCGGCGACCAGGTCGGCGGTTGCGCCATGCCGACGCCCGCATTGCTTGTCACAGCCGGATACGTTCACTGTCCATCCGGAAGGCCCGGCGTGGCCTGAAAAGCGCTGCGCGAGCGAAGCTGCGTCTCGACGCACATCCGCCAGCGATGCATCGCAACCAGTGATTCCGGCGCAAGCCGCGATGCCTTGAAAGCCATCTAGTCCTTCGCAGGACAAGCCAATGGAGCGAAGTTGACCGACTATCTTGTCCGCTGCGCTCTTTGGGATAGAACCGAGGACGATGCCACGCCAGGGAGCGAATCGAAGATCACCCTTCCACTCGCTGGCGGCATCGACTAGAGAATAGGCCTGTTGTGCGGTGAGTCTGCCGAGAGGGACAGAGGGAATGATGCTGACCCGGCTTTCTTCAGTCGTAGGATGGATGCCGATTAGGGCCTGGTTGACTGTGTGGGTGGGAGGCGAGTCGGGGGAGGGATTCAACATAGGTGAGAGTGCATCGACGATATGTGCCCTCGCTCCGGGGATTGTCAGTACTGCTTTTGCACGAACATGCGTGTTGGATTCAAGCGCCAGTTCGATGCACATTTTTGCCGCGGCCAGCATACAAGTAACGGCATCCGCGCGCTTGATGACGAAACCCGAAGAGGCTCCGCCGATGGAAAGGTGGAAATGAGGTACTGAGTTGGAGTCCACTGCCTCAAGAGAGATATCGTCGAGATCGCGGCTGAAGCGTCTCGGGCCGCCGTGAATTGCGAAGCTGAACTTGGGGTGCAGGTTTGCAAAGATCGGTTCCGCCCGCAATTGCCGATCCAGTTCATGGATCAGCGGTCGCGGATCGATGAACTCCTCGGCGTCAAGCCCCGCAATGGGGCTTGTGACGATATTGCGTACTCGATCATGCGGCGGCGAAGGCAGGAGGCCTGCAGAAGAAATGCTTGCAACGATATGGCTAAGGTCTTGATTCCGAATCGCTCGCAACTGAAGGTTCGCCCGTGAGGTGATTTCGATGGTTCCATCAGCAAAGCTACGGGACAGATCGGCGATGGTCCTGAGTTGATTTGCCTCGATCAACCCTCCGGGTACCCTGATGCGAAGGAGTAGACCGTCTTTTGCCTGGACTGCATGAAGGACACCTGGACAGAAATGTTCCCCGACTCTCATGGAGCGCCTGCTTCTGCAGCAATAGCGGGCGGGATCGATTTCGGTCTGAACAAGTGCACCTCACCAAAGCGGGAAAGGAGGCACAAAGCTCAAAGACCGATGAGCGATTGCTTTCCGTTTCCACGCGGACAGGAATCAAGACTATATCTGAGGTAGGTCTCCTGATTGACAGGTTGAGCGCTATTTTGTAGCGGTCTGGAGTCTTCGCCTTCCTCGGTGTGATCGAGTGGCTTACGAAGAGTCCGTCTCCTGAACACAGTGGCGGGACCATGCCGGACTCACACCGGCTTCCCTGTTATGCCCTCGCGGACACCCCAGAATCTTTACCTAATTTACCAGACTCATTTCACCAGGTTCTACTTTTCACGCCGCGAGAGCGTGCAACCACTGCTTCGCAGGGTCCAGAATCTGCCGCTCCATCGCAGGTCCGTGAGCGAAACTGGTGGGATATTAATACGCCAGAACGATTGCGCGGGAGCCTGCAAAGTGAGCACTACAGCGGCACGAATCACTGCGGGATGCGTGACAGCAAGGGTGTGACCGAGGCCGTGCTGTCCGGCCAGCCAAGACTCGATACGGTCGAGGAAGTTCGCAATAGACTCGCCGCCATGCGGTGCCGCATCAATATTGGTGAGCCATTGACGGACGCCGTCCGGATCCGTGAATTGAACTTCGTCCAAAGACTTGCCTCGCCATGAACTGTAGTCCAAATCCCTTAGTTCCTCGGAGAGAAGGGAGTCGAACCCCAGAGCTTTGGCTGTCTGCATTGTTCGCTGCTCCGGCGCAGCATAGACCTTACTAAGTCGCGGTGGAGTCCAGCCAATCGACTCAAGCTTTTCAATTTCGCGCTGCTCAATGGGTTCATTGAGAGAAAACGCCGCTCTTCGCACTGCAGCAGTTGGTGCATGACTGACAAACGTGATCCGTCCCAGCAAGTCGGTCTCTTTCAAGGCGTCACCCGAAGACAGGCTACCATTGCGGCTAAATGGCGGCTTGACACTCCCTGAGAGGTTCACTACGCTCGGAGTCAAGCAACGATCAGGAGACTTCCATGACTCAGCCTATCGCCGACTCAATTCCCCGGCCCATATTCATACCGGTCATTCCCTTGCGCGAGTTGCTGCCCTGGGCTTTATTCGGCGGTTTGCTCATGTTGCTTCTGATCTATTTCGTGGGTGCGGAACAAGGGGCGACTTCGATCATTCATGGCAGCATCGTTCACGAGTTTGTCCACGACGGACGCCATCTACTTGGCTTTCCGTGCCACTAGTTAACCTTTGATGACTCGTACGCTGCTTCTTCGCGGAATGCTGGTAGGCCTTGTGGCGGGCCTTGTTGTATTTGCATTCGCACGTTGGACCGCGGAGCCACAAGTCGACAGAGCGATCGCCTTTGAAGCCAGTATGAACCAAGCGAAGGGCGAAAGCCCCGAGCCTGAGTTGGTCAGCCGCAAGATTCAGCGAGGTATCGGGCTGCTGACCGGTGCCGTGGTCTACGGTTCAGCTCTTGGGGGCATCTTCGGGCTTGTCTTCGCCTTTTCGCAGGGACGCTTTGGGGTGTCCAGTCCGCGTGCCTTGGCGCTATGGATCGCAGTTCTGGGTTATATCTCAGTAGCATTGGTCCCTTCTCTGAAATATCCGGCGAATCCACCGTCTGTTGGCAGTCCGGAGACAATAGGAATGCGGACCGCGGCGTACTTTCTTGCAATTGCCTTGTCCCTGGCATCTATGACACTTTCGCTGCAATTGTCCCGTCGCCTGAGGCGGCGATTTGGGGTTTGGAACGGCTCCTTGCTGGCGGTGTTCCTGTTCGTCTTGCTAATGGTCACGCTTTCGAGCTTTTTGCCAGCGGTCGATGAAGTACCGCAAGCCTTTCCCGCGAGCTTGCTTTGGAAATTCCGGATCGCGTCCTGTGAGATGCAGTTGCTGCTTTGGGGCACGCTCGGGGTCCTGTTCGGTTGGTTGACCGAACGCGCACACGCTGGTCCGTTAGAGCAACACGCAGCTGAGTAACCGGAGGCGTGGTACAACTGTGTCAGACCCAAGGTGCCCGCAAGGGCTGAAAAGGGAAGTCCGGTGCAATCCCGGTGCGGTCCCGCCACTGTAAACGAAGATGAGTCGCCATACATCCACTCGGCATTGAAGCTGGGGAAGGAGGAGGCTCGGCACCAGGAAGAAGGTGCCGCTTCGAAGCCAGGAAACCTGCCCGGGGTACATAGCAATTTCTGCGGAGAACAGAAACCATGCGCCTGACCCCGGCACCCTCAACCCGTCATCTTTCCGCAACCAGCTCCGACCACGCTCCAGAGAATGAGGCGTAGCGGTGGCCGACTCTTTTCGACAACGCGTAGTCCGTGCCGACGGTCGTGCCTTCAACATCGTCCAGCATCGGGCGCATTTGACCTATTGCTACACCGGCTGTTGCTGTGGCATCACCGAGCGTGGATACGCCGCCGTCCCGGCCGACGTTTATCGGCAGGAGTGGCTTGATCGCAAAATTCGCAATCATGTTCATCTGACCAAGGGCGGTTGCCTTGGCCCTTGCGCGCTCGCAAATGTGGTGAGCCTCGTCTTCGATGGAAGGTCCATCTGGTTCCATTCAGTGAACAGCGCCTGGCAGGTACGCCAAATCTATGACTACATCGATGCGATGCTCTCGGCTGACCGCTTTCTGCAACCACCGTCCGAGTTGAGCGAGTTCGTCTTCAACTACTATGACTGGGATGTACGCAAGCCCAGTGAGATTGTGTCTGCGTCGGCGCTTGCCAAGACCAGTCCCGACGCAAACGGGGCCATCATGCTGCTCTCTCACGCGGACACAGACCTGCTTACGTTGATAAAGGCATCGGAGATGCTTCCCGACGATCTGCGGGTCAGTGCATTTTCATTGAATGCTTTGCGGAACGAAGACCAGTTGAGTGTCCTGATCAACGGTGAAATGGTCAAGGCTCGCGTGATCATCGTTCGGTGCCATGGGCCACTGAGTTGCATTCCGGGCTTCGAGCGACTGCGGGCGGCTTGCATCGAGCGTGGACAGTCGCTGGTGCTGGTGAGTGGCTGTGGGGAGAATAGCTCGGAGTTTTCCGAGACCATCAACGTGCCGGCGGATGTAATGCAAAGTGCCGCCGGGTATCTGGCGCTTGGAGGCGTGCAGAACTTCGCTGAGTTGTTCCGATTCCTTTCCGATCGCCTGATGCTGACGGGCTATGGCTACGCGCCGGCCAACCCGATGCCCGAGCACGGCATTTATCTGCCTGGTGCGGAGGTTGCCACGTCCGCCGACTGGGAGCGTCAGGCCGACCCCGCCAAACCCACGGTTGCCGTGCTGTTTTACCGCGCGCATCAGATGAGCGGAAACACCAGCTTTATCGACACGCTTGCATGTGCGCTCGAGGCCAAGGGAGTCAATGCGCTTTGCATCTTTACTTCAAGCCTGAAGGCGAAGGAAGATGGACGTCCGGCCGTATTCAAACTGCTTGAAGGCCGTGCAGACGTGCTGATTACGACGCTGTCGTTTGCGCTTGGCGAGGTGAATACGGGCTCTGTCACCCAGCCCGGAGAGGCGATGTTATCGTTCGAGAGGCTTGGCATCCCAGTTGTTCAGGCCATTGCATGCCAGATGCCGCAGGGCGCGTGGGAAGGCTCGCGACGAGGATTGAACGCGGTCGATACTGCTGTCAATGTTGCGATCCCGGAGTTCGATGGCCGCATCATCTCCGTGCCTGTTTCGTTCAAGGAGCGAAGCAAGAGTGGCGCGGAGAGCCTGTATGTTGCGAACGAAGACCGGGCTGCGCGCGTCGCCGGTATAGCGAGTCGGCTTGGCGGGTTGCGGCGAACGCTGAACCGCGATCGTCGAATTGCCTTCGTACTCACCAACTCGGCGGCCAAGGCGTCTCAAGTTGGGGGCGCAGTTGGCCTCGATACGCCTGCCAGCCTGCTCACGGCGTTGCACGCGATGCGGGCGCGCCGGTATACGATCGACGCTTTGCCTAAGACATCTGATGAACTGATGCAAGACCTGCTTGGCCGCGGGACTTACGACAACAACTATCCACTCGATCCGGCCCGGGCCTTGCGTTTTTCGCGAGCGGCCTATCGGAAGATATACTCCGGGTTTCCTGCTCGCCCGGCGCGCCGAATGCAGGATTTCTGGGGCCAGCCGCAGGACCATGGCCCAAGCATAAAACCTGCCAAGAAGACTGACAAGAAACTCCTCCCTACGGTCGCCGGAAAGGTTGTCTCGATTGAAGAGGAGGAGCCCTGGGGCGACGAGCGCAACTATCTGTTTGCTGCTATGGAACTTGGCAATGCCCTGATCGCATTGCAGCCACCACGGGGATATGGCATCGATCCTGATGCGATCTACCACACGCCCGACCTGCCCCCAACGCACCACTACGCGGCCTTCTATCGCTGGCTCGGAACTCCGCAAGCAGAAGGCGGCTGGGGCGCAGATGCCATCGTCCACATGGGCAAGCATG
>NZ_DATKQC010000236.1:0-5426 GCF_035532915.1 Edaphobacter sp.
CACTCGTCGAACTTCGTAGAAATATCCGATCAATTGCCAATAAAGATTGAATTCATCGAGTCGAGAGAAAAGGTGGATGAATTGCTCGGCAAGCTGGAGGAAATGGTTGGCAGCGGCATGATCGAAGTGCAGGAGACCACAATCGCCAAAGCGGCCCAGAGTTCAAAGGAGAAGAAGGCTCCGGCAGCCTCGCCGCTCAAAATTGAGGGACGAGCCCGATTAATGCGGATCTACATTGGCGAATCGGATCGTTGGAAAGATATCCCGCTCTACAAGGCCCTGGTGGAGGCGATGCGGGCAAACGATATCGCGGGCGTCACCGTCTATCGCGGCATCCTGGGTTACGGTGCGCATCGGCGCATTCACAAGGACAAGCCGCTGCACCTGTCCCACGATAGCTCAATCATGCTCTCGGTAGTCGATACGGACGAGAAGCTGCGAGCCTTTCTGCCGAGGGTCGAGCAAATGGTTGAGGAGGGCCTGGTGGTGCTGTCGGACGTCGACGTCATCAAATATTCCTATCGCGCCAGCGAGGCGAACTAAAGCAAGCTCAGCAGGAGAATGTGCAAGCAAGCAGGTCGTTGGCAATGGAGACCAAGCCATGAAAGAAGAGTTCCAAGCGCGAATGTTGCGGATCCATTTCGGCGAGGCCGATAAGTGGCAGGGCAAGCCATTGCACGAGGCGATCTTCGCCAAATGCCAGGAGCTTGGGATCGCCGGAGTCACCATCTATCGCGGCATCGAGGGATACGGTACCAGTACCAGAATTCATTATGCCAGCCGTTGGACCTTGTCCAAGGATGCTCCGATGATGGTGAGCATTGTCGATACAGAGGAGCAAATCCGCACGCTGATTCCTCATCTGGATGCCATGGTTCATGAAGGCCTGATGGCGACCTCCCCGGTCGAAGTGATCCGCTATTCGCGAGATCCGTCGGCCACACCCTAGCGACCAGACCATCGCAACGCCCAGAGTCCACGGAGGCGTCGTGATGAAAATCGGCGGCTGGCGCACATGCTGCATCTTGAAGATCATGGATCGCAGTAATTGCGACTTTGGGCATAATCCGAAGAAGAACGAGGATTCGCGAATCCTTTATTGTGGCCTTATCGCACCCACGACCTCTGCCCTACAGACTTCTGCCCAAATCGGAATTTGGCTCAATGAGTGCGTTGCCTGTATTGCGACAGTTGACCATCCAGTCGAGAGAGAATATCCGCTGAGTTCAGCATCACGTTGGCCAGTTAGCTGTGCTAGGCTTGGGAGGGTTTGACATGCAACCCATGCCTGTCCTTTTGCTTCGGATCAGCATCTGGCGGGTATGTCCTAGACTGGACGGGGTACTATCAGCAATCCCGGGCGTCCCAGCCTAGTACTACAGTTGCAGATAGCGAATCCTCTGGGTAGCTGGGCTGTAAACCATTGATTTTTAGAGAGCAGCGCGCAAGTGGGTCGCAATGGAAATCAGGGGAAATCCATTAAGTGCAACTGTAGTACTAGGCTGTTTTCAAAATTGCAGCCTATTGAAAATGGACTGCTTCCGCAAAGATGGAGTAGAAGATGAGTCCGGGTTGGTGGGGAATCACTCCGGGCGCAGTACGACTTGGCCGCTCGACGCCGTGACCCTACCAGGTGTGGTCCCGCTTCCGCTCGACATCTTCTTTGATTGTGCACAGGGCATGGTTCCACACGACGTCGTGTACGAACTCGGGAAACAATAATCTGGCGCCCTTCCACATCATCCGACTCGCGAAGCCCTTGCCTTTCTTGTAGTCGAACTCCGCGTAAATGGAGAGCCTGCGGTTTCTGTCCGTGGTCGGCGCGACGTTGAAGATGAGTTTCCCGTGGTCTACAAGCCCCTCGTCGGCCTGATAGAGCAGGGTCTCGAAGCGAACTCTGTTGGTCAGCCGCAGTTCCGCGGCCAACTGCACGAACGGCACACTGTATCGAATCACCGATCCCACCTGGTTGGGCGTTCCCTGGGTCTGTCGCATATCGACGATTCGCACCTTGAGGAACCTTGCATTGGGTTGGCCGAACTTGGCGAGGTCCTCCATGATCTCGTCCTCGGAACCCCGGATCTTGATCCAGTACATCCGTTCGAAGTCGGGCGATTTGCCAAGTTCCATTCCCAGACTTGAAGCAAGTTGCTCCTTTAGCGCTTCGCGCTTCTCTTTCAGCACCACTGTCGGATAGCGTCCGTACTCCCCCCATTGCACGCCTAACAATATCTCGAACGCCACGTTCCTTACCGTGACCGCCGCGCCGGCGAGAACGGACCGCAGCACGTGGTAGCCGCATATCTCCCGGAACACTTCCCGATAGTCGGCTGTGCCGCTGGCGATTTTCCATAGCACTACGCTCAGGGGCCGACTCCGCACGTCACGCACCTTGTACTCAGTAGCAAACGCCTGGTACACGATGCGGCTCACCAGAGGCTTGGTGAACGCCACCCGGCTGATGGCAAATACTGTCCGTCCGAAGCGATTGTCAGCCACCAGCCATTTGACGGTTTTCCCGTATCCCCGGGCGAGGGCCTGCTCGTCGATTCCCTCATGGAGCACGACCTGCGCCAGCCGGCTCGCCGTCTCGTGGGCTGAGTAAAGACCGTCTTTGTTCAATCGCGACCCGACGGCGTCGCCGATGATGGCAAACCGGTCGCCGAAAGGAAATGCCGCAGTGGCCACAGTCATTCTGGGAGCACAAAGGCAGGCGAGGGGAGCTGCCGCGATGCCTGGCAAGATGCTGTCAATCTGCGGCAACGTCAGGAAATCGTGGACGATCTGCCGACCGTCTCGCGGCAAGACCGCCTCGTCTATGCACTTGCCGATCAGGGCAACGGTCAAGAATCTGCCCTTGGGAATGAGCGCGGTATGCTCAACGGCGAGATGTTTCGAGCCGTACTCGATGAAGTAGATCTCCCGATTCATGTTGCGCTTGAGAAAATCCTCACCCACGTCGAGTTCGAAGATGAGGGCCCTTCGGGTCTTACCTGGAACGAACGACGGATTCAACCGCTTGACGGAGACGATGAGCTCATCGGCACTATATTCGGAGCCACAGCGCGCATTGATTCCGGTTGCGATACTCACGAAGCTGGCATCGAGCGAGACCTTCTCTCCAGATGGCGCCCTCATCGTGAGCTCGGGCATCCCCGACGCACCGTAGGCAATCCTCTGGACTTCGCCATACTGAATGCGCGCGCCTTCTTTAACCGCTTCACCGAGCAGAAACCCATCCAACCCCGCAGGTCTGCCAGTCCTCCTGCCGGGTAACGCCCCCCTGAATACTGAGTACATCTGCTTGTCGTTGGGAACTCGAAGCCGGAGGTTCTTCCACTGCCCGTGTATCCAGACGTAGTCGATGCGCCCTTGGATGATCTCCGCCGGAACGACTAGGCCGCACTCTTCGAGTATCTCATTCAGCCTCGGCGATATAAGGCCTGCGCAGAAGCTGCATCCCCTACATTGAAAGTCATCGACGTTCAGGTCGGACCGACCCCGTTTCTCGACGATGACAACCTCGATGTTTCGATCGAGCCGCTTGGCTTCCCGAAGAAGATGGATGGCGAAAAACGAACCGGCTGGTCCACCGCCGACGATGACGACGCGATCGTCGTTCAGTAGACTCGTTGATTGAACCGGAATTCTCATTTTGTTTCCCCGGCCAAGAGAAAATATACCCCCCGATTGCCCGGCTCGCAATCGTTTATGCATCCGTTCCAAGGGCAAAAACCCGCTAGTGTGTTAGCGCGCACGTAACGGTGAATAAATCTGAACAGTGGCCGGTTCCAGGAAGACAAATCAGTATCATCGCCGCAGGTGGGTTCCGGGTGGAAGATTTGGTAGGATGATTTTTCGGAGGTAGAGAGAGGAAGTGCCAGTATTGTATGCGGCAAAAGACCGATGCTGAGTACGCCGATGACCTTGCCCAGTTCATTGGTCCCGGGGACGGCGCGAAGGTGCTCATCGATCCCTCGGCCGCATCCTTTAAGGCCGAGGTGCTCAAGCGTGGGATTTGGCGCGTGGATGCCGACAACGAAGTCAATGAGGGTATTCGCATCACTTCGAACGTTCGTATTGAGCGGAAATCTCTTGCCATTTAGTTGGTCCTGGTTTGGGGGTACCGCAAAGTGCGTGCGCGTCGCTGACATTCGCACGTTTTTTTATCAGCGCAGTATGTGAGTCACAAGAAGCGCGGGTTGCGAATCCGTTCGTACTCCTCGCAAACCACTTTGGCTCCGTGCTTGCGCTCGAGACGACGGATCGTGAAGTGAGCCTCCGCTAATAATTGGAAGTAACGCGCGAACAGGACGTTCAGTGTAAGCCCACCGGCCGCTCCTGCGATAGGAACCAACTCTGCAGCCGCCTTCTCACCGATTTTGAGCCCAAGTCGTGCGCCAATTTTTCCCAGCATGGATAGCATCTCCAGCACCGTGGGGATGCCAAGCTTGCGCATCCCTCCGTCTGGTTTGGGGGATTTCAACCCGCCTCACCGGTTTCGGTTGATAGGTTCCGTTCAGCAGTTGTTCCCGGATGGCTGGCCAGTGTTGCTTCAGATAGTCGGCGATTCCATCGACAGTCATCCTGTCGATGCCCGCACTACCTTTGTTGGCCTTCACCCGCCGTAACGCCTCTTTCAGGTTTTCTCGCTCACATACTTCCTCCATCAATCGATTCATGCGGGCTGGGCTTTCGGGTTCATTTATCGCCGGGAGCGATTCAGGTTCTTCCCTTCCCGCTTCGCAGGCTTCACCTGCTGGCATGGAAGAGGAGTTCAGTTCGATCTGAATGTTCTGCTGCTTTTCGCCCCTGAGACTCATGTCCTAATTGCCTCTCCTCTCGTTCGGGCCTTCAACCACCGTTCCCGGCTCGGCCTATCTGTTGACTCCACCTTTCGGCTTTCGAGTGCCTCAATAGCCTTGCCGACGACATGGCCTAATATGCCCTCTGCTGACTTCTGCCCTGCGGTCAGGCTGTCTCGCGACAGCCTCAGTCGCCGAAACGACACAAAGCAGATCTCCCGGGGTAAGTTCAACAGCCTTCTGCGCACTGCCGCCGGATCTACGCCTCGCGTACTTGATGGATATGGGCTTCGCGGTAAGTTGCCCGCTCGCCCTACGCTCGCGCCTTGTATCCGGTTTTTGTTCATCGACTCGCGCATTTGCTCCACGCTTCCTTCAGACCCCGCCTCGCGGCGATAGCCCTTGCGTTCTTGCTAACCCTTACCTCCATCAGGTCGGGTAGAGGACTTGTACCTCCAAGCTGTTGAACATACTCGGCACACAACGAAGCCGCGGCGGCGGCGGACGCTTGCGCGTGTTGCTGATCCGGCTTTTGCGGCTGCCGGGGTAGTTTGGTTCGCAGAGAAGGAGAATTCTCTGTGAACCAACTACGTCAGCTCATGCTTGAGGAGTTGCATCGCC
>NZ_DATKQC010000237.1:0-4749 GCF_035532915.1 Edaphobacter sp.
AGATGCTGCCTAGCGCCCGCATTGCGAATGCACCGACACTTGGACAGGTACTAACCCTCCAAACTCCGCGAACCAACCTTCCCAACATCCCCCCTCCCTCGACGAACATTATTCCTACAGCAACGACGCTACCCCTCAACGATCTGCAGAAGAGTCTGGTTACTGCCGCCGCCGCGCAACAGGGAAAAGACCCCGCGCAAGCGTTGAATTCTGTCGTCACTCGTCAGGATGCAATCGATTTGCTCGCTTCTAAGTCTTCCAGTTCCAAATAGCCTGGAGGCTATCCTAATGGCCAATCTTCAAATCACAGATGCATTAGGCTTGATCGCTACGATTGAGATTCGAGACGACTCTCCATTAGCAAAGGCAAAAATCACTCAAATTTCGAGTCTTACCCAGGCATTGAGAGATGAATTCACGAAACCGGTGGATCAGACGTCTTTGAAAGGATTCTCTTTCGGGGCGGACTGCTCCACGCCGAACGCAGCGATTGATAACGTCGCGAAGCTCACGGTAGGCGCCGGTGTCTGCGGTGAGATCTCGATCATCAGACCGGTCGATAAGACGCTATTTCCGAGCGACACATTCTCACCGGATATCAAGATTGCGCCGGATCAGTGCTGGGTAGGCGTAGGATTCGACGTTTCGGTCGATGCCAATGCGCAGGCAAGCGTGGATGGGTTCGGCGCTGGGGTCCAGGATATCTCGAAGTGTGATCTCACTACCTACACGCTGATCGAAGCCAGCGCGGGGAAGTTCCCCATTTTAATCGATGCGCTGAAGGCCGCTCTCGACGGTTTCTATCTTGCTGCTACAGTGGACGCAGTTCGCGGGCAGCCAACAGGCTCAGTCTGTGCAAACGAAATCAGTGGGACTGTTACCTTCACTGGCTCCTATGAGCTTCCGGTGTCCATCAATGCCTTGGCTTCGGCGGATCTACCGCTGAACTACAAGATCACCGTGCAACCTGAGGCAACTTTGCAGCTCTCCGGTTCCATCGCGCTCTCCGGGGATATGATCGTGCGCTCGCATAAGATCGGGGAGAACCTCCTGGAGATTGGTGTGTACAAGAAGCGAGGTTCAACTCTGACAGCCAATTTTACGGCGAGAGCCGGAGTCGGCGTGGATGAGGGCACAACTGATCTGGTATCCATATTCCTTTCGACGGCGTTTCCAGGTGTGAGTTGCAAGGGTGCTGGGATAGCGGGCGATACAGCAAAGAGTCTCAATAGTGCCCTCAACGACTGCGTAGATCGCAGCCTCTCGGTAGCGATGAACATATGCTGCTCGGCTGAATCAACCGATGAGGCAGCCGTGATCTATCAGATCGATCTAACTGCTGGTGACACGGATGCGACCGATGCAGCATTGAAAGATGCCCTCAAGGGGAATTGGACCGGACTCTCGCAACTAGGGAATGCGAAACTCAGCCGAAATATTGTTACGGATTCGAGGGAATACAAGCACACGATTTCGATGAACCTCCTCGGCTTCTACAATGCTGCCCAGGTAGATTCTTACGTTCAGTCCTGCACGATTCTGTGCGATCCATACGGCCATGTGGTGGTCACGGACAAGTCTGACGCGAGTCGGGTAAGCGTTGCGGCCACCCCCTATGCTGCTGATCCCGACAAACTGCGCCGGGCTCTTGCTCAGGACTTCTTGGTCACGGCAGCTTATGCGGCAGTCGCTGCGAATGCACCGATAACGATCCAGGCTTCCGCCGGTAGTGGTTCGGAAGTGCAGCCCATTCTTACAATGCAACAGTCATACGTTTTCTATAAGGACAGCGCAACACGGCAGGATATGCAGGATCAGATTCTGCTTGGAGTGGCGCTCAAGCTGATTGACGAAGGGCAGAAGACGCAGTACTGGGAAGGCACTCTGGCGGCCAGTCGTGTCTTTCCGCATGCCCACGTCAGCGCCTCGGCTAGATACGACAACGATGGGGTACTCGGACTCTTTTTCGCCGATCCCGGTCAACGTATACCCAGAAACCGCCCGGAGATTGAACGGGCCGGGAGGAATGCGATGATCGCTTTGCTTGACCCGGGAGACACTGCGGGACCTGAACGGCTGGCGGCACTGCAAAACGACGCAATTTGGAACGCGATGGATGTGAATGGAAATGTGGCAGCGTTCAAGACGATTCCGGAGTTGAGCCAATTGTCTGTGACTACGTTAGGCGATGTCGGCGTAGATTGGACGGCTATCAGTTGGTGGGCGGATGCGATGTCCAAGACCGCGCTCAAATTGAAGGACTTATTGGCGTTTCTCGAGACGATTCCGGGGGACGACTTCAGTCATAACCCGGAGTTTATCGCGAAGACGAATGCGTTTCAGAATATGCTTGGAAGTTTTGTGAAGAATACGCATGACGATTTTGTAAATGGCTGGGGAATTGCGGTCGTGTTTGCTCTTGCGGGCAGCGCCTCTCAGAGAGAAATGGACATTAGCTGGGACCATGTATTGAAACACTATCAATCCAATAGCTGATCGCGATTTGGGCGGTCATCCCTGGGTGGGCGATGAGTCAGCCCTGGTGAGCGCTCGAATCTGGTAATGTCGCGGCGGACGGAGATCCTTCCTGAGAGCCGAACATCCAGTCGTGTTCCGAGATGCGCAGAACATCAATGGAATATTCGCGGAGCGCCATGATCACGAAAGCTGCCTCCGCAAAGAGGAACATCCCCAGATACAGCAATTGCAAACGCAGCGACGCTGGTACCGCGTTGTTTTCGCTCCAAGTACCAAGAGCTAGCACCCGCGTGACTCCCGAATTTGCTTGCGAGATTTGCGTCAACGATGTGTCGAGGCTATTCGTGTAGCTTACGTAACAGAAGACGCTGGCAAGAACGAGGATCAATGGGCACAGGTTGAAGAACGTTCGATAGCCAGTCTTGACGCTACCGAGGGCGATCGTCCTCCGGACATAAAAAACCCACGCGAGCAGTAAAAAACCAAGGATTCCCGCCATCGCGGCTAACGGCTTTCGTTGGGATTCATAGACAGGGATAACATTCATCGCAGTGAGCAACGGTGCAAGGGCAGCGGTAACGATCGGCATTATCCCCATATATCCCTTGAAAATATTCGCGAAGGTCAGCAGCCTGTTTTCCTGAGATTCCTGTGCGGTTACCATGGTCAGTCCTTTCCGCCTGCTGGCAAATGTGATCTCTGTCGACTGCGGTCGGTCCTCCTTTTTCAATCTCCTAACGTCTCTGCCCTGGCGCTTGCCTGGGTTTCTTTATCGCGGACGAATTTGAGAACATCGCTGACCCGGCCCAATGGGATCGGCTCCCGGGTCAAAAGTAACTCAATCAATGGAGTCGTAAAAGAATGGAACAGTGACGCGTTACCGTTTCCTGGGTCCTTAACTTCGAGAATGACGGGCTTGGCTTCCGCATTCATTGCCTGATCCTCACCGGCAGTCGACTCCGCAGGCTGTTGATCTGGATGCAGGTCCTTATTCCCTTGATACCGGTGGATCAGTATGAGTGGGCGTGGACTCATGACTTGCCCCACCTTTGGAGGGGCCGTTAGGTGGATTCTAGCTGCATTTGGTAACCACTGCCAAGAGGAAAGGACGGCACCCATAGAATTTTGTGAAGTACAGATTACAGTGATCTTGTTGGCAGGATTCGCCGGGATCCTTGATGTCTTTAGTACTGTCGCCCGTATAGTCAGCACGAAAGACAACGGTTGAGCCGATCCAGACTCTACTGTTTTGGAAGAGATCCTGAAGGTGTCGGTACGGCGATACCCGCTTGAGCATTCAGGTTGCACAGTTGTCTGGCGTCAACTATTCTTTCCGGTCAACGACAACCATAATTCCCGATAGTTGTTGGAGCTACTTTCTCTACTTTCCTCGCTGAGATGCCGTTGTTGCTGGCAGGGCCGGAGCGTAGCCCCGAAGGGGCGAAGCGGAGGGCCTGCCAGCAACAACGGACGCCGATCTCCGCGCTGCCCTCAGTTGGGTTGGTTGCTTTCCGGCGCCGGACCCCGATTCTTTTTAGCCTCTTCCATTCGGTAGCTGGGGATGTTCAGCTCCACGATGACCGAGTGATGTACCAGCCTGTCGATGGCTGCCGCCGTGGTCATCGGGTCCTTGAATATCCCCTCCCACTTGGAGAACGGAAGATTGCTGGTCAACAGCACGCTGCCGCGTTCGTATCGCTCGGCCAGCAGCGTGAACAGCACCTCCATCTCCTCGCGGCTTTGCTGGACGTAGCCCATCTCATCGATGATCAAGCCGTCATGGCGGGCCAGCTTTTTGATCTCTTTGCTCAGCCGCAGGTCGCGCTTGGCCACCAGCAGATCCTGCACCAGCAGGGCGCAGCTGGTGTACTTCATCCTGCGTCCTTGCGCGATCAGTTCATGGGCCAGGGCGCACAGCAAGTGGCTTTTGCCCGCGCCGGGATTTCCGAACAGAAGCAGGTTCTCCTTGCGATCCAGGAAGCTTCCGTCCACCAGCGCCTTCAGTTGTCGTCCGGCCTTGACGGGCAAGCGCTTCAGGTCGAAGTTCGCCATCGTCTTCTCCCGTGGCAGCCCCGACTCGCGCAGCAGCGCGGCGATACGATTGCGCCGCCGCGACTCGCACTCCCGCTCCGTCAACTGCAGCAGGTATTGCTCGTAGCTGAGGGTCTCTTTCTCGGCCTGCTGCGCGGCCTGCTCGAAGCACTCGCGCATGGCCGGAAGATGCAGTTCTTTCAGATTTTCCGTCAACGCCGTTCTGATCTGAGGGGCCGC
>NZ_DATKQC010000238.1:0-3924 GCF_035532915.1 Edaphobacter sp.
AGAACAAATCCGTGAACAGCTCTTTCGGTGGAACCGAAAGGGCCTTGGCCAGCTTTACGATATTCTCCAAAGCCACGTTGCGCTCTCCGCGCTCCACACCGCCAACGTAGTTGCGATGAAGGCCCGCCCGTTCGGCCTGACCTTGCCCCCGCGTTGCGTGAAATTGAACGTTTGCGGGGAGCGGAGGAAAGCACACCCAATGGAGATCGACTCGATGTTCTCTCAACTCTGGTGGAAGCCTATGAAGAAGCGCACTTTCCGATCGACATGCCAGATCCGATCGAGGCGATCAAGTTCCGTCTTGAACAGCGCGGCGAGGGCAAAAACGCTCTCGTGGGAGTCATTGGAAGTCGAACTCGCGTCTATGAGGTCCTGCGTCGTGATCGGGCGTTGTCTCTCGCGATGATCCGGCGGCTCAACAAGCGCTTCCGCATACCGGCTGAAGTGCTCATTCGGCCTGTCCGAATGCGAAAGAAGAAGCAAGCAGCTTGAGGCGGCCCCAATCTCATTCCTTGATAAAGGTATTTGTCTTTACCGATCTTCCCTAAAATGACTCCTGTGCAAACTGACTACGTGATCGACTCCGTTCTCGAAGTCATCGAGTGTGCCAGACGTTAGACCGGCCTATCGACTGCAGAGCGCGCTCAATATGGCCGGCATGCCATTGCATAAACTTTAGAGCTTTGGTTTTGTGGTAGCCGTAACCAGTAACGTACAGTCTGACTGCGCTAAAATCGCGCAGGGGGCGACTTAATGGTAGACACGCATCGCACAAGTTGATTTTCGGCCGCTACCATCGTTTTGTGCCGATCAAACCATTGAAACTCGGAACTAAAAGTGAGGATCTCGATGTACCTAAGATACCTGAAGATGATTCTTGTAGTACTCGTGGCAAGTCCGGCAGTTCTGGCCTTTCCCCAAGCTGTGCCGGCGGCCAACGGAGGCCGCTTTCCGCTGAGCGTTGGCGTCGGCTATTCCAATTACTACACCGACTGGAGCGGCCGCCTGTCGGGGCCCATGCTGTGGGCGGACTGGAACTTCTACCGTGGCCCGTCGTTCCTGCAAGGATTCGGCATCGAAGTGGAGGGTCGCGACCTCAACTACGGCCGCACGGGTGGTGACCCGACTCTGCGCATGGATACCGCCGGCGGCGGCCCGATCTATACGTGGCGTCATTACCGCAATTTCCATCCCTATGCGAAGTTCCTGATGGGTTTTGGCAGCATTGATTTTAATATAGGCGTTCCGAACTATACGCACGACACCCGGACAGTGTATGCCCCGGGCGGAGGCCTGGAGTACCGTGTCCATCGGAATGTTTGGGTGCGCGGAAGCTACGAGTATCAGTTCTGGACGGACTTCTTGCACCACCACGCGCTCAATCCACAGGGCTTCACCATTGGCGCAGCCTACGACTTCGGTGGAATTCATCGGCGTTGACGGCGTGCGGAGCCTCCCAGCCGCTGCGCGGTTGTCGACGATTGTACGAGTGGATTGAAACCCGACTCTTTGCGGGTTGGGATGCCAGCAAGGATGAGCTTGGCTGCATCAAGGAAACTACGGCCAACTCCGCCTTGGGCATGGCTGGATGGCGACGAGAGGACTGTCTTCAGGATTATCGAAGACTACGAGCGGGCAACGCAGTTACCTCCAATCATCCTCGAGGCAATGCTGGAAAAGCAGATCGAGCCGGCAGCAGCGAAGAATATTGATGTCGTTGAGACTCTGCTTCAGATGCCGAAGCCGGCGACACGTGAAGATGCGCACACAGCCGTTTCCGTGGCTTTAGACTAGTGACGGGAAATCTCAAGTACTTTCCGGAAGCAGTGCGAAATGGAGTGACAGTGGTCTCGCCTGCTGATTATCTGGCCCATCTCGTGGGTGATTAAGGCGGCTGTGAAAAATTACCTGAATCCATAGTATCCATTGGATTTCTAAAATCCCTACAGATTATAGTGCCTTACGTCAACAAGTTGATGCATTTGATGTATGATGTTTGATGTTTGATGTAAGGAAAGCCCGCGATGCGAACCACCCTGATGATCGACGATGATGTTCTAAGCGTGGCCAAGGAACTGGCTGTAACGCAAAAGAGGACGGTGGGGGAGGTCATTTCTTCCCTGGCTAGGCGGGCGTTGAATCCGGCCGAATCCAAGCTGCAGACCCGAAATGGGGTCCCCCTTTTGCCAGTGCGCGCAGGTACCGCAAGGGTGACATCGGAATTGGTGCATCAGTTGCGCGAGGAATTGCCTTGACACGGTTCCTGCTTGACATCAATGTTCTCATCGCGCTGATCGACCCTGCTCATGTCCAGCATGACCGGGCACACGAGTGGTTCGCGGCAAGGGGGTGGAAGGCCTGGGCCACCTGCCCACTCACGGAAAATGGTGTTCTGCGAATTGTTGGGCATGCGCGTTATCCAAACTCTCCTGGCACACCCGCAGCGGTTGCGGAGTTGCTGATAACACTCTGTACACTGCCAGGCCACGAATTCTGGTCCGACGACATCACGCTCCTTGACGTAAAACGTGTGGACGGCAGTCGTCTTCTGGATTCAGCGCAGGTGACAGACAGCTACCTTCTGGCACTCGCCAGCGCACACGGCAGCCAACTGGCCACCTTCGACCAGCGCCTGGTTACAGATGCCGTTGTCAACGGAGCGCAGGCGCTGCATCTGATTCGGTGAAACTGTCAATTTGGGTTGTGACCTCCCCAAAGGCCGATACCGATCTCTACTGCCTTCCGTAGTGGAAGGCGAGTTGTTTTCAACATCAAAGGAAACGCCTACCGTCTTGTAGCCGCAGTGGATTATCGGCGGGCCATTGTGTTCATCAAATGGCTGGGGACGCACAAAGAATACGACTCCA
Source organism: Edaphobacter sp. (assembly GCF_035532915.1). Lineage (GTDB taxonomy): Bacteria > Acidobacteriota > Terriglobia > Terriglobales > Acidobacteriaceae > Edaphobacter. The sequence goes on from NZ_DATKQC010000238.1 coordinate 2,868, forward strand.
TTGATGTGAGGACCATCCAATATGCAAATGAAACCGATCAAGACTGAAGCTGATCACGCCGCCGCGTTGCGTGAAATTGAACGTTTGTGGGGAGCGGAGGAAAGCACACCCGATGGCGACCGACTCGATGTTCTCTCAACTCTGGTGGAAGCCTATGAAGAAGCGCACTTTCCGATCGACATGCCAGATCCGATCGAGGCGATCAAGTTTCGTCTTGAACAGCGCGGCGAGGGCAAAAACGCTCTCGTGGGAGTCATTGGAAGTCGAACTCGCGTCTATGAGGTCCTGCGTCGTGATCGGGCGTTGTCTCTCGCGATGATTCGGCGGCTCAACAAGCGCTTCCGCATACCGGCCGAAGTGCTCATTCGGCCTGTCCGAATGCGAAAAAAGAAGCAAGCAGCTTGAGGCGGCCCCAATCTGCTTTCCTTGATGGCATGCAGAAAGGCAACCTTTGGATTCGTTGTGGCCGCGCACTCGCGTATCTAACTGATTCTACGGTACGAATGGCGACGCGTAAGTATCGAAAAGTACGGCCTGGACAGGCTATTGGGAGTCTATTGGGAGCGCGTTTTGACGGTTGGGTTCTTCACACAACAGTCATAGGGATGAATGTACTTTTTTGCATTCGATGGCGTTTTGCTTCGTTGAAAACGACATTCCGCTTGCCTCTCGGTTGGGCGGCGGTGGCGTGATGAAACCTAGCCTGTTACGATTATAAGCATAGGAAATATAACATGGCTGTCACCCAAGGAGACCGTGCTCTTGACCTGCTGAAGTCCAGGGGAATGCTTCGCCTTCGAGACTTCATGGCCGAGGACATCGAGCCGGAGACGCTGGCACGCATGGTCAGGGATGAAAAGATTATTCGGCCCGCGCGGGGCCTCTATCAGCTTCCCGACACGAAGATCGACGCTGCCTATATGTTCGCCGAGGCCGCCGTCCTGGTTCCAAAAGGAATCGTATGTCTCATCTCGGCTCTCCAGTTCCACGAACTGACGCTCCAGATGCCCTCCGCGATATGGATGGCCATCGAACGCAGCGCGTGGCGGCCAACGAT
>NZ_DATKQC010000239.1:0-25392 GCF_035532915.1 Edaphobacter sp.
TACAGTCGAGTTTGACGTCTATAAAGGCGCATTCGGCTGGCAGTGACTTACACGCAGGGAACAAAGGTAGAGCTGCTCGATCCAGACGAACTGAGTAAACATGTGAGAGCAGTAGTGCATCAGGCGCTGCCCTGGTTGCAGGCCCTGACAGAAGCTTCGGCCAGCCGCCCGGAGAAGACAGGCAAGTGGTGCGCCAAAGAGGTGATCGGCCACCTGACGGATTCGGCGATCAACAATCATGCAAGAGTGATGCGACTGCAGATTGAAGTCACGCCAAACCTTTCCGGCTACGAGCAGGTGGCGTGGGTGAGCCTGCAGCACTATGCGGATAGCGATTGGGGAAGACTGCTTGGAATCTGGGCCACGTTGAACGAGCATTTTGCCTCGGCCGTCAGCCACATCGATAAGGCGCGCCTGGCAAATAGAGGAAATGTGGAAGGAGACGAGTTGACCCTCGCATTCCTGATCGAAGACTACATCGCGCATATGGAGCACCATCTGCGGGCATTGGACGTGTGGGCGAGGTAGCTCAACATCCATTTTCCCTGCGGCGGTGTCTAATATAGTTGGATACCGAGGTGACCGGACGATGACGCTCTTGAATGCTCCGCAATACAACGCCCACCGCGAGGCGCGAAACCGCAATCTGCTGGTAGGTGGCGGAGTTTTCATTCTGATACTGGTGCTGCTCTATCTGGGCGGCTATATGCTGGGGCACGGATGGTTCTTCTCGAACCTCCCGGTTGAGCACAAGATCAACAGCTTTATGACCGATCTCCAAAATAAGGACTACAAGACGGCATACGGCATCTGGATGAACGATCCCAACTGGGAGCAGCATCCGCAAAACTACGATTACACGCTGAAGCGGTTCACCGAGGACTGGACGACCGCCAGCGACTGGGGCCCCATCACATCGCACCACGTCGACATCTCCAAGCGTGACGGCTCGGGCATCATCATCGCGGTGACCGTGAATCACAGTGCCAAGAAGTTGTTTCTCTGGTACGAACGATCGAATGGAACGCTGACCTACTCGCCGCGCGAACTGCAGTATTAGCGCGTCTCCAGGCTCGCTACGTGCAATGCGAAACTCAGACCATGTAAAGTTCTCCTATCGGGATTTTTAAAGAAAACCCGGGAGATGAGCCCATTGCGTATACGATTTCAGCGGTCAATATTGTCCTGCATGGTTGCCGGAGTTTTAGGTTTGATCAGCACTCTTCCCGCCTCGGCAAGTGCAACGCCACCCGCGCCCATCGTGGTCTCGTCCGGCTGGCAGTTGCAGGATGCCGCTAAAGTCTCCCAATCCGGAGACGCAGTTTCCCTGGCGACTTTCACGCCGCAGAACTGGTACGCCGCCACCGTTCCCGGCACCGTACTCACCAGCCTCGTCAACGATGGCGTCTACCCCGAGCCGCTCTACGGCGAGAACAATCGTCCCGACAAGATTCCCGAAAGCCTTTGCCGCACGCCCTACTGGTATCGCGCCGTCTTCACCGTGCCCAAGTCCTATAACCATCATCAGATCTGGCTTAACTTCGACGGCATCAACTATGCCTCCGAAATCTGGCTGAACGGCAAACAGATCGGCACCACCAAGGGCGCCTTCATTCGTGGAACCTTTGACATCACATCGCTGGTCAAGCCCGGTAAACAAGCTGTGCTCGCCGTGCTCGTCTCGCCGCAACCGCATCCCGGCGTGCCGCACGAGCACACCATCCGCAACGGCATGGGCCTCAACGGCGGCATCACCGCCATCGATGGCCCGACCTTCCTCTCCACCATCGGCTGGGACTGGATTCCCGCCATCCGCGACCGCGACACCGGTATCTGGCGCAAGGTCTATCTCTCCGCCAGCGGTCCTGTCGTCATCAAAAATCCCCGAGTCGAGACCGACCTGCCGCTGGCCAGACTGGACTCGGCAGACGTCTCGATTCAGACGACTGTCGAGAACACAACCGACCAGCCTCAAAAAGGCGTCCTGAAAGGCAGCTTCGGCGGCGTCACCTTTCAGAAGGATGTAGAGCTTGCGCCACATGCCTCAACGCTGGTCGCGCTCGATCCCAAGAGCACTCCCGCGCTCGAGGTCAGCAATCCCAAGCTCTGGTGGCCAAACGGCTATGGCCCACAGAATCTCTACGACCTCCATCTCAGCTTCCAGATCAAGAAGAAGATCTCCGACACCAACGACCTCAGCTTCGGCATCCGCAAGATCACCTACTCCGTCCCCGATTCCGAAAACCTGACGATCTCCGTCAACGGTGTCCGCATCTTCATCCGTGGCGGCGACTGGGGCCTCGACGAGGCGATGAAGCGCATTCCTCGCGAGCGCCTCGAAGCCGAGATTCGCATGCACAAGATGGCGAACGTCAACCTCATTCGCAACTGGGTTGGCCAGAGCACCAACGAAGACTTCTACGAGCTATGCGACAAGTACGGCATCCTCCTCTGGGACGAGTTCTTTCAGCCCAACCCGAGCGATGGCCCCAACCCCACCGACCTGCCGACGTACATGGCCAACGTCCGCGACAAGATTCTCCGCTTCCGCAACCATCCCTCGATTGCAATCTGGTGTGCACGCAACGAAGGCTATCCGCCTAAGGAGATCGACGACCTGCTGCGTCCCATGATGGTCGAGCTCGATCCCAACCGTCTCTATCAGCCCAGCTCCACCGCTGGCCACGGCGTCTTTTCGAGTGGCCCCTACCACTGGCGCACGCCGCGCGAGTTCTACGACTTCAAGCACGCCTTCAAGACCGAGATCGGCAGCGTCTCAGTTCCGACGCTCGAGTCCATCCATGGCATGATGCCGCAGAAGGACTGGGAGATCATCAACGACGACTGGGCCGAGCACGACTTCGCCCGCGGCGCGTCCGGCGGCGACACCTACCGCGATGTCATCGAAGCGCGTTATGGCAAGCTGGCCAACCTCGCCGACTTCGTTCGCAAGGCCCAACTCGCCAACTACGAGGCCTTCCGCGCCATGTACGAGGGCCGCAACGCCAAGCTCTTCAACCCCAGCACCGCCATCATCACCTGGATGAGCAACCCCGCGCAACCCAGCTTCGTATGGCAGCTCTATCACCACGACCTCGAGCCCAATTCGTCTCTCTTCGCCGTCGAGAAGGCAGGCGAACTCCAGCACATCCAACTGAATGAGAGCAACGGCGACGTTCAGGTCATCAACAATCTTCCCACTGCGTTGACCAGCGCCACCGCGCATATCTCCATCTACAACCTCGACGGCTCCATGCCATACCAGCATGACTACACCGTCACCGCTCCGCCCAGCGTCGCCACCAGTCTCGGCGTAGTGCCATGGCCCGCCAACCTGTCGGCTGTCCACTTCGTCAAGCTCGACCTGCACGATGCCTCGGGCAAGCTTCTTTCCACCAACTTCTACTGGCGCGCTCTGCCTGAGCATCAGGACGACCTCACCGCTCTCAACCAGCTACCCACCGTCACGCTCGATGCCAAGGTCGAGCGCCACGATGCCGACGGTAAATGCCTGCTCACGGTCACGCTGCACAACCCCGGCTCCCAAGTCGCCCTCATGGCGCATCTGCAGCTGCGCCGCCAACACTCGGGCGAACGCGTGCTGCCCGTCTTCTACAGCGACAACTACGTCTCGCTTGTCCCCAACGAGACGAGGACCATCTCCATTGAGGCGAGCGCAGCCGATCTGAAAGGCGAGACTCCGCTGGTTGTCGTCGATGGCTGGAACGTCGCAGTGACCCCATCCGCAACGCCCACTGCTGCCATCGCGCTCAACGTCGATGCGCAGGTCGATCACTGGCCCGTCACCGGCATACCCATGTACGTTCCGCCGCCGATTCCGGCGACTGCGGAAAAGACAAACTAAAGCGGAGCGATGGTGCAGGCAGTGGAACCAGTCAACGGCAGGGAAGTCTACGCGAAGATCACGCTGCGGCTCATCCCGTATCTCTTCCTGCTCTATATCGTGGCCTATCTCGACCGCGTCAACGTCGGCTTCGCCGCGATGGACATGCAGCGCGAGCTGCACTACAGCAACACCGTCTACGGAACCGGTGCGGGCATCTTCTTCATCGGCTCTGCGCTCTTCGATCTGCCCAGTAACCTGATGCTGGCCCGCGTCGGCGCAAAGATCTGGATCGCTCGCATCATGATCTCCTGGGGCGTCATCTCCACCTGCATGATGTTTGTGCGCTCGCCTGAGTCGTTCTATATCCTTCGCTTTCTGCTTGGCGTGTGCGAGGCTGGGTTCTTCCCCGGCATGATCTTCTATCTCACTTTCTGGTATCCCTCGCACGAACGCGCGCGCGCCGTGGCCAAATTTATGACAGCAACCTCGCTCGCGGGCGTGGTGGGCGGCCCGCTCTCCAGCGCCTTGTTGCGCCTCGACGGCTTCAAAGGATTGGCGGGCTGGCAGTGGCTCTTCCTCTCCGAAGGTATACCGACCATTTTGCTCGGCATCTCCGTCCTCTTCCTCTTGAAAAATAAGCCCGAAGATGTCCATTGGCTCAAGCCCGAAGAGAAGGCGTGGCTCGCCGGCGAGTTGCAGCGCGACCGCGTCCGCTACGGCGCAGCGGAGCATCACGCACTCGGAGACGCCATTCGCCTGCCCATGCTGTGGCTGCTGGCGGGAGCCTATTTCGTCAGCCAGGTCGGCGTCTACATCGTCAACCTGTGGATGCCTCTCATCCTCAATAGCTTCTCCGGCGGCGCGCATACGGCCAGCGTCATCGCGCGCTATGCCACGCTGCCCTACCTTGCCGCCGCCATCTTTACCGTGATCGTAGGCTGGAACTCCGACCGCACCAACGAGCGCCGCTGGCACATCGCCGGCTGCCTGCTGCTGGCGGCCACCGGCTTCGCCTGGACGGCGGTGGCGCACAACATCGTCGTGGCCATCATCGCAATGACCTTCGCCGCCATGGGCCTTTGGAGCATGATGGGTCCTTTCTGGACGTTGACCACCAGCGTCCTCGGAGACGCGGCAGCGGCGGCAGCGGTCGCCATTCTAACCACGATCGGCGGTGTGGGCGCCTTCCTCGGCCCCTACTCTATCGGCAGAATCCGCGACGTCACGCACAGCTTCCAGGACGGCCTCTACGCCATGAGCGCGCTGGCAGTCTGCGCGGCGCTGCTAGCTCTGGCAGCAAGAGCAGGGAAGCAGTCCACCAACGAAAACTGATTCCTGCCTGTCAGTTTTTTGCAGTTTCTAAGGAAACCCTCTAAAACCCTCGTCCCCAGCGGAGATCATCGTCACCGCATTTATTTTTTGCGTTTTCGGCCCAGAAATGAGATGTCAAGCCCCAGAATGGCTTAACTAGCTGAAACAAAAAGTGATAATCATTGCAAAAGAGTTTTACGCGATTCGCTAAACTATAATGTAGTAGATCAAAGAAGGAAGGCCTCAGCTCAAACGCGGGGTTTTCCCTTTTGAAATCAATATTTTAGCTATAACTCTCATGGTTGCAATATTTTAGCGAATGCAATCTCGCTAACTCATTGCAACCATTTGGCTTATAACCAGATACCCAGGGGGGTGCCCCTGCAAAGATACCAAGCATCAGCTCCATTTTGGGCGGACTGCTTCCGCTTTAATACATCATGGTGGGATGTATATTGAATCCCGTTACGATATACTATCCCTATGACGCCGCTATCTTCGTACGAGGCGCTTCCGGCCAAAACGGCTCAGACTCAAGCCGAGGATGCGATTCGAAATCTGGCCTGGTTTCGCTATAACCTGCGCAAATTCCTGCGTTTCAGCGAGAAAGCGGCACGGCAGTGTGGAGTCACGCCGCAGCAGCATCAACTGATGCTCGGCGTGGCCGGATATACCGGACGCGGAACAGCCACCGTGTCGGAGCTGGCCGAGTTCCTGCAGGAGCGGCATAACTCCGTTGTGGGTCTGGTCGAACGCGCGGCCCAGCGTGGGCTGGTCCGCAAGGAGCACGACTCGCAGGACCGCAGATTTGTCCTGGTCTCTTTGACGCCGCAGGGGGAGCAGACTCTTGCCCGGCTGACAGAGTTGCACAAGGAAGAGGTAAAGGCCGCGAGAGAGGCACTGATGAAGGTGCCTAAGGTTCCGGCGCAGGTACTTGAGGTAAAGAAAAGGGCCGTCTGACGAAGTTCGCCCAGCAGCTTTAAGTTTCAAAAAATATTAAACGCCGTTCGATCGGCGAAGGCTAAGACAGTAGACCAAATGGACCGCACGCAAACCATCAAGACGAGACGAGAGAACTGGGTGCTTCGGCATCCCCTGCTGCGCAAGTACATGCCGTTGGTGCATGAAGACCTTACCGCGACCTATTCGCGCGACCTGCATAAATGGCTGATCATCGCTCCCATCATCGGCGTGACCACGGGATTGGCTATTACCTCCATCGCAATTGTTGTGTTGGGTAAGGTGTGGCCGGTGGTGCTGGGCTACTATCTGCGGCATCATTGGGCAATCGTGCCAGGACTGGTAGCTGCGTTCGCAATCACGGGCCTGATCATGCAGTTTCTGACGCCCGACCCCGATGAGCATTCGACCGAGGAGGTCATTCGCTCGTACCACGAGCATCAGGGCGACATTAACATGCGGCCGTTTTTGCCGAAGTTGCTGGCGGCAATTACGACGGTAGCCTTCGGAGGCAGTACGGCGCTCGAGGGCCCGAGTATCTATGGCGGCGCGGCGATCGGCTCGTGGCTGTGGGCAAAGCTGCGCTGGCTGCGCCTCGATGCGCGAGATCGTCGCATCATGCTGATTTGCGGTGCGGCCGCGGGCATGTCGGCAGTCTTCCGCGCGCCTTTGACCGGTATCGTCTTCGCGTTGGAGATGCCCTACAAGGATGATCTGGCGCATGAGGCGCTGGTGCCCTCGCTGATTGCTTCGGTGGTGTCCTACATCACCCTGAGCTCGTTTCTCGGCGGAGCGCCGCTGTTCGACTTTGCCAGCTCTACCTCATTTACAGGGAAAGACCTTGTAGGGAGCGCGTTGCTCGGGTTGTTGATTGGGCTCATCGCGATGGCATTTGTAATTACCTTCCGTCGGATGCGCGTGTTCTTCGTAAAGTCTTCCCTTCCGCACTGGGTGAAGATGGCGATCGGCGGATTTTTGACCGGTCTTTGCGGCCTGATCTTCCTGTACTTCTTCCATGGCACGCTGGTTCCGCTTGGTCCCAACTATGAAGCCGTGGGGATGATCCTTGGCATACACCACAGCACGCTGGAACTGGTAATGTTCGGTGTCCTCAAACTCGCGGCCAGTGCGTTTACGCTGGGCGTTGGTGGTGTAAGCGCATTGTTCGTCCCGCTGTTTCTGACGGGCGGCAGCTTTGGCGTAGCCTTTGCGCAGTCTGTCGTTCACAGCCCCGCTGTTGAGTTGTACGCCGCCGTAGGCATGGCCGCATTTATCGCCGCGGGTTACAAGACGCCGTTGGCCGCCGTAGTATTCGTCGCTGAGGCAACGGGCGGACACGCGTTCATCATTCCTGCGCTGATCGGTTCTGCCGTGGCGTATGCGGTGTCGGGTGATGCGTCGGCCTCGGGTGATCAAAGGTTGCACGAAGGAGTCAGGGTGCAGGAGCTGCGACATGTGGTTGTGGGCAGCGTGATGCAACAGAAGGTTATCTCAGTGCAGGCTGCGCTGACGTTGCGCGAATTTACGGAGCTACTCTCTCCTCACTATCACCATTCAACCTTTCCGGTGTTCGAAGACGACGAGTTGCTCGGGGCTGTCGATGTGTGGTCTGTTGCGAAGGTTCCCACCCAGAGGTGGGAGACGACGCGTGTACGTGAACTTACCAATCGGCATGTTTCGAGAGTGCCTTCTGATTGCGACGTGATGGAGGGTCTACGCCTGCTGCTGAGCGAGCATCGACAGCACATGTTGCTGATAACCTCGCCGGCCGGAAAGCTGGAAGGCATTGTGACGAAGACGGATATTTTGCAGGCTTTGAATACGCGCAGAGACGCGCCCATGCCGGCAAGCCTTGAAGTGGTATCGAAGGAGCACAGCCTGGTGTAAGCAACTCATTCGCGGCAGGCCATTGTGATAGTGGCGTCGCGAATTTTATTAGCCATCGGGCCTCGCTCTCTGTGTAAGAGTTTTGCCGGATTGATCTTCTGATCGGTACCGGATGCTGGCAATGAAGCGCGGAGGTTTCCGATGGCTGATTATCCATTCACTGAAGTGACGACGCCGAACCCTGAAATCAAGCCTCAGAAAAAAAGCCAGTTTGGTGTAGCACTTGAGCCGGAGGTGATCAAGATATGCTTGTACGCGTTGCTGGTTGGGTTGATCGGTGGCCTGGTCGCGGAAGGTCTGCTGGAGCTGATCTACCTTTTCACGAACCTGTTCTTCTATGGCAAGGTATCGTTCGCAATCACAAACCCCGCCTATAACCACCTGGGTTGGTGGGTGATTCTTATTCCTCCGATTGGTGGCCTGCTGGTTGGCATCATGGTGCACTATTGGGAGCCGACGCTTAAGGGACACGGGATTCCCGAGGCGATGGAAGCAGTCCTGTTCGGCCACAGCCGGATGCGGATTCGAGTGGCGCTGTTGAAGCCGTTGGCCACCGCGCTGGCAATTGGGACCGGCGGCCCGTTCGGCGCAGAAGGGCCCATCATTCAGACAGGCGCTGCCTTCGGGTCACTCTTTGGGCAAGCAGTGGGATTGACACCGTACTATCGTCGGGTACTGCTCGCGTCAGGCGCGGCTGCTGGGATGGCAGCAACCTTTACCGCGCCGCTGGCGGGGATTCTCGTCGCGATCGAACTGCTGCTGTTCGAGCTGCGAGCACGGTCGTTCATTCCTGTGGCACTTGCCGCCGCTGTGGCTACGGGCGTGCGAATTCATTTCGTCGGATGGGCTCCCCTGTTTCCGACGCCCGCCTTTAAGCTGACCAGCATGAATGAGCTTTGGCTGTTCGGACTCATGGGAATTCTGATGGGAATCGTCGGGCTGGCGATGATTCGCGCGCTGGCGTGGATAGAGGATTTCTTTGATGAGCTTCCTCTCAAGCACGCTCTGATCTGGTCGCCCGCAATCGGCGCGCTGATCCTGGGCGCAATCGGCTATTTTTATCCGCAGGTCTTCGGCACTGGCTACGACACGATTCGCGATATGTTGAATGACCGGCTGACGACGAGCAAGCTGCTGGGCATCTCGGTGGCAAAGTTCTGGGCGCTGGTCATTTCGCTGGGATCCGGAACGACAGGCGGTGTCTTTGCGCCGTCGTTGATTGTGGGCGGCGGCATTGGAGCGACGTTCGCGATTGGCTTTCAGCATCTCTTTCCGCACCTGGTCAGCAATCCGGCATTCTATGCGCTGGTTGCGATGGCAGCGGTGTTTGGAGGCATTGCACGCGCTCCGTTTACCAGCATCGTCTTTCTGTTTGAGCTGAGCCATAACCCCAATGCGCTGCTCCCGCTGATTGTCTGCGTCATGGTTTCGGATGGGTTTGTCCGGTTGTGCAGCCGTGACTCGATCATGACTGGAAAGCTGGTAAAGCGAGGCCTCATTATTCTGCAGGACTACTCGGTTCCGGTGCTGATGCGGGCGCGGATCGACCAGATTATGCAGAAGCAGTTCAATACGATCGATGCAGATCAAGAGCTGCGGACAGTCCTGACGACGCTTGTTCCGGGCAGTGGTATCGGTCTTATGCCGGTGGTGGAGAAGGACGGCCTTCTGGTAGGAATTGTGGAGGCGCATGACCTGCTCAAGATCGAGCCGCCGGACCACCACTTCAAGATGCGCGAACTGGCGCGGCAGGACTACGTGCTGGCCTATCCGGAGGAAGCGGTCGACCAGGTAAACCGCGACATGCTGCTGAAAAATATCGAGAACGTTGTCGTGGTGCAGTCGCACGGCTCGCGCAAGCCCATTGGAATTGCGCGAGCCAATGACATTCTGCAGCTGCGGCGGTGGCTAATGGAAGAGGAGACCCGCGAAGTAGTAGCCAAGAGCAAGGCCTGACTCTAAAGCTTTCGCTTTGCTGGGTTGCCTTCGTGAAAGTTTGCGTTCGAGGATTTCACAAATGCTTCCAATCGGTGTCGCAAACGGCATCCCTACAATCAAACAGACTTCGACTCAGAGACAATTCAGGATCCGCTCGTGTAGATCACTGGGTTCAGAGGAGAAGCGAGCAGATCACCAGCCTTGAGACCAGGCGCCCATCGCTCAAGGTCCGCGATATGGTTTTTGTTCTTCGGTGCGACCAGGTGAATATTTTCATCCATGTAAATCATCGTAAAGACTTCACGTGGCCGATCGGTGGAGTTGGCGCCAGCTCGATGGAACGTCCAACCGGAATGGAAGCTGACATCTCCCAGATCAAATCCACTTTCCTCCATTCGAAAATGGTGGAGTGCTTCCTTAAGGGTCATCTCGCTTTCGTCGCTAATCTCCATGTCGCGCCCGAGTTGGAAGCGATGGCTCTTTTCGCAGAATGCAAGCGGACCCATTTCGCCTGGAGTGTCTTGCAATGGAATCCATGCAGTGATGGTTCGCTCGCTATCGACGGGCCAATAATATTGATCGGCATGCCATGGGGTTATCCCTCCACCTGGCTCCTTGTAGAGCGCTTGATCGTGATAGATCCGGACGCCGGTAGCGCCTATCAGTTGAGCGGCAATGCGAGCGATTCTTTTTCCGAAGACGAATTGCCGAACCTCCGGCGAGTTCGTCCAGAGATTCATGACCTGCAAGAAGGCCTTCCCATACGTGGAGCGCTGTTCGATGGGCAGGGCATCGGCGGAGAGTTCGGCCACCCGGTCTCCAATGACGCGGCGGTAATGGTTGAGCAGGTTGGATGAGAGAACGTGCTTCAGCTTGATATATCCGTTCTCCTGGTAAAAGGCGACCTGCACATCGGTGAGAGGGAAGGGCGTGTTGAGTTGATGGAGCATGTCTTGCATTTCACTCGAAGATTCTGATGTCATGTTGATTCCTCGTTGGACGATGAAACGTTTCAGCAAAACGGTACCACGGTCGATGGATAGATTGTCAAGTGCCAAAACCCGGTCATCACGGTACCCTTGTCAGGTGAAACGAACTGCATCCACAAAACGTACGAAAGAATCGGGCAAGCCGAAGCGTATGCCGCGGCGGGCTACGCCACTAGAGAGGCCAAGCCAAAGACCGAGGATCCAGGACGTGGTCGCGATGACGGGTGTTTCACTCGGCACGGTCTCCGCAGTGCTGAACGGCAATGGAAGAGTGAGCGATGCGACACGGGAGCGAGTGCAGGCTGCAATTACCAGTCTGGGTTATCGCCCCAATCTCTATGCAAGCAATCTCGCACGAAGACAGACCCAGTTGTTGGGTGTCATTGTTTCCAACCTGCAGAATCCATTCTTTGCCGAAACAGCACAGGCAATTGAAGATGCCGCAGCAAAACACGGGTTTCAAATCTCGCTGATGGCGACAAATTTTTCACCGGACCAGCATCGTGCGGCAGTCCAGCAGCTACTCGGAGCACGTATCGCTGGGTTAGCCATCATGACATCGGAATACGACGAAGACGCTCGCAAGATGGTTGAAGCAAGCGGCGTCCCGACGGTGTATCTGGATGTCGGAAAACCCGGAAAATCCGTAAGCATTATTCGAGTGGACTCGCGCGGTGGAATGCAGAGGGCTGTGGAACATCTGATCGACCTTGGCCACCGTGATCTGCTCTTTGTGCGCAATTCACAGACGGTGAGCGGGCCGCCTCTGCTGTCCCACAAACTTCGCGACCAGGGCCTGGTCTCAGCGCTTCGTGCCTGTTCGGTTAAGGGATTGAAGACTCATACCGTGGATGTTTGCGGTCCGGCTGCAGATGCAGGAGAACAGGCGATTGCCTCTGTGTTCGGTAAAGTGCGGTTCACTGCGGTTATCGCGACGACCGACATGGTGGCGATGGGAGTGTATCGGGGATTGCAATCTAGAAATATCCGGATTCCGGAGGACGTCTCCGTTGTAGGGTTCGACAACACCTACTTCAGCCGCTTTCTCAATCCGCCGCTTACTACGGTCGATCTGCCACGTGCGGAGCTTAGCAGGTTGACGATAGAGACGTTACTTCAACTAAAAAGGCGACGGTCCAAGCTGCTCCCATTGGCCACCGAGCTGATCTTTCGTCAATCAACGGCGCGTAGCCCGTCGACTTGAACCGGACTATCAAATCCTTGGATAGATTGTTCCCCCATAGGGGTTAGTCTTTCAATCTGGACGGAGATCCGCGAAGCTCTGCCAGAAAAGTGGCGGCGATCTGGAGCAGATCAAATTCCTGCTCGGTCACTCCTCGATCCAGATCACCGAACGCTATCTGGGGTCGAAGCAAGATATTGAGATTGCGGTGAACGACAACCTGGGGCTGTAAGCCATCGTGGTGAGCGCTTCTGTTTGGGCAGGAGCCAGCTTGAAGTATCTTGGAATGATTCTGTAAAAGATACGACCTGGAGGAATGTGTTGTCTCTCTGAAACAGTTCCAGTGGCTTTTTGGGCCGGAGTCCTCGGTTGACCGCTCCGAACCGGTCTCGGGCTGCTTTCACTCCTTCGCGTTCCCGCACTCGCGGTTAGCGTGTTGAGTTCCACCAAATTGATTAACCCTGTCTCCGACCTCTGACGGTTTCGCTTTTGTTTCAGACACCGCATAATTCGACGTGCATTTCCCGCTCTTCCAACTTCGTTTTCAATTTTGATTCACTGAGGTAGGTCTGAATGGCGTCTGTGTGCGTTAAATGCACTTGCAAGTATTTGCGGGAGGTTGCGCAGGTGGCTTGCGCTTTTCTGTGCCGATTCGCAAGGGGCATTTGTTTGACCTTTGCGTGTAGCTTCATGTTGATTGAGGCGACCGCACCGATACTAGGTCAGCAGTTTGCGACCCTAAATCTTACCGTCGCTGATCCTTCGGGCAGTGTCGTAGTGGGTGCCAGGGTTTCACTTCGCAAAATGGACACGGGAGTGCTGCGAACGGAACTCTCTGACCGGCTCGGCGTGGCCGAGCTTCCAGGTCTTCCTGCCGGCGAATATACATTGACGGTGGACTCTCCATCCTTCAGCTCTTACCGCGCGCCGCTGACGCTGACACTGGGCCAGATCGCGTCTTTGCGCGTTGCATTGAAGATTCAGGAAGCTACTGCGCAAGTGGAGGTGCGCGACACGGCGCAAGGAGTTGACGGTGATCGAACGCAAGCCAGTCAGGTCATTAGTCAGCACGAGATCGCCGACCTGCCGATTTCGGATCGAGATTTTATCGACTTCGTGCTGCTCACTCCGACAGCTACGATCGGTCGCAATTTCAGTACTGGTGCGCAGTCCGCATTTCAGGAGACGGTTCTGGAGGTCAGCTTCGGCGGGTTGCGTGAGACGCACAGCGTTTTCTATGGAATGGACGGCATCAATTACACGACGAGCATCTCTGGAGTTCAGCGGGTAAGTCCATCGTTGGACTGGGTGCAGGAGTTCCGCGTGGTCAACGGTCCTGATGCGTCGGACGGATTGAATCTCGGTGGGTCGGTTAACACGATCACCAAGTCCGGGACGAATGATCTACACGGCTCACTTTACAACTATTTCCGCAATAACCAGATGGATGCCAATAACCTGCTGTCTGCTTCAGGCTTCAACACTCTGCGCTTCAATCAGTTCGGAGCTACCGTGGGTGGGCCTCTGCGGAGAGATAAAGTGTTCTACTTCGCCGGCTACGAGGGGCAGCGTCGAGCTCAGTCGCCGCTCTACTCTCATTTCATTCTGAAATGCATCGATACGGTGGGTTGCCTTGGCCCGGGCACTCCCAGCATTAACCAGGTGAAGACGCGTCTTGGCCTGGCTCCGGAGAAACTGGGATCGATTCTTCAAATTGGCGACTATAACAATGCTTTCGGAAAAGCTACCGACGTGCTGAACGCTCGAAGCACCGTCGCTGTTGGCTATCTATTTGCCAACGTGAGGAACGGCAATACACCTGCCGCTTCCCCAGGACAGGGACTGCCGTCGAGCTATCGCGACAATCGTATCCATGACCAGACTGTTTATGCGAATCTGTTCGAGATATTAAGCCGGCAATGGACCTCGGAGAGTTCTGTAAGCTTCGGCCGACGCACCTTCACCATGAACCCCGTGGGAGCCGGCTACGAGCCAGCCGTCAACGTCGCTGATACTCTTTATAGCGGCGGTTTCCTTGGCGGCGTGAGCTATTACAGTGAGAATCACTTTCAAGCCAGGGAAGCCGTGACCTACACTCACGAATCGCACTCGATCAAAGTGGGTGCGGAATTTGAGCCGATCTGGTTCTCTGCCCAGACACCGTACTTTACTCCGGGCGTCGGAATCTTTAGTCCTCAGAGTTTCTTCGGGGCCGGGCCGTTCAGCGGTGCTCCATTCGGTCCCGGAACTGCTGTTGAGTTCATCTTCCAACAGCCAAGGTCCGAGTTTGGGCAGCAGGTTCCACAACGAACGTTGCCCTTTGAGAACGGATTTTATACGGGTCCCGACGCATCCGTTCGTCAAGCCGCGGATGCAATCCAGTTCTGGCACAAGTTGGCAGGCTTTTATGTTCAGGACCAATGGAAAGCTCGGACGAATCTCGCAGTATCGCTAGGTCTTCGTTACGATCTCGATCTCTTCCCTTCAGCGGAGGATCTTCGCATTATAGGAAAGATGAACCCCACCACCTTTGGGAATGTTCAACCTCGCGTCGGTGTGGCCTATTCGTATAACAAGGGTAAGGGCGTTGTGCGGTCCAGCTTCGGCTTGTTCGTTGGATCTTTCGAATTCAGTAGCACCGTGAATGGTTGGCACGGAGCTTCGGCTTTCACTCACATGAATCAGCCACTGCTGCCTGATTTTGCAGATCCGAACGACAAGCTTGTGGGCTTTGGGCCAGCGGGCATGGTGGGTACGATCGGCCCCGGCCTCTCGGGATCGGCCTTTTCCAACTTCTCACATAATGGCATTTATCCAAGTCCAACAACCTTGAAGCAATTTCCATTGGGTTTTGTAAAGCGAGACTTGCCCAATGCCTACTCCGAGCAAGCGAATGTGGAAGTAGAAAATGATTTGGGACATAGCTGGTTCCTCACTGTTGGTTATCATTACCTGCACGCGATCCATCTGCTAAGCTCCAACACCATCAATGGGGTCCCCAACGGCACTCTCTCAGATGGAAGGCAGAAGTTTCAGCCTGCTGACTCCAACTTCGGATTTGCACTGTACGGATCGCCCACGGGCTGGTCGATCTACAACGCAGGGACGGTCAGCCTGCGCCGGAAGCTCGATCACCATTACAGCGTACTTGCGAACTACACCTATGGAAAATCGATCGATGTCGCGACCGAAAACCAGCTTCAGGACGAGCCTCAGGACTATCTGCAGCCACAGTTAGACCGGGCAGTCAGCGATAACGACGTAAGGCATCGACTGGTCGTAACGTTGATGGCAGAATCGCCGGAAGAGTGGATAGCGCCTTTGAGGAATTTCGAATTTTCCACGCTCAACACGATACAGAGCCCGCAATACTACAGCATTCTTGCGGGTTCCGACATCAATGGGGACGGCTTTCCATTCAATGACCGCGTGGGAAACATTGGCCGGAATACGTATCGAGGCGCTTCTTACTACAATACCGATGTCCGCTTGCAAAGGAGCTTTCGTTTGACTGAACAGATGAAACTAAGCGCAAGCGCGGAGTTTCTCAATCTATTCAATCGAGTGAACGTTCAGGATGTTGACCAGGTTTATGGTTCGGGAGAGTTCGCCGGCAAAGTCCCGATGAGATACGGCGATGGTGTTACGAGCTCTTTGAATCCTACCTTTGGATCTCCAACGTTTGCGGCACCCGCGCGACAGATACAACTTTCAGCTCGATTGAGTTTTTGAATAATCGCTTTTGCCTATCTTCTATCCACTGTTGTCTAAGCCGAGGCTCACTATGCCAGATCCAGCGAACCCAAGACGTCCCAAGCGTGGCACCTACAGGCCGCGGCCAGAGACGCTTTCTCTCCTTAAGACATCGGGGAATGCGATCAATGGGCTTGGCGAGCCTGCGCCGCGAAGAGCATCGCCCTTCTTCTGGCATCCTCCGACGCAACATCCTTTTGAAGAATTGCAGAATATTGCACGGCAGAATTCCCGTAAATGCCCCGGTTCGGCACCGATGTTCATGGCGGCTTATAACCATCCTGAACTGATTCCAATTGCGACGACGCGAAACGAGGCGTCTGCTCAGAAGCTCACCGCCGAGATGACAGCCTTCGCGCTTTCTCACGAGGTTGATGCCGTCGGGATTGCGGCCATGAAACCGCTCTACGTCTTCGAGGGATACTCGATCGAAGAGCCGTGGGTGATTGTGCTCGTTCTTGCTCACAACTACGAACAGCTTATCCAGGTGCCTTCGGACGAGACGAATGGCGCCGGTGTTACGGAGATTGGTGTTCAATACGCGCGCGGTACGAGAGCATCATTCGCCCTCGCCAATTGGATTCGCTCCCAGGGGTATAAGGCCAAGGCGTATCCGGGCCCTTCCGCTGATGCTTTGCTGCTGATTCCCCCGGCCATTGATTCCGGTCTTGGCGAGCTCGGCAAGCATGGCTCGCTGATCAGTCCAAACTATGGATCGGGTATTCGTCTGTCCGGGGTCACGACGGACATGCCGCTGACGGCGACCTTGCCAGTTCGCTTCGGGGCAGATGAATTTTGCACGACGTGCCAGATCTGCACGAATGCCTGCCCCCCAGGCGCTATTTCCGAACCTAAGCAAATAGTGCGCGGCCGGGAGCGATGGTACGTCGACTTCGATAAATGCATCCCCTATTTTGCCGAATCCGGGTCATGCGGTATCTGTTTCGCCGAATGCCCATGGACGCGGCCAAACGTGCGTCCCAAGTTACTTTCCACGATGGCAAAACGTATGGAGGAGAAGGAAGGTGCCGTGATTGGCATGGAAGGCGACCGCCGTGGCTAGTGGGATCGCCTCCGAGAATTCGCTCCGATACGCAGGATGGAAAGTGACGCTCGCAGCTTTTTTCGGCGTGATGGTAAGTTTCGCGGCTATCGTGCCTTATACGTTCAGCCTGTATATCAGGCCGCTGCATGACACGTTCGGTTGGAAGATAGAAGCCATTTCGCGCGGCTTCGCGATCGCGGCGCTCACCGTGGCAGTGTGCTCGCCGACAATCGGTACACTTCTGGACAAACTGCCGCCGCGCCGTGTCATCCTGCCAAGCATCGTCGTCTTCGCATGCGGGATTGCTTCGCTAGCGCTGTTGCGTGGGCACATTGCACAGTTTTACGCGACATACCTTCTGCTCGGCATCGTCGGCAATGGTACCGCGCAACTCGCTTATTCGCGTGCCGTGCTTACCTGGTTTGAACAGCGGCGCGGGCTGGCCATTGCGGTTATGCTCACCGGTAGCGCCACCGGCTCGATCTTTCTGCCCATCATTGCGCAACACGTTATGACGGCGCATGGCTGGCGTGCGTCCTACGTTGTTCTTGGCGGCCTTGCACTGCTAGGT
Source organism: Edaphobacter sp. (assembly GCF_035532915.1). Classification (GTDB taxonomy): domain Bacteria; phylum Acidobacteriota; class Terriglobia; order Terriglobales; family Acidobacteriaceae; genus Edaphobacter. The sequence continues at coordinate 17,485 of NZ_DATKQC010000239.1, forward strand.
TTTCCACTCACCGCGATACTGGTGCGCAACCGCGCCGCTACGGAGATACCTGCACAGCCAGTAGTCTTCAGTGGCAGGGTCACCGCTGTTTTGCGCATGCGCGTCTTCTGGCTGATTGCCGTTCCGGTGATGTTTGCCGCGTTCAGCGCGAATGCCGCGATCGCTCACCTTGCCGCGCTGCTCAGCAGCCGTGGGGTGAATGCGAGCAGTGCAGCGCTTGCGCTTTCGATGCTCGGCATTTCGAGTATTGTCGGCCGCCTGATAACGGGATACCTGCTCGATCATGTCTTCGCACCCCTGGTGTCGCTTGCTGTTCTTGTCGTTTCAGGCATAGGGGTTGTTGTTCTGGCTTACGCCACCACTGCGACCGTTGGCCTGACGGGCGCATTCCTGCTTGGATTCGCCGGTGGAAGCGAGGCGGACGTCGTGCCCTACCTCATCGCGAAGTACTTCGGTCGCGCCCGCTTCTCCACGCTCTACGGTTTCACCTGGACCGCCTATGCCATCGGCGGTGCGACCGGTCCAGTGTTGATGGGGCATTTCTTCGATAGAGCGGGAAGCTATCTTCCGACGACTGTAGCAATGTTTGGGTTGCCATGTTTTCTTGCGGCCCTGCTGCAACTTGCGCTTCCTTCTTATCCCGAGGATATATCTGGCGCTGCACTCATGTCCGAGATGCCAGCCGATGTTCCTGCAACCACACTCTAGCGATGTTTTACCGAGGACACTATGTCACACATCACTCTTCCTGATCTCCCAGGTATTCTCGGCCCTATGGCCTTCCGGCCCGAGACCTCGAAGCCACTCAATGAGCTTGTTGAAGTTTTGCTTCGTCAACCGAACTCACTGACGCGGGGCGAACGCGAACTCATTGCAACTTTCGTCTCCGCACAAAACAACTGCCATTACTGCCAATCGATCCACGGAGCGATCGCTGCGGCGCACCTTGACGGAGATGAAGATGTCGTTCAATACATCAAGCAAGACTTTTCCGCTGCCGATGTCTCCCCGAAGTTGAAAGCTCTTCTGGTCATCGCAGGGAAGGTACAGCAGGATGGCAAAAAGGTGACGTCGGTGGAGGTGCAGTGGGCTCGCGATGAGGGGGCAACCGACATCGAAATTCACGACACGGTTCTCATCGCAGCGGCTTTCTGCATGTATAACCGCTACGTCGACGGCCTCGCTACCGTGCAACCTCACGACCCTGACCTCTACCGTCAACGTGGCAAGATGCTTGCGCGTGACGGATACGTTGTCGCCAACCTACAAAATGCTGCGAATCCGGAGGTTGACACCGAACCCGCTAAGGGTATGACCGCCCGGTAGGTCCGAACAAATTGCCCGGATCGCATCCGTACCGTCCTCCCGTCGTGTGTCCTCGCGCTCACGAAGTCGTACGACCATACATGGTTGGCGTGCTGCGGCCGCAGCCGCACACGATTCATCGTTGAACCACAACCGGCCGCGCGGCTGGCAACATTAGCCCAAGCGCAATGATGCTTGCGGTTGCGACGCTGGCAGCGGCAATATGCGTGGCCGGATTGATTCCGGCGCAGCGTGCGGCTTCGATCGAACCGATGCAGGCGCTGAGAATGGAATAATCTTCCCCGCTTAATCTGCAGGCACGGTAGCGAGAATGTCGCTGCCAATTGACAATAAATCGCCAACTTACTCATCGGGCAATTCATGTTAGATGTTATGCATGCTAATGTCCTTCATCATGCGCTAAACTGTCCGCTCAGTGTCTCTGCGACCGTGTCCGCCGGTGTGTCGAGGACATGTGCGTAGAACTTAGCTAGTAGCTATTTGACATGCGATTTTCCTTAGACGTGCTGCTTTTGGGGGAAGCGGTGGACATCACGGTGATGAGCGCCTCATGAGAGGCTCTGTTTAGATTCCTGACTTTGTCAAATTCGCTCTTCGCTTCACCGGGATTCCCCATCGAGCGGAGCAGTCGTCCCAGTCGCATGTGAACATTTTCATCGTCGGGCTTGAGCGCCGCGGCCATTTTGAACTGACGAAGTGCTTCCTCCTTTTGATTGGCCTCTGCATAGACAATACCCAGATCCAGATGCCCCATGGAGATTGCGGGATGGCTTTTCACTACACGTTCCAACAGGATTCGCGCATCTTCATTTCGGCCCATTTTAATATCCGCATCGGCCAGATAGAGCAGAGCCTGAGCATAACCTGGGTTATTCTCAAGCTCTGCCTGAAACTCCTGTGAAGCTTCCTCATACTGTAGTTGCGTCCACAACAGATAGCCCAAGCCGAAGTGCACATTCGGCTCCTTCGGATTGGCCTGAACAGCAGCACGAAACTCCCGCGTCGCACCGATCGGATCGCTCATTTCGTCTAGCGCTTCGCCGACCAGCATGTCGACCTGGGCAGACTCGGCATTCTGTGCAACCATCCTGTGATAGACATCCAGAACGCATTGATACTGCTTCGATAAGAGGCAACTATGCGCCAAAGTCAGGAGCAGCGAAAGATTCTGCGCGTCGCGATCCGCTGCGTGCTTGAGATATGGGACCGCAGCCTGATATTCTCCCCGACCGTAATACGACATTCCGATCAGAACAGTCAGACGCTGCCTCTCGGGTGAGGACGGCGATTGTGCCTTGAGCAGGGGAATGAAAATTTGATTGGCCTGTTTATACTGGCCGTTCTTGAAGAGTGCCAGGCCGAGGTTCAAACGCAGGCCGGGCATAGCTGGGTTCAGCGCCATGGCCTTGCGATAGAGGACAATAGCCTGCGGGTAATGTTCCTGACGGGCTTCAAGAAGACCCAAACGGGCAAGAGTGTCGGGATTCGTTGGGTGGGTCTTAGATAGAGCGGGTAGGGCAGTTTCGGACGCAGCCCCATTCTCGTGCTGGTCGAGTGAAAGCGCCGCTTGTCCTGGGTTGTGCTGTGAGTGCGCGGAAATGTTCAAGCTCGCTATTCCGAGGGCCAAGCAAATCACTAGTTTGTAACTCAAGACACCTCCCCCCCTCTCACGTCGTTATAATCTATCTCGTTGAGGTGGCGTACACAACAGTATCCTCTAGTAGATGTAGTTATGAGAGCGTCACTAGCTAATTAGGCTTTGCTCGGTAGTTTAATAGCTGACCAGTCAACGCGGCAGGCTTGAATCCTAGTGACTTGCGTACATCCACGCGAAGGCACAATCTATATATAACTCAACCGCTGCCAGCTTGCAGTATGTCTTGAACACATATCTACCGAGTCCTGGCAGCCCGAACCAGCACTTCCACACCTGGGACAACCATATTCACCAAGACAGCCTCAGGGTTCTCAAGCTCTTTTAATTTAGACATCTGCTCTTTCTGCATTTTGACACTTACACGTTGGTTATTTTGTAAGGTGTCGAGGGCGAATAAACCGATAGTAGCTGTTTGGGAAAGATTGCGGGATAACGGGACTAACTCTGTGGTCAATGAGGATTTAGTCAGCAAAGGCTGGAGCACGGCATCATTGTCTCGCCACAAGACCAGCCATTGATGGGCCTTCTGCCAATCTGCGGAGACTGCCTTTCCCGCGGCGATTCGCGCTGCAATCTCATTGAACTCTCGCGCTTTATCACTTTCGGGAGGAACCGTATCGACGAGTCGATTCAGAGGGGAAAAGACGTCATAGGGCTTCAGGTCTTCTCGAGCGTAATCCCTCGGCGGCTGCACAACACTCGCAAGAACCTGTAACGATGGTGAATCGGTATAGCTACTCAGTCGCCTCAACATCTGTTCGCTGACGCTTTGATATGGCAAATCGTAATATGCCAGCTTTTGTGAGAGAGTATCAAGACGCCGATACATTGAGTTGATATCTTTTACATCCTGAGTCGACCAAAGCCGCTCCGCGATGGCAGCGGCGCGCGGCCAGATTCGGCTGTTGATGTTTTCAGGGCTGACAAATTCGGTCCACATCGTAGCTTCACCACCTAGGATGTTGGCTCTTTGCGCCGGGGATAGCGCGGGCATCCCGTTAGCAAGAGGATCGACTGCGTAATGGTCAGCTGCCGATTGATTCAGATCGAGGTAATAGCCTGCTGAAAGAATTCCGCGATAGCCCCGGCGTGCAGCCTCCGCCAGAGAATCGGGACCACGCCACGACTGGATCACGACATCGTGAGGAGTGTCCGACTGTAACACTTCATCCCAGCCCACCGTAGTCTTATGATGCTTGGCTACCAGCTTCTGCACCCTGCCGGTGAAATAAGCCTGCAGTGCAGCATTATCTCGGAGGTGGTTCGTTTGCATGTACTTTTTGATGCGCGGGTTAGCGTCCCACTCCTTACCGTTACATTCATCTCCGCCGATATGAAAATACGCGTCTGGAAATAGGGCAGTCATCTCCCCAACGAACTGGTCGAGAAACTGGTAAGTGCTCTCGCGGGTAGGATCCATTGCAGGATCAAAGACTCCCCAGCGGCGTTCGATCTGGTAAGGGCCACTGCCACTTGCCAGATCGGGATACCCGACAAACCATGACGTGGTATGACATGGCATATCGAACTCCGGGACGACGCGAATACCCCGGTCGCGAGCGTATTGGAGAATGCCGCGAACCTGGTCCTGCGTGTAGTACAGGCCATCCGAACCTTTCTCCTGCAGTAGGGGAAAGATCTTGCTCTCGATACGGAAACCCTGGTCTTCGGAGAGATGCCAGTGAAAGACATTCATCTTCACTGCCTCCATGCCATCAAGGTTCTCTCGGATCACCTCGAGCGGTATGAAATGCCGGCCGGTATCGATCATCAGTCCGCGCCATGGAAAGCGCGGCTTGTCGTCGATCGTTACTGTGGCAACCGCATAACCTTCAGGGGTGCTGTGAACTAGTTGAAGAAACGTCTGCAGACCATGCAGTATGCCGAGAGGATTTGGCGCAGTGAGCAATACTCCAGTTGCCGTGACCTCCAGGTGATAAGACTCATCTTCTCTAAGCTGCTGCACGATCGCACTTGGACCGGCAGTCTTGATAATGAACTTAACTTCCTTAGAAGTGCGCGCTGGGATTGTGGGAGCTCCTGTCTCCCGAGATAGAACGTTGAAGAAGCGTGTTCTCGCTCGCTCAAGGCGAGGCTCAGTGTAGCCCTCGAACACAATCTGTAGCCCGGGATCAACGAGCAGGCTTCCAGTCCCTTGCACCGCAGTCGCAGGAAGGGGCATAACTGGTAGCGGTACCTGTGCCCTTGCTAACGAGTTGCTCACAATCAGCATGAAACTGAGCGCAAAAACCGCACCACGCCGGCGCATCACACAAAGATCAACCATGGCACCTTTTTCTATTGCATAATCGCTTCTAAGCTGTTTGCAACGGTTGAGCCGGAGTAAGTAAGAGAGCATGCAGCTTAGCTGTCCAAATGTGCTGGTCCGAACAACATTCGTCTCAAACATTACTCCGACTCATCGAAGCGGCGGTTCCCTTTCGTTGCATATGGCCAAATATCAGAAGTACATTTTTCCGCTGAACTGCATGGTGCGCGGTATATGAGCGCTCGTGGCCTGCCCAAACGTGCCGTCTACAAGACCAGTATCGATTGTGTCGAAGTTGGTGTGATTGAAGAGATTGAAAGACTCAGCGCGCAGTTGAAGATTGATACTTTCGCTGAACCTGAAGTTCTTCAACAAACCCAGATCAATCCTTTCCGTGCCTGGGCCCAGGAAACTTCCAGCCTCGCTGCTGCCAAAGTGTCCCTGAGCTTGGGCGAAGGAACTGGTTGTGAACCATTGAGCCTGCGTCTTGGTCAAGTGAACCGGAGCTACCTGATCGGGACGAGGAAGAATATCTGCATTTGGGCTTATCATGCCCAAACCACCGGGATACGTCCCAGACGGGCTTGCGGCTGCACATAGGGGGTTAGTAGGACCTGCGGGATTGCCAGTACTCGGAGCTGTGCAGGCGTAAGGGTCAACATTCTGGGACGCACTTAATGAAAGTCCGGAGTTGAAGGTGGTAATTCCCGAGATCTCCCAACCACCAAGCACATGTCCGGTAAGTCCATGTTGCTCACGGAAGAACGGCTCCTTGTAGACGAAGTTGGCGACAAAGATCTGCGGCTCATTCAGCCCAGAAGGGCCGTAGTCCAACTTCGGGTCATAGGTATAGGTATTGGCAGTTCCCCGATCGTTGGTTTGGTCTGACATATTCTTGGACCAGGTATAGGCGATACCCAGCGTCAGATCGCGCGACCTATGATTTAACGATACCTGCAGCGAGTTGTAGTTGGAAGTAAAGATGGGCAATCTTGTATGGAAGTCCGAATAGCCCAGATAGGGGCGAATGTTGTTAAGAGGAGAGTCAGGATTCGCTTCTCGTGTAGCCAGTGTCGGCATGTTCAGATCCAACTCGCCCAACAGGTGCCGGGACACTGAGCCAACATAGGCGATCTCTAACACAGTTGCAGGGGTCAGTTGTTGCTGCACCGATAGGTTGAAGTCTGTATACGACGGAACCTTGAAATCGGGGCTGCCGGTCGTAGTTAGTTGGTTCGGTCCAAGGGCAGGAGGCGCAGCCGAACCGGCTCCTGTGGGATTGTCAAACGACGCGCTCACGATCGTTGTCGTCTGCACCAGAGGGGGATCGCCGAATGCATTCTGTTCCCAGATACCGTTGAGCGTGCGATCGAAAAATAAACCGAAGCCCCCACGCAGAACGGTCTTGCCGTCTCCGAAGGGAGTATACGCAAAGCCCACACGTGGTCCAAAGTTCCAGCTATAGTTGGGGTTCACGGTGCTGCCATAAGGAGAGCAGGCGACCTGCGCAGAGATTGCCTGAGCGGCTGTGCAGGCAGCACCTCTAGGAAAGATCAGCCCGTTGGCATAGGTCGCCGGTGTGTAGGCCTGACCAGAGACGAAGTTCCCGTCGCCGTCAAGAGCAGGAGCCTCAGTCGATTGATATAGGAGTGGATCAAAGTTGGTCAATGTATTCTTCGCATCTGATGGTGAAGGGAATCGTGTCCAGCGAAGGCCCAGATTTACATTTAGCTTATGGTTAACCTTCCAGTCATCCTGGATATATGCTTCCGTATTCCAGAAGCGCAGATCGGGAATGATATCCCGATTGGCTTGCGAGTATTGGACAGCATTGCCTAGCAGGAAATCTCCCCAGGTATTGAAGCTGAAATTTGCGTTGCCCTCAGAGGCGTCCTCTGTCTTCAACATCTGCTGAGCTGTAATGCCAGCGCGCAAAGTGTGGTTTCCTAGCGTTACCGAAAAGTTGTCAAAGATGTTCCGGTCCAGATTCCGTTCAAAGTAGGGAGCGCTACCCTGCGACACAACAGTGACCGATCCGTCCAGGATAGTCGCGCTTGGAATACGTCCGTATGGATCCGGGTTGGCTAGATTGTTAGTCAACGAGGAGAGAATAGAAGACGAGTTCGCGGGGCCAGAGAGAGCGCCGTTGATTGTTCCCTGCGAGTAGGCGAATTCTACCTCGTTTACCATCTTCGGAGAGATAGCCCAGGTCAAATTAGCAACCACATTTTTTCCGGGAGCGTTAATTGCAACATTCACTACTCCTGGGTAATTCGCCCCTCCCCACAGCCCAGTAGGAAGGTTGCTAGGAGCCTCATCCTGCATCCCCCGGGCAAAGAAATGAAGCCTGTCGTTAAAGTAGTGGTCCACGCGAACCAGATCCTGGCGGAAGTTATTCAACGTAGAGAAAGAAGTGATCTGACCGCCATTGGTAAACCCAGTCGTAGGATTTACGGTCGTGTAGTTCGCCTGGTTCGCACTAAGAATCTTTGACAGGTACACCTGCGCATTCTTACTGACACAGTTAGGATTGCTGATATTGACAGTGCCGACACCACCCGTTCCAGTGCCACCAGTTAGTGATGGGGTATAGGGTGTATAGCCGGTAATGCAACCCGCAGGCGCGGTCAATGCGGTCTGCGAGAAAAAGGTCCCA
>NZ_DATKQC010000240.1:0-6929 GCF_035532915.1 Edaphobacter sp.
TCGCCTTCGCGTCTTGTCTCGCGAGTCGGCATTTGGCCGGCGCGCAGCATGACCTCCGCCGCGACGGCCTGCAGGCGATCGAAGGAGATCGGCTTGGTGAGATAATCGAGCGCGCCATCGCGCATCGCACTCACCGCGTCGGGAACCGAGCCATACGCCGTAAGCAGAATGACGGCGGTGGTGCTTGATGCGTCGCGCGCGGCGCGCATGACATCCATGCCGTTTCCGTCCGGCATCCGCATGTCGGTGATCACCAGATCGAAGCTCCGGTCCTGAAGGTTGCGAATTGCCTCGCGCACACCCGAGACCGCGTCTACGCGCCATCCGTGGCGAAGAAGGTTGGCTCGCAGGGCGGTGCGGATGCCCGGCTCATCGTCAACAACCATGACGGAAGGCTCTGCTACGTCTGTCATCATGCAGGAAACTCCAGGCAAAATCTGCTCCCTTTGTTTACTTGGCTCCAGACTCGAATGCACCCGGCATGAAGCCGCATTAGGCGCTCGCAGACGGCGAGACCGAGGCCGGGCGTCTCACCGGTTCCGCTGAACCCGGCTTCGAAGAGTTGCGCCTTCTGTTCTTCGGGTATTCCGCAGCCCGTGTCCCGCACCTCAACTGAGGCGATGGTCCCTGCAGGCCCGCGTTCCTGCCCGACCGAGACATCGATTCTTCCTTCTGCGGGCGTGTGGCGAATGGCGTTGCACACCAGGTTGAGGACCACTTGACGAATTCCGTCGGCATTGCCTTGCACCGTCAGCGGCTCCTGCGCGGGCTGGAAACCGAGATGAACGTTGGCTTGTTCAGCGACCGGGCGGACAAACTCCACCGCCTCTCGCACACATTCCGAAAGATCCAGCGGAGCGAAGCGGAGGTGGTTCTCCCCATTCATGCTGAGGACATTGTTTACGGTTCCCGAGAGAGTGCGGATGCCAGCGCGCAGATGGGCGATCCACTGGGAGGCAGCTCCCGGATCTTGGGCGATCAACTCGGCAAACAGTTCCAGGCTGGCTAATGGATTTCTAATTTCGTGGGCGAGAATGGATGAGATTTCTGCCAGGGCTGTGGCACGCCGGGCGGCTTCGCGCTCCCGCTCGGCCTCGTGTGTGGCTGTGATGTCGCGCAGAATCCAGATGCTCCGCAGTTGGGTGCCGCCCAGTTCCGGTTCCTGGGGAGAACAGGCTAGTTCGCGCCGGCCAATGGCCACCCAGCGGTCGCCGGCGGTGTTAGTAAGGCGCAGCTCCGTATCCTGTCCATCGCTCTGCGAAGCCGCCAATGCGGTGAAATCGATACGGCTGGCATTGGACAGCTGGCGTAAGTTCCTGACGCGATTGAGATTAACGCCAAGCAACCTGCGTCCTTCGGGGTTAATGGTGACGATCGCATCGCCGCTGTCGAGTACCAGAACGCCACAGGGAAGCGAGTCGATCATCTTCTCGAGCGCGGTGCGGATGCGGGAGTTCTCATCCAGGCTGCGGGTCAGGGCCGCATTGCGGTCCGCCAGCTCGCCGCTGAGATGCGCAACCTTCTGCTGGAGCCCGCGATAAGAAGCCTCCAACTGAGAGGAGGCGGAGATGAATTCCGAGAAAGCATCCGCCAGGAACTGGGGCCCGCGGAACTCGGGTGGCTGGAATTCCGGATTGTTGAGCAGTCGCGGGTCGGTCGCGCTGATTGGAACAGCATGAGAACTCGGCAGCATTTGCCTATCTCAGGTGCACGCGGCATGCCAAAACGGGCTCAGCTCCCGAAAAGGGAATCAAGGCTATAAAAGAATGTGCTCGAAAGTAATCTGGCCTTCCGACCCCGCCATAATTACGGCCCGCTCCAGTACGTTGCGCAGCTCACGGATATTGCCCGGCCAGGTGTGCTGGCTCAGGATGTCGATGGCGTCGGGGCTGAGCGAGACGCCGACGTGGTATTTCGCCATCATCGCCTGGATTAGTTCTTTGAGGTCTTCCATGCGTTCGCGCAGTGGCGCCAGATGAATGGGAAATACGGCAAGGCGGTAGTAGAGGTCTTCGCGGAACTGCTGGCCGGCGACAAGCTTCTTGAGATCGGCATTGGTGGCTGCGATCACTCGCACATCCACCTTGATGTTTTCGTTGCCGCCGAGCTTCTGCACTTCGCCCTGTTCGAGAAAGCGCAGCAACTTACTTTGCAACGTCAGCGGCATGTCTCCGATCTCGTCCAGGAACAGGGTTCCGGCGTGCGCGGAATGGATGCGGCCGACGCGGGACTGCACTGCGCCGGTGAAAGCTCCCTTGGTATATCCAAACAGCTCCGCTTCCAGGAGGGTTTCGGGGATGGCAGAGCAGTTTACGACGACGAACGGCTTATTTTTCCGCGGGCTGAGCTGGTGAATTTCCTGGGCAAGGACATCCTTGCCCGTACCGCTTTCGCCGGTGATGAGAACGGTGGTGTTGCGCACGGCCACCATGCGCGCGAATTTCCATACGCGGCTCATGGGTTCGGAGCGCCCGATCATGTTGCCTGAGCCGAGGCCGAGGCGTTCTCTTCCATCCCACGCGGACGAATCCGGCGTGGGCGTAAAGCCGCGGATTCGGACGGGGCTGCTGCTGTTGATCAATTCGACTAACCTCATTGCGCCCGGAGAAGGCAACCCCGAGGGGTTCAGCAACTGTCCAGTCTGATGATTGATGGTGAGGATGTGGGTATCTGGAAACCGGCCTCTCACGATGGCGCGAAATCCATCCGGTTCGAGGTCGGGCAGCATGGGATCGAGCAAGAGGACCGCATCACGGAGCATCAGTTTGCGCAGCAGTTCGAGCGCGCTTGCGCCGGTGCCAGCCTGATAGACTCTCCAGCGCTCGGGAGCGAGTTTCTCTTGCAGCGACTGCCTCAATTGAGCGTTCGGCGTCACGACCAGTACGCTGAACCGCCATTCATTTTCAACACCGGTGTACTGCACAACAGCAGAACTCATATTGTCCTGATCTCTACTTTGCCAAGATCTTTCGGGCCATGCCGCTGGGCTATTCACCTAACGGACACATCACCACGAATGGAGCGATCCGCAAAAGGCACCGCAGGATGTCGATACAAACCGGTTTAACTCAATCCATCTCCTTTCCGGCAACTTCAAAGAAAGCGGATCAATTCAGATTGCGAAATGTCTCGTTTGCAGTAAGGCAAGAATTCACAGTACCGAACTTTCCACCGCGGAAAACACGATCAAGCGCAGGGGGAGATCCCCAATGGCTTCGCTTCTTGAATCAGGTTTCCCGGAGTTCATAGCCGAAACCTCTAATGGTGCGAATGAGGCGCGGCTCACCTGGAAAATCTACTTTGTCGCGGACGTATTTAATGTATACGTCGACGATATTGGTCGACGGCTGATCCGGCATCTTCCAGACTTCATTAACGAGAGTGGCGCGCGAGACGGGCCGGCCGGCGTTCCTCATCATGAGGTCGAGGATGGCCAACTCGCGGGGTGTCAAGTCAATCCTCCGGCCATTCCTTTCCACGCGCCGTTCTTCGCGATTCATGACCAAGTCGCCCACCCGGGAACAGTTCGGCGCCGTGGCCCCATGGCGGCGCATGAGCGCGCGAACCCTGGCGAACAGTTCCGTCAGCGAGAGCGGTTTGGCAACACAATCGTCCGCTCCTGCTTCAAATGCGAGCACCTTGTCTTCGACCGAGTTGCGTGTTGTAAGCGCCAGGATGGGCAGCCGCGGGAACATGGGACGCAGACGGTGAAGGAGCGCGATTCCACGGCTTGGGGGTGAGCCGAGATCCAGCATGAGTAGGTCGTACCAGGTGTTGCCCTGCAAGAGCTCCAGCATCTGTTCGCATCCCGGGACCACCTCGGCCAAGAACCGGCTTTCTCGGAGTTCTTCGGCTAGGAAATTGGCGAGATCAAGGTCGTTCTCGACGATGAGCACGCGCCGGCCCCCGGTGCTGTTGAATTCCCAAGAACCGTTGCTCACTGCGGGCTGGAGATGCGCAGCGAGAGGGCTCGCTGCCGGAACAACTGGAGGCGGTAGGGAGGAATCGACCACACGAGAGCCCATTTCCATAGAAGACCCCGAAGAAAACCGGTATAGTCACCACAAAAGCCAATGTAATTGCGTTCAGTATACATTTATCTCTAATCAATGCGTTTACTCATTAGGTTCTCATGTGGGAAAATGAGACAGACCGATACATCCATTGGGGGATTGTCGAGTTGGCGAAGGGTGGAGATGCTGGGTGGAGCGCACTTTGGCCACCCGCTTGGCTGGGTTCGCGAGCAATTCTTATGCAGAAGTTTCATTACCGCAGTCCGCGCTATCCGGTCGACCTGCCGGTCCTCCTTATTCTGGAGGGCACGAGCATCGCCGGACGCTGCCGTGAGATCAGCAGTGACGGGATGAAGGTCGAATTCCTTCAGCCGGTCCTGCGGAACTGCTGTGGAACTCTCCGCATCGGGCGCGGAGATTCGTCGCTTGAAGTTCGCGCCCGGGTGGCGCGCACCGGCCGGGACAATGACGGTGTGAAATTCCTGTTTGAATCGGAGAGAGAGCGCAGGGCGCTGCAGCGGCTGGTCGCCTTAACCGCCCGGCCTACCGCGCCGCAGGCGGGCCCGATGCTGGTGTAGCTGCAGTCCCGGCAGGCAGTCTGGAGGGCGGGCTGGCATTCTGGCTGGTCACGCTGAGAGGCAGAGCCACCTCTGAAGCATTGGCCACCTGGTACTGCACGATCAACGTTACCCGACGATTCAGCGGATCCTGTGGTTTGAGTCCATCGCGCGGCTCGCGGTCGGCAAAACCTCTCACCTGCGCGATCTGATCCACCCTGACGCCTTCGGCGAGCATCAGGCGCCGGGCTTCGTTGGCTCGATCGGTTGAAAGGTCCCAGTTGTCGTACCCCCGCCGATTCGCGTACACCTTCGAGTCTGTGTGACCCTCGACAGAAATGTTATTCGGGAGCTTACCCAGTTCGGCTGAGAGCGCCCCGAGCAGGTCGCGGAGCGCCGGCCTCGGGACGGCGCTGCCTAATTCGAAAAAGGTCCCTTTGGGAGACTCGATCAGTTCGATCCGGAGGCCTTCCGACGTAATAGTAATTTCGATCTGGTTCTTGAACTTGTCGTGAGGATCGAGATGGTGGATAGACCGGAGCAGATCCTCTTTCAGCTTGGTCATGTCCTGTTTGCGTATCGGCACATACATATCGCTTCCGACCTGATTCGTGCCGACACGCCTTGAGGTGCCCCGCGGATCCTTAAAGTATCCCCCCACCGCTTCCTGAACCTGCTTGCTGGCGTTCATTAGCCATAGAACAATGAACAAGGCCATCATCGCGGTCACGAAATCGGCATATGCAACCTTCCACGCGCCTCCGTGGTGGACCGCGTGCTTGTTTGATTTTTTAATGATGATGATTGGGGGATGGGTTTGCATCGGAGTATCCTTTCGGCAGACTACGCCGCGGTCGATTCCGCTGAGCTTTCGCGATGGCGAGAGGCCTTCTCGAACTCCTGGAAAGAAGGACGGACGTGTTCCGGAACGGCCCGTCGCGCGACTTCCACCGCCACGCTCGGAGGCATTCCCTTCAAATAAGAAAGCATCACCACCCGCAGAACGTGATAGTACGCGTGCTCGTCATCGATCAGTTTGGTGAGAACCGAGGCGAGGGGCCCTACCACTCCATAACAAAGCAGGATTCCCAGGAACGTTCCCACCAGCGCCGCCGCCACCTTGCGGCCGATCTCTTCCGGGGGGCCGCCGAGGGCGCTCATGGTAATCACCACGCCGAGCACCGCGGCTACAATGCCCATACCCGGCAAAGCGTCGGCCATGGTGGCCAGTGCGATCGCGGGCTGGCTGGCCGAAGCGTGATGCACATCCATATCCAGTTCCATCATCTGGTCCAGATCGAAGGGGGTTGCGCCGCCGGTGATGGCCATCCGCATTGTGTCGCACACAAAATCGCGGGCGTGATGGTCTTTTAGGAATTCCGGGTATTTCGAGAGCACCGAACTTTTCTCAGGCTCTTCAATATCGGATTCGAGCTCAACCATGCCGCCTTTGCGGGCCTTGTTGAAGAGCTGGAGCATCATTTTGAGCGAGTCCAGGTAGCGCTCTTTGGAATATTTCGATCCTTTGAGAACCCGAAGAAGGCTGCTCACGGTTCTTTGCAATATGTGCAACGGATTACCGGCGATAAATGTTCCAAGCGCGGCGCCACCAATAATAAGGATCTCCGATGGTTGAACGAGCACCACGAGCGGCCCTTTCTCAAGGAGAAACCCACACAGAACTGCGGCGAACACAAGAACAATGCCGATGATCGAGAACATTTTCTGCTTTTCCCCCCGGAATGCGCATGATACTGCTGCCATTTCTTATGGGCAGTGTCGAAGGCGGGCCAATGATTTTCTGCTTCGATAAGCTATCGGCATCCAGACGCCGCGATTTCATCGGTATTGCTCGAAAGTGGGATGGGCGAAAGAGGAGCGGTCGGCACGGGGTTCCGGGCGGGATCTCAGGGAAGCCATAACCGAAGTAATCGGACAGTTTCAGGATTGCTGTGTCGGAATGCGCCGTTACCGACTGGCGCCATCTGCGATTTTAGAGATGCCATGTTCTCGATGGAACCGCCCGGGACTCAACGCAGTGGACCCTCTCGTTTTGAATCTCCTGGAAAACCGACTGTTTGTCACTGTCAATCCCGGGAAGCTATGGGAGTTCGAGCATGCGCAGAAAATCAAGTTGCTGGGCGTTCTCAACTCCTTCCGCCAGCGCGTCCAGGTGCAGAGCCCGAGCCATGTTCAGGATGGTTCTGGTAATCGCCGCATCATCTGGATTCCTGGTCACCTCGCGTACGATCGGTGGATCGGTCTTGAGACGATTGGCTTTGAACTGCCGCAGATCATTGAAGCGGGAGGAGTCGCTTCTAACGTCATCGATGGTCAGCCTGACGCCGCCCTTGCGCAG
>NZ_DATKQC010000241.1:0-2493 GCF_035532915.1 Edaphobacter sp.
AAACACGGATGCTCAACAGGTCCGGCACCGCCCGTGTGCTCAAAATATGCATAATTCAGGTGGTAACTGGATAGGAAATGCATCCGGTGGGCTCAGTTTGTTTGACAATTGGAAAAACGATCTTCAAACGGAATATAGTCAGGCCGGGGTCCAGCAGTTGTGGGGTCTAATTACTGGTTCCATGGCAGGATTGATCGATGGTCTCCTGATCATTGTTGCTTACCTGTTATACCCAATCGTCATTGTTCTTTTCGGGTTCTTTTACATCTTTTACGGTAGCGTGCTCTACATCTTTGGCCCGATCGTAATCGCTCTATTGCCTCTCGGAGGCGCAAACCGCATTGCCAAGTCGTATATCGAAAACGTCTTTATCTGGAATGCCTGGCCGATTCTCTATGGTGGGTTTGGCGCTTTGTTGAGCGCAGTCCAGATGGGCCAAGTTGGTCAGATGCTTAATCAAAACGACTTTCTTGGAGGACTGGGCAATCTCGAAGGTTCCTTCCTGATCGGTATCGCCAGCATCATCTACTCGTTGGCGATTGCGGTGATTCCGTTTATTGCAAAGCGAATTGTCAGTGGCGATGTGGGGGCCACCGCGGTCGCATTGGTTGGAGCGGCGGCCACGGTTGTAACAGCTGGAATCGCCGCTGGCGAAGGTGCGGCTGCAGGATTTGCCGCTGCAGGAGCAGGCGGCGCGCAGGGGGCCGGTGCTGGCAGTTCTACAAGCGCGGCCGCGAACGCGGGCCGGCTAACAGCCGCGTCAGCCGGATCGAATCAACCGGCTGCACCTCAAATGCTTCCAGCAACAACTTCGAGTTCCCTCTCTGGGAGTCCGACGATCGAAGGCCATGCCGATCAGATTCGCGGCTCATTCGGCGATGTACTAGGACCGAGTTCGAGCGATGCGCAGGCTGAAGGTGAGACTTCGGAAGCCGCAGTTCCCGCGCAGACTACAAGCGTGGTTTCAGGAGGGGGCAGTGGCTCTCCAAGAACATCCGCGCCGGCAAGAAGAGGGCCGAGCGTCCACCGTTACAACATCGGAACATGGGGCGCATACCACGCAGCCCGCATTGCGGCTCAGGGGCTGGCAAGCGTATCCCGGCGAGCAACTGAAAAGGAGTAGGAGGCATTCATGAAGACAAAGGCAGATCGAACGGACGAGGCTTCCCAGGTGAGGCCGAAGTATTACGAGGTAGACGGGGCCTTGCACGCGAATGCGAATCGTGCCTGGCTGTTGGCATTCCTGACGATCCCAATTGCGTTGGCCGCGATTGGCTTCGCCGTCTTCGTGCGCATGCAGCCGCCGACTGTGATTCGCATCGGCCCGAATGGCGACGCTTCGGTTGTGGGCAAGCCCGCCAAAGGCACAGTCACGGATCTTGCCACAGCTGGCACGGACCAGTTTCTGGATGAAGCCTTCGTCAAGCGCTTTCTGACCAGCTACCAAAACTACTCGCCGTCCGATGTGGACGATCATTGGGCGGCAAGCCTCAACATGATGACCCGCAATCTGCGCGGGTACACGCTGAAGGCGATGGCCGACGACAATACACGCGGCAAGATCGACGATGGGCAAATTCAGTCAGTTTTTCATTTGCGCGAACTCGACGCCGTATCGGGAGAGCCGCTCACGTACCTGATCTACGGGGTCAAGGACGTTCATCATCTCTCGAACGGAACCGAGGTCACTGATCACTTCGTGAACGAATACCGCATCCGGGTAATCGCGGACAAAAGATCGGATACGAATCCCGATGGATTGTGGATCGCCGAGTACAGCGAGCGGCCCATCGACGGCGAGCGCCGCAATCAGATTCTGAACGCGCCGGACACCATAACCAGCAGCGAGACCGCGGCAAATCAAGGAGGCCAGTGATGGCGACAGCAGCAGTGAGCGTACCTCGAAACGAGCATCCGCCGGCGCCGGCCGCCGAGCCGAACCGGAGACGCAAACGCGGCCATGAGGAGGATCAACAGGCCCGATACTTCCTGGCCAAGGAGGGATCATCGCCCGAAAAGCCGGAGCTTGGCGCCGAGGCTGCAAACGAAGGCGAGGCTCTGATCAAAGCATTTCAAACGAAGAGTGGTTTGCTCTATGCCGTCGTGGTCTACAAGGCGGAGGCGGAGATCCAGGGCGGGTCTCCGACATTGGTGAAGCGGCTCGTGCACAAATAGCAGGGCCACAGGTCAACGGATTCAAAGAGGATACAACCCTGAAATATGGCTATTGTCATCCTCCTTTGACTCCTTATCGCACGCGCGATGAGGAATTCCGCTGACCCGGTTTGAAATCTCGAACCTGGTTGGATCATCACCCACCCCTAACGCGGGCGGCCAGGCGAAGAGATTCATGACCGGGATCGGCAGATCTCTAGTCACTTCGTCTCGAAGCGCCAGACAAGTGAGGAGAAAATGACAGCGACGAGGACACAGAAAACGGCCATCGATCAACGGCTCATTCTTGAGCTGAGCATCGATGCGCAAGGAGAAGTG
>NZ_DATKQC010000242.1:0-7048 GCF_035532915.1 Edaphobacter sp.
CGCGCCGCGGAGGGAATACCGCAACGCTTCGGAGCTTGCGGCCGCAGCCGAGGTCTCGGTGATGAGCGCTTTCCGTTTCGTGCGCCAGTTGCGACAGGAGGGATTTCTCGACCGGAACGATGAACCGTTGCGCCTGGTGCGCCGCGAAGATCTATTGCGCCGCTGGCAGGTCGCCCATCTGCGCGGCGCGCCCGAGCTTCCCCTGCGCTGGGTCATTCCGCGCAAGAGCGAGCGCCCACTGCTGGCTGCAGCACTCTACGCCTATCACGCCGAGCCCAACGTAAAGGCCGAACCGGCGCCTCGAGCCTGTATCGGACTATTTGCCGCAGCTGAATCTCTGGGATTCGGCTTCGTGAACGGTCTTCCGCCGTACTTCTATCTCGAAAGCCTGGACCGGGAGGTCCTCAGCCGGATGGGGCTCTCGCCCGAGGGCGCCAAACAAAGACCGGACGTTTATGTGCGCATTCCCGCGTTCCGGGAGTCGGTCTTCCGCGCCGCAGTCGTCCGCAACGGCGTTCCGGTCGCCGACATCCTGCAGGTCTGGTTGGACGTGAGCTCCCATCCGGCACGCGGCGAGGCACAGGCCGAAGAGATCCGCCGCCGCGTCCTTGCGCCGATCTTCGAGGAGAAACAGTAATGGCCGTCCAATCGGATGGCGAGTATTTCGCCCGCCTGGTCGACGCCCTCGAACCGTGGCTAGATCAGGTCGTCATCATCGGTGGCTGGGCACACCGCCTCTACCGCCTTCACCCTCTCGCGCAGCCGCTCGACTACGAGCCTATGGGAACCTTCGACACCGACATTGCCGTCCCGCTCGATCTGCCCGCTACCGGCGAGCAGATTCGCGCGCGGCTGCTCGAAAGGGACTTCCGCGAAGAGCTGATGGGCGACACACAGCCTCCAGCCGCGCATTATCGCGTCCAGAGCGGAGACAACAGCTTTTACGCAGAATTTCTGGCGCCGCTCGTGGGCAGCGCAGTCAAGCGCGGAGGCCGGCGCACTGTAACGGCCCGTGTCTCCGGCGTCTTAGTCCAGAAGCTCCGTCACCTAGAACTGTTGCTCCAAAATCCCTGGAACGTGATGATCGCCCCTGCCGCCGGCTATCCGACGCCCGACGTTCGACGCATCCTTGTTCCCAACGCGGCGGCATTCCTGGTGCAGAAGATTCTGATTCACGAAAAGCGCGATCGCGACAGGCGCGCCAAGGACATCCTTTATATCCACGACACGATCGAGACCTTTGGCGGCAATCTCGCCGCGATTCGCGAGCAGTGGCAAACAAACGTTCAGCCTGCGCTGCACGCGAAGGCTGTCCGTGTGGTCGAGCGTGCCGCGGAAGAGTATTTTCGCGAAGTCAATGACACGATCCGCGAGGCTGCGCGCATCGCCACAGGCCGGAGCCTGACGCCGGAAATGGTGCGGGAACTCTGCGCGTTTGGGTGGCAGCAGATTTTTGCGTGAGAAAGCCGCTCGGTCCGATGCGAGGCGACGGCAGAACCATGGAGGAGGGAAAAACTGAGATGAGGGAGTACAAGTTTCTCTTCGACAATGACAGCCATGCGGCTGCGAAATTCTTTCCGGACAAGCGCGTCATAACGCTCGCTCAGATCAAGGTCTCTATCCACTCGTCGAGGACGAGGTGAAGCGCCAGATCGCCTCCATGCAGGCCCTGGATGAAGATGGCGAGCCGAACTTCAACGATGCCGACTACCAGCTTGCGGCCTACGCCGCAGCGCTGAAGGTGCTGACGCAATACGGAAAGCTCGATGGACGCGATGTGGAACATGAGGTCTTCGCGATGCGCGGCAGGAATGAGAAGAGCGATTTCCAGACGGTGATCGAACGCGCCCTCGGTATCGCCTGCGACACGCTCATCCCCCGAGGATTGGAAAGTTCCTGGCGTGACCTGTCGCTGGCAGAACGCTACTATCTCCGTGCCCTTGATATTGAGAGTCGCGGAGAACGCCGTAAGGGCATGTACGAAGAACTGGCCCGTGGATTCGGGGTGACGGACATTCGGCCCCTGCTGAAGAGCGACAAGGCCAATGGCGCGCGCATGTTTACGCCAACCGGTCTGGCAGCCGGTCTGCTCGCGCCCGTGCAGGGCGTTGAGATAGATACATCGAACCTGCCCACTCGCCGTGGCCGGGTAGGCAGCGGCGCTCCGCATCCATTTGCGGTGACCCCGTTACGCCACCTGATGTTTGCGATTCGTGAAACGACCGCGGCGGACAATGACCCGGAGCGCGGCCGTCAATATCTGCGCGACACCTTCGGTCAGGGGTATTGGACCAGGCGCGAAGGATTTATTGGTCTGCTGGAATGGATCGCAGCCCTTGGCAATGCGGAAGGGATGAACGAGTGGGCGGCAGACTCTGAATCTGCCCGCATTCTCGCCGGCCGCCTGCGGAACGATCACGCATGATGATGCAGAGACACTCAAGTCGAAGACACAGACTCGACCACGCCGTACTCAACCAGCGGCTGGAGGGCGCGATTTCCTACGACAGAATCGCAGGCTACTTTCGTTCGAGTCTGTTTGAAGTGGCAGGAGAAGCGATCTCCAAAGTTGCCGGGCCGGTACGCATTATCTGCAACTCGGACCTTGATCCAAGAGATCTGGCGACAGCGGCAGCAGCCCAGGCTGCGCTCCGGCGGTCATGGTGTGCGGGCCAGCCAGAAGAGGCCCCGCCAGCAGCGTTGCCGCGGTTTCAGGCGCTGTATGACATGCTGACGAGCAAAAAAATGGAAGTGCGGGTGCTGCCCGACTCTGCATTTGGGTTGATCCATGGAAAAGCTGGCGCTATTCGACGGGCAGATGGTACAGCAACCACTTTTCTCGGCAGTGTCAATGAGAGTGCATCAGCCTGGAAGATAAACTACGAGCTCCTTTGGGAAGATGATTCCCCCGAAGCGATCAGCTGGGTTCAGGAGGAATTCGACGCACTCTGGAACGACGCTCGAGCGATAGACCTTGCGTGCTGTCCTTTCGTCGTGAATGACTTGCAGCGAATCATAAACCGCAAGGTAGTTGGACCTACGGAACTCAAGGAGATTGCAGATCCCAATACGTTTGCCGCAACGGTAGCTGTCGAATCACCTGTCTACCGAAAAGAGCAAGGGCTCTGGCCTCACCAAAAGTACTTTGCCAGCTTGGCATTACAGCGGCATCGGCTTGGCGGTGCACGTCTCGTACTCGCGGATCAAGTTGGCTTGGGCAAAACGGTTCAACTCGCAATGGCCGCGATGCTCATTGCGTTGGATGACCCCAATGGCGGCCCCATCCTCGTGCTCGCACCCAAATCGCTTCTGCAACAGTGGCAGGACGAGCTGATGGAATTGTTGCAGTTGCCTTCAGCTCGATGGAACGGCAGCGCATGGGTGGATGAAAACAATCTCGAATATCCATCGGATGGAGCCAAGTCTCTGGGTAAGTGCCCACGCAAAATTGGCCTCGGTTCTCAAGGCTTGGTAGTGCGGGGAGCGCATGAACCGCTCAATCAACTCCTGAGTCGGCGATACAGTTGCGTGGTTGTTGATGAGTCGCATAGAGCTCGACGGCGGAATTTACCGAAGGTAGATGCCGGAGCCGAAGAGATCGACGAGAGACCTGAGCCCAACAAGTTAATGGCGTTTCTTTGGCAAATTGGCCGGAATACCAAAAGCATGTTGCTCGCTACGGCAACTCCAGTGCAACTCCATCCTGTGGAGGCTTGGGATCTGCTGAGCATTCTCTCCAACGGAAACGATGGTGTACTTGGTGGGTGGACGCGCACCAGTCCCTGGTGGCGCGCGAGCAGCTGTCTTCAAATTGCAACCGGAGATGCGGCAATTCCAACTGCCGATACTCACGAAGCTTGGGAATATATTCGTGATCCGCTCCCATCTCGCGAAGAAGATGCTGCATTCGATCGGATTCGCCGCAGCTTGGATGCAGACGATACACAATGGCAATTCACGCCAGAAAGCCTTGACCGGATTTCAACGGCAATAAAGCGAGTTCAACTTCAGAATGGCTTGCTGCCAATTTATGGGGAGCGGTTTAATCTACTCTTACGGTGCATTGTGCGCCGAACTCGTGCCTATCTAGAGACGACGATTGATCCAGCCACAGGTGAGCCTTTCCTACCAAGAGTGTCAGTCAAGCTATTTGGCGAAGGCGCGGAGGACTCGATCAGGCTCAGTGGCTACCTGCTTGAGGCTTATCAAGAGGCGGAGGCATTTTCTCTACTGCTGCAGCAACGCGTTCGGGGTGCGGGATTTTTCAAGACTCTGCTTTTGAGACGATTGGGAAGCTCCATGGAAGCTGGCCGGCTCACAGTAAGCCGACTGCTAACACCGGAGACGGAAATCACCTCGGGTGAAGAAGATGACGAAGACGAAGAAGAGGAATTGCCGCAGCCGGTTGGTCGTCCACCGCAGGGCGCAAGTGATTTCAAGGATTTTACTGCTGATGAACTGGCGCGACTTGAGCGATGTCTTGAACTACTGAAGGTCGGCGGCAACAGCGATCCCAAACTTGATGCTGTTATTGGGTATTTACTGGGCACACAACCAGGCGTAAGCCAACGCTGGCTAGATTTGGGCTGCATCTTGTTTTCGCAGTATTACGATACCGTTCGCTGGGCAGGGGATGAATTGGCAAAGCGTGTCGAGTTTGCAGCCATGGATATTGGCCTGTACGCCGGTACAAATCGCTCGGGTTTCTGGCGTGACGGGAGATTCCAACGTTGCAAGCGCGAGACGCTTAAGGAACGGGTTCGCACAGAGGATCTCAAGCTCATTCTCGGTACTGATGCCGCTTCTGAAGGCCTGAATCTGCAGCGTCTTGGAACTTTGCTCAATATCGACTTGCCTTGGAACCCCACGCGTCTTGAGCAACGTAAGGGGCGCATCCAGCGTATCGGCCAAGTGCGCAGCGAGATATGGATTGCGAATCTGAGATATCGAGACTCAGTTGAGGATCGCGTCCATCAAGTCCTGGCAGACCGCCTAGAGGCAATCCATGATCTATTCGGCCAGATTCCGGACACGCTGGAAGAAGTTTGGGTGCAGATTGCCCTTCAGAACGAACAGGCTGCGAATCAGTTGATTGACCGCACGAAAGCGACAAGAAACCCATTCGACGTGAAATACAGCAAGGTCGACGAAGCTGATTGGGACACATGCTCGACGGTTCTGGAGCCCATGGCCGTAAAAGAACAGTTCTCGCAAGGTTGGTGAAGCCGAATGTCCCATGCAAATCGCTACCAGAGGAAACTAACGAGACTCGGGTAACGGCCGTGGTTCTGTCGCGTGGCAGAATTGCCGTCCAGAAGCCAAGAATGGACAGCGTTCTATCGCACTCTCGATGTTGCGACGGCTTGACAAGGAAGAGCTGAATAAATTGCCGCAAATGAATTCGTTTCCGCCGTTGGATCAAGAGGATTAAACCTGACTTTCAGAGAAGCATCGAAAACCTCGCTTTACTCGCTTAACCACAGATCCTTGCCAAGGCCCCGCTTCTCTCGGCAGACATCCGGCGGATCATCACTGCCCGGCGCGGGGACCTGCTCGGCCTTCGAGACGCAACTCTGGTGCTGGTCGGATTCGCGGGCGGATTTCGTCGCTCGGAGCTGGCAGGTATCCATATATGTGACCTGAAGTTCTCAGCCGACGGCGTCGTCGTCACCGTCCGCAAATCGAAGACAGACCAGGAAGGCGCCGGATGGGAAGTGGGTCTGCCCTTCGGTGCCAGTCAGGATACGTGCCCGGTCCGCGCGCTGCACCAGTGGCTCGTCGCTTCCGGAATTTCCGACGGCCCCGTCTTCCGGTCGGTCGGCCGCTATGGACATGTCGCGCGGCGCGGTCTACACAAGGATTTCATCGGCAAGCTCCTGAAGCGGGCTGCAGCGCGGGCCGGATTGAAGGTCGAGGAGCTCGGCGGGCATTCGCTTAGGGCAGGCTGCGTCACCCAGGCCGCCATGAACGGCGTGCGCGAGTTCGTCATCATGAAGCAGACGGGCCACAAAACCATTGCGACTCTGCGGCGCTATATAAGGTCCGGCGAGATCTTTCGCGAAAACGCGGCTGCCGGCCTCGGAATCTAAGCACGCCACCAACGCCCGGGAAAATTCACTTCCCGGGCCTCGGTCGGCCAGGATGCAATCGCTTCCAGACATATTCGCATTTCTGACCCCTGAGAATTGAATCTTCCCGGATCCTCGCGCAAGAGGTATGGTTACGCCGCCGGGTTTCGATGAAGACGGAACCTCAGCCTCGATCTAGGCACGCCATATTCGATGCCCTTTTTGAATCACTGGCTAGAAGCCAGCTTGTGGCCAGTTTTTGCTGAATTGTCTTGAGCTGTCCAGCAGATCAAATCGAATTCACGCAACAAGCGAGCTCCGGAGGTTGGTGGCACCTTCTTAGCTTGGCCCATTCGCGCCAAAATCCGCCGTTGCCTCGTCGACTGCCCCTGTGAATGCAGGGACGGCATGCAGCCCAGGAGGCCAAAAGTTCCACTGCGGAAATGCCAATCAGAGAAAGTGGGAGAATTTGAGCAAATTTGGCAGGAGAGAGAAATTCTCCGATGGAACTTTTAGCCAGAAAAGGCCCGAAAACCGGGCCTGAATCGCTCTTTATGTCATTGATGATGGAACAGGCAGACTCGCTGGCGGTGGATGGAGTCTGTTGCGAACTGTTCTCCGGACCGAATTCCCTGCTAACAGGGAATAATACAGGGAAATTTGCGAATTTGGCATCTCAACCAAACCATCGCACGACTCTATGTCGCGGAATTTAGGTGAGTTTCCTCGCAGTCAAGCCCGATCCGACGCTGCTCGGAACAGGGAATTATCACTCGAATATCAGGGAATACCCATTCCCTGATGTCGCCAATTTGGGATCTCAAATGCAATTCCAAATTCGAGTGCGTGACTCGTAGCTCAGTGCCAGACTCATGCGCCGACTAATTCTGTTGAATCTCTCAAGGGCCTTCGCCGCACAGCCTGTCTCCAATCCCTCGGCACAGAAATTGCCGGGCACTCCACGTGGAATCGCCCGTGCA
>NZ_DATKQC010000243.1:0-5967 GCF_035532915.1 Edaphobacter sp.
ATGCCCGAGGGACTTGACCAACAAAAGTCGTTTGAACTCTTTCGGGGAAATTCAAAGGACATAACGATCGTCACATTTGACGAACTGCTCGCGAAGCTTAAGCAGATTCATGAGTTCCTCGCTTCTCATGCGCCCGAGGCAGGTCGAGCATCCATCATGCATGGCCTTGAAACGAAAGTACTGCGATTGCAGGATGGACTTAATGCGCTGTATGAACACTCGGAATCCAGATCCGGCTCAATTCGGAAGGCGACATCCAAGCTTTTGCCCGGCGTTGACGGGAGCAGCGTTATGGTCACTATGGGGAAGCTCTCCATTCTCAAGCATGGTTTCGACCGTGTGCGCCTGCAGACTCCACCCTACCCGGTTGCCTTTGACGAATCCGGGGAGCACACTGTCAATGTCCAGACGTTGGACGAGTTCATTGCGGAAGCGGAAAAAGCCATCGCAGATGCCGATGCAGTCCTGACCGCACAGATGCGAAGTAAGCTCTAGATGGAAGCTCGCTTTACGCAGACGTTCCTCCTACACAGAGGCAAGTGATGGATGATTGCCTCGCAGAAAATGCGATTTGGGATGAGCAGGTAGCGAGAATGGCTGAACAATCAAAACAGAGACTGACGAAGCTGCAGAAGCGTTTGTTGGCGGAGGTCACGGAAATCGCGGAACTCGCGCGCATCGATTACGAAAGCATCCTCGACTACGATGAAGAAGAGCGGACGGCGCGCCTGCGGTTGATGATAAACCAGATTGTCAGGAGTCAGGTCATCGCCGATTACACGTTTATCGACGAGATGCTTGGGGCGGCCATCTGCCATTATTTCTTCGGCAGGAAACGGGGATTTATAAAACTGTGGAAGACCAAAAAGTTCAAGAACTTCAACTACTACATTTTGGAAGTACTGAGCATCACTGAGAAACTGAGGCTCCTGAAGGCAATTTACAAGGTCCCGAAATCCACTGCCGCTGATATTGAGGCAATCAATGCTTTGCGCAACGACTTGGCTCATGCGTTCTTTCCTGAAAACCTGCGCTCATCGAAACCGGTCTATAAAGACAAGGACATATTTACCAGAGAGGGGATGGAACGATTCATCGAGGACATGAGCAAGATTTCGGATTTCTTCCTCCACCGGAATTTCGGGATTCGCGAGCTGCAGCAGGAGCAGGAGCAAGCCGGCGTCGCGGTGGCGGCTGTGTAGGAATGATGGCTACGAGAGATTAGTAAGCGTGTGGTCTTCCCCTCTGGTATCCCGGCAGGCTTGAGTTTGACGATGTTGTCATGGTCGAAGCAGAGAGAGCGGAACGCCGCGTGCGCAGATGGCGTTCGGTGGCGGAGAAGCAGCGGATAGTAGAGCAGACGATGGAGCCCGGTGCGAGTGTGGCGCTGGTTGCACGGGCGCACGGGGTGAACGCCAACCAGGTATTTGCATGGCGTCGTGCCTTCAAGAGTGGCGAGTTGGCAGAGCCGGTCGTTCCAACCACAGCATTGCTTCCGGTTACGGTTTCGGCACCGTGTGAGGAAGAGATTCGTGAGCCTGCCGCGAAGCAACAGCAGGCGACCGTGGGCGCGATCCACATCGAGTTGCCCGGCCGGGCGATGATCAGCGTGGAGAGAGGTGCCGATCTAACACTTGTGCGTTCGATCCTGGAGAGCTTGCGCAAGTGATCGAACTTCGCACAGGCACGAAGATATGGCTCGCGGCCGGGGTAACGGACATGCGTCGCGGCTTCGACGGTCTGAGTGCGCAGGTGCAGACGGTGCTTGAGCAACAACCGTTTTCCGGTCACGTGTTTGTTTTTCGCGGGCGCCGCGGTGACATCGTAAAACTTTTGTGGTTCGATGGCGACGGTCTTTGCCTGTTTGCCAAGTAACTGGCTTCACACTACACCTCTTTCGATTGCATCCGAAGGTCTTGTTCCTTCTCCGCTTTGAGGACCGCTACTCGATCTGAGAGCCGGTCCCACCGACTGCAGTGCTTGGCAGGTATGGAGCGTGGCAGCTCGTAAAGGTACGCGTGTCCATTGTAGGCGTATCTGGTGATGATGCCGTGTTCGGCCCAAGGCACGATCGTTGCTTCGTGGATGCCGAGGCGAGTGGCCGCTTCCGCTTTGGTCACCAAGCCGCGGTCGCGAAGCCGGTCGTACCGAGAGCGCAGTGCGTAAGTATGGACGAGGTAGGCAACGCGCAGCGCGGTGAAGCAGGTTTGGTCGCGCCCCGGTCGAGCCGATCCGCCGGGACGAAATCCCCGCTCGTTGAGGATGTCGGCGATCTCGGCATAGATGTGATCGTCGAGAAGCTTATCGACGAGTTGGACGATCGTGGGCGGTGTTTTGATCTGCTGTGCGGATGACTTGGGGTTGAGCGTCGTCAGAGTTTCCGTCTTGCCGCCCTTAAAACGAACGTGGATCCTGGTGATGCCTTCTGCCGGCAGTTTAATCAACGTAGCATCTTCGATGATGTAGGCGAGTAGCCGTTTACGCTCCCGATTCGGTGTGGTGGGATCATGCCAGAGTTTCTTGAAGTCTGTCGTCATCGTGACCAGCCGCTGGCGGATCGCATCATCGAGCAGGAATTGGTCCTGCTGTCGGGCGCGTTCTCGTTCCTCTCGTGCTTCCAAAAGCGCGTGCAGTTTGTGGTTCCATTCCGCCTCGAGCGTGTCGGCGACCAGGCGATTGGCCGGATCGACCAGCATGAATCGACGTTGCGCTAGATCGGCTTCGAACTGTGCGCGCTCGATGGCGCGGCAGCGCAGCCGGTCCGCCTCTTCCTGCCGGGTTTCGATCTCTCGCCGAATTTCCAGCGCCAACTCGACAGCGGCAGGCGTCATCCTTTCGGCGATGAGGGCCCCGATGGCCTCATCAACCGGCGGTCCGGCGACGGTTTGGCAGTCCCGATCGGCGAGATAACCGTGTGCGCGGTCGCAGACATACCAGGCCTCTTGCTTGCCCCGTGCGGAGCGATAAGCGACACGGAGATGTCTGCCACATCGGCCGCATATCGCACGTCCCTGGAGCAGAGCAGCGCCTTCCCGCGGCGGAGATCCGCGCGCCAGTTCGTAGCCCCGGCCATTGGACGCGAGCAGCTTAAGATTCTGCTGATATTGCTCCCAGCTTATGTAACCGGGATGAGCGTTTGGGATGCAAGCCAGCCACTCCCCGCAGTCGCGTTTTCGCACGATGTGTTTCTTGCCCTCCGCACCTCGCCGGTAGCGCCGGCGTCCATACACGTAGGCACCTGCCAGTCGAGGGTTGCTCAGCACGCGCATGGCGGTCGAGGCGGTCAACGGCCGGAACACCGTGGCGCTGCCACGGAGCCGGGACGGAAAGAGAAGGCCCTCCCTCCGGAACGCCTTCACCGTCTGGCACGCCGAGCCAACGCGCGAGAACGTCTCGAAGAAATGGGCCATGGTGTCCCGGATTTGCATGTCGGGATCGAGTGCCACGTTGCCAGCTTCGTCGTAAACGAGGCCCGTGGGCAGCGGACAGCGATATTCGCCGCGCCGTACTTTGTTCAGGATTCCTCCGCGCAGCCTGGCTTTCAGAACATGCAGCTCAGCCTCGCTCATGGTTCCTTTTAAGCCCAGCAGCAGACGGTCGTTGAAGTTCGCCGGATCGTAAACGCCATCCTCATCGAGGATCAGGGTATCGGCCAGCGCGCAGATCTCCAGCAAGCGATGCCAGTCCACGTTGTTCCTCGCCAGGCGCGAGACCTCCAGCCCCATAACGATACCCGCGCGGCCCATGCTTACATCAGCCACCAAGTGCTGAAAGCCCTCGCGCCATGCCGCTGACGCGCCGGACTCGCCCTGATCACTGTCTATCACGATGATCTGATCTTCGTGCCAGCCAAGCGCCACCGCCCGCCCACGCAAGGCATATTGACGCTTCGTGCTCTCCACGTTCTCGATGACCTGCCGCATCGAAGATTGTCGAACATAGAGGTAGGCGCCTCGTTGGAGATGATGCGGCTGCACTTTGAAGGATTCGCTCATAGTGTTGCTCCTCGATGCTCGGCGTTCATGGCCATGGCCGCGAAGATATGAACAACGGTCCTTGATTCTTCCGCAGTGGGAAAACTCAACATTGCCGTACGCCTCGGTAGCGGCGGGTTCGCGCCAGCCGTGGCCATCGCCCGCGCCCATCCCCACATGCCGCGACGGAGAAAAAGCAGGAGCCCCGAGCGAGCCTCGGGCGGCAGCGTATAGCCGAGTGCGGCGTTGCGGAGAGCTTCGTATTGCGACGTAACGCCTGCCAGCCGCTCCGAACTCTCTGCCACATCGCACATCAGCGCGCGGTTTTTTTTACCGCTACGGCTCGCTCGATCGTCCTTGGGTGGATATCCAGATCGAATTTCTTCCGGATCTGTTCGGCCAGCCGGCGCGCTCGAATGGGCTCGCCCTCGACCCGTTGCTCCTGGATGAACTCGAGCACCGCGCCTCGCACCTTGTGCGGGCCCTGCGGACCCCGTTTCCTGGGCACCAACCCGGCGATCCCCGCTTCTTCGAAGCCGGCTCTGGTCTGGTAATATGTCGGCCTCGACACGCCGTAGTCTTCCGTCGCACTGGTCACCGACGCGTTCTCTACCGAAACGCGGCGAAGCATCTCGTACTTGACCTGCACGATGTCGCGCGGATCGAAGAACTCGCCATCTTGGAACTTCGGATCCTGGACTTTTCCGGGCACCGGATTCAGCGTGCCCTCTTCGGCGAGGGCCCTGATTTTGGCCTGCTTGCTGTCGCTCTTGGCTGGCACCACAATCTCCGCGGATCGGCTTGCCGATCGTTATACTAATTATGCCGCAACTACAGCGTATGTCAAGAGCAAAAAGTGTTATGCACTTTGATACACACTGACAACAGTACGGGATCGCCGCACCATCCCCACTTTTAAGCGGCGTATTTCTGTTTACATTCGCGGCGGAATTCCCCTTACATTTCATCTGTGCCCCTCCGACAGATCGTGCCCGCTGAGCCGATCCACTAAGCGGACAAGTTCCAGCAAGTCCGCTACCCGGAAAAGCGCCCGCTGCCCGCCTAGAACGATCTCGGCATCGGGCGAAACAACATCCGTCCACTGCGGCCGAACCGAGCACACTGCCCCATCGCTGGTCTCCAAAAGCAGGGTCATCCCATAGCGGTTGTGCCGCTCGCCCACGCAGGGTAGCTGTTGACCTCGGAGTGGATGAAAAGGATGCGTCACCTGCACAAGACGTGTCCCTGTAATAGGAGGCCGTGCATTCTTGGGTGAGTTACAAGCGATTGGAACGTGGCCGTTTCATCTGGCCGAAGGCCGAGAGCGGAACCGTCTGTCTGACGCGCGCGCAGCTTTCGATGCTGCTCGAAGGCATCGATTGGAGAAGGCCCGAGCGAACCTGGACGCCGCAGATCGCGGTCTGATTGATGATTGTGATTCCCCTTTATTCATGCGGTGTTTGGGGATGTTTTCCACATCGTTTCATGGCATACTGCGCACATGACTGTCGCTGCTCTTCCAGATCTCGATCAGCTCGACGTTGAAGCGTTGAAGATGCTGGTTATCGAGGAGCGCGAGCAGCACAAGTCGGACGCAGAGCTGATCGAACATCTGAAGCTGGTTATCGAGAAGTACCGCCGAATGATCTTCGGCAAGAAGAGCGAGAAGGTCGTGGTTCAACTGGAGCAGCTTGAGTTCCAGCTCGAAGATCTGGAGTCTACACAGGCCGAGGCCGAAGCCGCGGCTGAGGCCGCCACGCCATCCAACACGCCCGCCAGGCCGGCGCGCAAGCCCTTGCCTGGTCATCTTCCGCGCGAAGTTGTCTCGCATCATCCCAACAGCGGTCGCTGCCCCGACTGCGGTGGCGCGCTACGCTCGTTCGGTGAAGATGTGACCGAGCAACTTGAGTACATTCCGGAATGCTTCAAGGTCATTCGCCACGTACGGCCGAAGTTTGCCTGCAACGGTTGCGATCGCGTGGTCGAAGCGCCG
>NZ_DATKQC010000244.1:0-36458 GCF_035532915.1 Edaphobacter sp.
ATCACCTGGGCAACGATTTTCCCCTGTTCATGATGCCCTACGCCGTTGACAACGCCTACTTCCAGCAGCGCAGCCGCATCGCTCCTGCCCGGCGCAGCGAGCTGTTGAGCGAACTCAATCTGGACCCAGCTCGACCGGTCATTCTCTTCGCCTCAAAGCTGCAAAAGCGTAAGCGCTGCGAAGATTTGCTCGAGGCTTATAAGAAGCTCTCCCCTGCGCCTGGAATCGAACCACATCCCTATCTCATCATTGTTGGAGACGGAGAAGAACGTGCCGCACTCGAGAAGCAAGCTGCCGAAACCGGGTTTAGCGGAATCCGTTTCTGTGGGTTCCGGAATCAATCAGAGCTGCCTCGCTTCTTCGATATTGCGACCGTATTTGTCTTACCCTCCCGTCACGAGCCGTGGGGGCTCATCGTGAACGAGGTAATGAATGCCGGTCGTGCCGTCATCCTCTCTGACGACTGCGGCTGCCAGCCTGACCTCATCACGGATGGCGTTCAAGGCTGTGTGTTTCCAGCAGGCGATGTTGATGCTCTCGCGTCCGCCCTTCACAAAGTACTGGCTACGCCGGAGACCGCAGCCCAAATGGGACAACGCGGATTGGAACGAATTCAGAAGTGGAGTTTTGAAGAGGATATTCAAAGCCTGCGTCAGGCACTTGCGTATACCACGCGCAGGATAACTGCCTGATGTCGACCCGACTTGCTCCTTTTAGCAAACGAGCGCCTGCTATGCTCCACAAGAACGGTGAATGCTGATGCGTATTCTCCATGTCATGGGAACGCTCGATCCTGCCGCAGGCGGCCCTTCTCAGTCCGTTCGCGTGCTCATGAGCCATGCTGACCTCGGCTACATCGGCGAGGTCGTCACACTCGACGACCCGGAATCGCCATGGCTCAAGACACTCACCTTCCCCGTGCATCCGCTTGGTCCCGTCAGCTCAACCTACGGCTTCAATCCCCGGCTTGTTCCATGGATCAAAGCAAACCGTCATCGCTTCGACGGCGTCGTTGTGAATGGGTTGTGGCAATATTGCGGACTGGCCGCAAGGCGCGCGCTCGCCGGGACGAAGACTCCCTATCTGCTCTTCACCCACGGCATGTTGGACCCTTATTTCAAACATGCGTTTCCTTTGAAACACGCGAAGAAATGGCCATATTGGCTCTTATCGGAGTATTGGAACCTCCGCGGGGCCTATCGTGTCCTCTTCACTTCGGAGGCTGAGAAACGGCTCGCCGAACAGAGCTTCTGGTTGCATCGCTGGAAGCCTTACGTCGTTCCCTATGGCGCCAAAGGTCCCGTCGGCGCTCCCCCGGTACTGAAGCAGACGTTCTTTGACCAGTGCCCGCAGGTCAAGGACAAGCGCTATCTTCTTTTCCTGGGGCGAATCCATCGCAAAAAAGGCTGCGACCTGCTGGTCGATGCCTTTGCCAAAGTAGCGGCAGACGATCCCGAGCTTAATCTGGTGATGGCTGGCCCCGATCAGCAGCAATGGAGCGCCGAACTGCAGCAGACTGCCGCGCAAGCGGGCATTGCCAACCGCATCCATTGGCCTGGCATGATCACCGGCGATGCAAAGTGGGGCGCGTTCTACGGAGCCGAGGCCTTCATTCTGCCATCTCACCAGGAAAATTTCGGGATTGCAGTTGCCGAAGCGATGGCCTGTGGCACGCCTGTCCTGCTCTCCGACAAGGTAAACATCGCTGAAGAGATTGCCAACGATGGCGCGGGCTATATGGAGCCCGACACGCCCGACGGAACGCTGCATCTACTAGAACGCTGGATTGCAACCTCGCCGTACGACCGGCAGCGGCTGGGCGATCAGGCACTGCATAGCTTCAACCAGCGTTACGATATGGAGCAAACCGCAAAGACCATCATTGGTCTGTTCGAAGCAGCAATCCAACGTTCTTGAGATCGTAAAACAATGCCTAGGCAGATTCACTACAACGCGAACGATCACATCTCAGCGGAGACGGCTTCCGATCCCTACCTTCGTCCGGCCTTTTCCACTCGCAACCGGGTGCGTCGCATCATCTGGAACCTCTGCCGCATCCTTCTTTACCGGACTTCTCCCAGGCCTTTCCATTCGTGGCGATCGTTTCTGCTGCGCTCGTTCGGAGCGACCATGGGTTCGAACTGCCACTTCTATCCCAACTCAAAGGTGTGGGCACCTTGGAACCTGATCTGCGCCGATCAGGTGACCGCCGCGGACGGCGCCGAGATCTATAATCCCGCTCCAATCACCTTCGGCTCACACGCCATCCTTTCCCAGGATGCCTACATCTGCGGCGCGACTCACAACTACGACGATGCTGCCTTTCCCCTGCTGGCCTATGCCATGGAGTTCGGCCCCTATGCGTGGATCTGTGCACGGGCCTCGGTCGCACCGGGAGTCAATGTGGGAGAAGGCGCGGTGCTTGGGCTGGGCTCGGTGGCGACCAAAGATCTCGCCCCATGGACCGTCTACGCCGGAGCACCCGCGGCCAGGATTAAAGAGCGGAAACGGCCCTGACTTCTTTTTGAAGACCAGAGCCGTACGCACCAGAAACACTAAAAATAGTGAAAGCCAACTACCCGCGAAGCTTCGCCAAAAGGTCGGTGGGATGAACAGGCTTGGCCAGGATCTCAAACTCATGCCCCTGCGTGCGTGCTTTCTCCAGCAGATCCGCGGTGGCAGCCTGCCCCGAGAACAACAGGATTTTGCACTTCGGCAGCGTGTTGCGGGTAATGATCGCGGCTTCAATTCCGGTCATCCCGGTCATGATAACGTCGCTGATCAGCATGTCCGGCTGGAAGCTGTCGAGCGCTTCAACCGCCTTCTCGCCACTGAATACAGCTCGCGCCTCGAAACCAGCCTGGTTCAGGATGATCGCGAGCGTGTTGGCAATCACCTGTTCGTCATCGGCGACAAGTACTCTGGGCTTTGGCGTAGTGGATGTCGGTTCTGCCATGCTGTTGTGTCCTCAAGTCAAAAATTCAACGTTCAGTTGTAAATGCAACTGTGGCAGCTTGCTTTTACTTTTTATCTATAAGCTAATGATACGCTGACCGCAGCCTTGAGACACTGCCGAGCCATCTGAATTCAACGATCAGATTCAATAATATTAGAAAATTATGCAGCCAGTAATCATACGAGCCGAACAGGTCGAGAAATACTACCCCCAGCCGAGCGAGAACCGCATCCAGGTCATCTCCCCAACCGACCTGTCCATCTCGGCGGGGGAAATCGTCGCGCTTCTCGGCCCCTCGGGTTCGGGCAAATCGACGCTGCTGCGTATGCTCACGGGCCTGTCAGCTCCCTCCGCCGGCACCGTCTACTGGCACGAAAAGCCAATCGCCAACGCTGACGTCAACGTCTCCATCGTCTTTCAGAGCTTCGCGCTCTTTCCCTGGCTCACGGTCCTCGAGAACGTCGAAGCCCCGCTGAAGGCCCGAGGCATGGAAGCGGCCGAGAGGCGCAGGCGCAGCCTCAAAATCCTCGACACGGTCGGTCTCGACGGCTTCCAGGCCGCCTACCCGAAAGAACTCTCCGGCGGAATGCGCCAGCGGGTGGGCTTTGCCCGCGCTCTGGTCGTAGAGCCGGAGGTCCTCTTCATGGACGAGCCCTTCTCCGCGCTCGACGTGCTTACCGCCGAAAATCTGCGCAGCGAACTGCTTGAGCTCTGGCAGAAAAAAACGATACCCACCAAGGCCATCTTTCTCGTCACCCACAACATCGAAGAGGCGGTGCTGCTGGCTGACCGCATCATCGTTCTCGGCCGCAACCCGGGCCACGTCCGCACCGACTTCAAGGTCTCGCTCTCGCACCCGCGCGACCGCAAGACAGCCGCATTCACGCAGCTGGTCGACTACATCTACAAGGTCCTTACCCAGCCCGAAACCAAGCCGCCTGCGCTGCCCCGGCTGGGCGGAAAATCCTCTCGCAACCAACGCCAGATGCACTACCAGATGCTTCCTCACGCACGTCCCGGCGGCATCGCGGGTCTGCTCGAGCTGGTGCTCGACCACGAAGGCAAAGACGACATCTACCGCCTCGCCGACGACCTGGCCTTCGAGATCGACGACCTTCTTCCCATCGTCGATGCCGCGCAGCTGCTGGGCTTCCTCACCGTGACCGAAGGCGACGCAGCCATCACACCAACCGGCGCCGAGTACGCCAACTCCGAGATCCTTCGCCAGAAAGAACTCTTCCGCACCGCAGCGCTCGAGAACGTGCTTCTCCTCAAGCAGATTGTCCGCGCGCTCGAGGCCAAGAGCGATCGTTCCGTTCCCGAAGAGTTCTTCCACGACATGCTCGACGAGCAGTTCAGCGAAGACGAGACCATCCTGCAACTTGCGACCGCCATCAACTGGGGCCGTTACGCGGAGCTCTTCGACTTCGATGTCTCCCGCAGACGCTTCATCCTCCCCGAAAAACTGATTGAGACCGAGCACGAGAGTTCCGCGGAGATCGATGCATGATCAACCTGCCGGACAGCTTCAGCAACAACCGCAGCCGCGAGATCTTCGCGCGCTCGCAGGTGCTCAAACGCAGTTGGCCCTTCGTGCTCGACCTGGGCGTCGCGGGCCTCGGCCTTGCCTGCTTCTACGGCGTCATGCAGATTGCGAAGTACTGGTTCGGTCATCCCGAGCCGCAGATCATTATTTCGTTGAGCCCTCGGGCCCTGCCTCAGTACGCTTTTTATTCTGTCGTTCGCATCGGCCTCGCCTATCTGCTCAGCCTCGTCTTCGCGGTCGGCTACGGCTATGTCGCCGCCTACAGCAAGCGCCTGGAAGCCTTCATGATCGCGGGCCTCGATATCCTGCAATCGATTCCGGTGCTCAGTTTTCTTCCCGGCGTCATGCTCGCTATGGTCGCGCTTGTGCCTACGCGGCAGCTTGGCCTCGAGATGGGCGCGATCGTACTCATCTTCACCGGCCAGGTCTGGAACATGGCCTTCAGCTTCTACTCGTCCATCAAGAGCATTCCGCGTGAACTGAGCGAAGCCTCGAAGATTTATAAGTTCTCTCGCTGGCAGCGCTTTATCCAGCTTGAGCTTCCCTACTCCGCCATCGGTCTGGTGTGGAACTCAATCGTCTCCGTCGCGGGCGGCTGGTTCTTTCTCATGGCCTGCGAAATGTTTGTGCTCGGCAAGCACGACTTCCGCCTCCCCGGTCTCGGCTCCTATCTGCAGACAGCCGCCGGAGCAGGAAATGATCGTGCCATTGCGTGGGGCCTGTTCACCATGATCGCCATCATCGTTGCCACCGATCAACTCATCTGGCGGCCGGTGATCGCATGGAGCGACAAGTTCAAGTTCGAGCAGGTCGAGACCACGGCACGTGTCAGTTCCCCGCTGCTGCATCTGTTCCAGCACTCTCGCGCACTTCGCAATTTGCGGCGGCATACCTTCGTTCCGTTGAACGAAGGTATCTATCGCCATCTGGCGAATGCCCGAAAGGAGCGCCTGGCCCGGCAGGTGGCCAGCGATTCCACTGAAAGCTCCACGCGAGGCAAGCTCGCATCCTGGCTGCGCGTATTGCTCGTGGCTCTCACCGCTGCTGCGGTTTTGTATGCAGCGTGGCAAGCCGTCGGCCTTTTGCGAGAGGTGCATCAGGGGCAGTTCGGCGAGATTATGAAAGGCGCGCTCGCAACCTTTCTGCGCGTGAATTTGTCACTCCTGCTGGCTGCCTTGTGGACAATTCCTGCAGGAGTCGCCATCGGCTTCAATCCCAAACTCGCACGCATCGCGCAGCCTCTGGTCCAGGTCGTCGCCTCCATTCCTGCGCCTGCTCTTTTTCCGGTCATTCTGCTTGCACTGATCAAACTTGGAGGCGGACTGGGAATCGGCTCCATCGTCCTGATGATGCTTGGGACCCAGTGGTACGTGTTGTTTAACGTGATCGCAGGAGCGATGGCCATTCCCTCGGACCTGCGCGAAGTCTCGACCCTGTTCCGCTTCACGACCGTGCAGCGCTGGCGCACCGTCATCATTCCCGGCATCTTCCCCTACCTGATCACCGGCATGGTGACAGCTTCGGGCGGCGCATGGAACGCCAGCATTATCGCGGAATACTTTAGCCTCAACAACCACACCTACCAGACCGTGGGCCTTGGCGCAGTCATCAGCGCGGCAACCGACAGTGGCCAATTCCACATTCTTCTGCTGGCCACTATCGTCATGGCGCTCATGGTCGTCACCATCAACCGGCTGGTCTGGCGTCCGCTCTACCGTCTCGCTGAAACTCGCTACAGGCTCGAAGGCTAACGGCCATTCACAGGCTGCTTGCGAAAGGCAAAGACGATCGCCAGCAGCGGCGGCGCCAGCAGAACACCCCAGAAGGGGATGATGATGCCGAGCACAATCGGCCCAAGGAACGCCGCCCACCACGGAACCTTCGTCGTCCGGTGCAGGATGTAAGGGCCGATCACAAGCCCTTCCAGAATCACGATGACGCCGTAGAGCCCCAGAACCAGGCCCAGTCGCCACTCATCATGCCCGCTGAAGGCGACGGCCAGCACCGGCCCGATCAGGGCGATCATGCCGCCGAAGGTGGGAATGATCTGTAGCAGGCCGCCAAGGATCGCCCACAGTGGAGCGAAGGGTACGCGGATCAGTTCCAGCCCAATCAGCCACAGCACGCCGACGATCAGCGCATCGAGCGTGGCCGCTCGCCACCAGTTCACCAGCGCGCCGCCCGCCGTCTTCAGATGAGAAACCGGATTGCCGTTTCCTGGCTCCATTCCAACCTCGTCCTCTTAGGATGCATCTGACCTGTTGAAACAGAACTATAGCGCAGCCGCACCGATCAGCAGCGCAGCATCCTCGGTTGCGGCTTCCCTTTTAGGAAATCTGAAGGAGTAACACCATGGCTGTCATGATGCAGGCTTTCTATTGGGATGCCCCAAAGCAGGAGAAAAAAGAGGGCGAGTGGTGGAACTTCGTCGCCGAAAAAGTGGAAGATTTAGGCAAAGCGGGCATCAATGCCCTATGGCTGTCGCCCGTCTCCAAAGCCTCCAGCAATCTCTCGATGGGCTACGATCCTTACGACTACTTCGATCTTGGCGACTTCGACCAGAAGGGCGGCGTCAAGACCCTCTTCGGCAACCGCGCCGAACTCGAAGCCCTGATCGCGAAGGCGCATGAGCATGGCATGGGCCTCTATGCCGACATGGTCATCAACCATAACTCCGGCGCCGATGAGGAGGAGGTCAACCCGCTCGACGGCCAGAAGCGATGGACGAAGTTCAACCCCAAGAGCGGTCGCTTTCCGCGCGACTGGAACTGCTTCCATCCCAGCCGCTATGAGCGGGTGATGATGCCGGACGAGGAGAACTACGCCGGCTTCCCTCATCTCTGCCACCGCAATCCTGTGGTCTACACCGCGATGTTCGACTATGCGCGCATGCTGATCGAAGAGTTGGGCTTCGATGGCTTCCGCTTCGACTTCGTCAAAGGCTTTGGCGCGTGGATGATCGGAATCCTCTCGAAGTATCGCTATGTCAAGGACGGCAAGGAGTTCATGCCCTATGTCGTCGGGGAGTACTGGTCGGGCGCCGAAGACATCAGTGCGTGGATCGACAAGGTCAATGCGCTTACCGACAACCAGATCTCCGCCTTTGACTTTGCCTTGCGCTACAAGCTGAAAGACGTCTGCGACACGCCGAACTACGATCTGCGCAACCTGACCGATGACGGCGCCGTGGTGATGAAGCGGCCCATGCACGCCGCCACCTTTGTCGATAACCACGACATGGGCGACAACACCATCGTCAACGACAAGATGATGGCCTACTCCTTCATCATGGTGCACGAGGGCTATCCCTGCATCTTCTGGTACGACTACTACAACAACGAATTGGCGCGTCCGGGGACGCCCAATGGCATCGATGCGCTGATTCAGGCGCACTTGAAGTATGCCGGTGGCGACTCTCAGATCCTTCACGCCGATCCTGACCTGTACATCATGCAGCGCGTCGGCTGGAAGGACGACAGCGGCGAGCAGCCGGGCCTGATCTATGTGCTCAACAACCTCGGCAATCAGTGGTCGGGAACGTCGGTGAAGACGCAGTGGAAGAACCAGAAGTTCGCGCCCATCGCTTGGGACGGCCACGATACCGCCCATCCTAACGAGCGCACCACCGACGGCGACGGCAACGCCGAGTTCCCTGCACCGCCGCGCGGCTTTGCCATCTATGCTCCGGTGTAATGGGGAGGTACAACTGCCGATGCCATCTTTACTGGCGATCAGCCTGCTATCTAAGTACCAATCTGCCTGCTATCTTTAATATATGAAGTTTGGCGTTCTGGTCTTCCCCGGCTCCAACTGCGATCACGACACGCATCACGTGGTCGATGCGATTGCTCAACAACCGGTCACTTACCTCTGGCACGCGTCTGAAGACCTTCAGGGCTGCGATGCCATCCTTGTTCCCGGGGGCTTTGCCTACGGCGACTACCTGCGCACCGGCGCGATTGCCCGCTTTGCCCCGGTGATGCAGGCAGTCAGCCGCTTTGCGCGCAACGGCGGCCTGGTGATGGGCATCTGCAACGGCTTCCAGATCCTGTGCGAGGCCGGTCTGCTGCCCGGAGCTCTGATGCGCAATGCCAGCCAGAACTACATCTGCAAGCAGACCTACCTCCGCACCGAAACCGCCGATTCCCCCTTTACCCATGGGCTTTCCAAGGGCCAGGTTTTGCAGATGCCCATCGGCCACATGGAGGGCAACTACTTCTGCGACGCGGAGACGCTGGCAGCGCTCAAGCAGCAGGACCGCATCGCCTTCCGCTATTCCACGACGGAGGGTGAGATCACCGCTGCGGCCAATCCCAACGGATCGCTCGAAAACATCGCCGGTGTTCTGAGCGAGGGGCGCAATGTTCTGGGCATAATGCCGCATCCCGATCGTTCCAGCGAGACGCTGCTGGGTTCGGCTGACGGTTTGCTGCTGTTTCAGTCGATGGCTCAGTCACTGGCGGCTGCACAATAGTTATCTCAAATCGAGCCACAATGGTAACCTAGGCTGCGATGATCGATATTCACCATCACCTTCTGTGGGGCCTCGACGATGGTGCCACCAGCGTTGAAATTTCGCTGGCCATGGCCAGAATGGCGGTTGACGACGGAATCACACACGTCGTCTGCACACCCCATGCGAATGGGCAGTATGAGTATGATCCTGAAGGGGTTGCCGCTCAGATTGCAGAGCTGCAAGGGCTTCTGGACAGGGAAAAGATCTCTCTGAAGCTGGGCCGCGGGTGCGACTTTCACCTGTCGTTCGACAATATTGAACTGGCACAGGCCGAGCCGGCACGGTTCAGCATCAACGGGCTGGGCTACCTTCTGGTGGAGCTTCCCGACTACGGTCTGCCGACCGGGCTGACCGAGGTCTTCTACCAGATGCAAATTCTGGGCATGACCCCTATCCTGACCCATCCCGAACGCAATCGGACGCTGCAGACAGACCGGTCGAAGCTTATGGAGTGGCTGCGCGGCGGCCTGCTGGTCCAGGTGACCGCGGGTTCCGTGGTTGGCCGCATGGGCAAGCGGGCCGAGAAGATGGCTCACGAGCTGCTGGCGAACCACTGGGTCCACTTCCTGGCCACCGATGCGCACAATACGAGCTCGCGGCCTCCGCTGATGCGCGAGGCGTTTGACGTGGTCGCAAAAAAGTATGGGCCGGACTATGCCCATCTGTTGTGCGACTCCAACCCCCTGGCCGCGTTTATGGGCAAGCCGATGCCGCCTCAGCTCGAACCGTTGAACCTGTACGCCGAGTTCAAAGACAAGACCTGGTGGCAACGGTTGGCGGAGCGGTTTGGCTGATTTCGCCCCCCACCCCCGGGGGTACTTCGTGGATAAATTACCCTAAATCAACTACTTAGACAAAGATGTCTTCGTAAAATATTCATTCCTGAAGGTTTACGAGTCAAAATATTGTTTCTAAACGAGTTAGACCCGGATTTTGGCTGGGTCTTTTTTGATTGATCCTGAACTGTTTTAAGTTTAGCGAATTGAGGGAAACTGGTTTGCAGTTTTGGCGGATTTATTTTTTGCTCTCAAGTTGTTTATTTTGCTTGGGTTGAATTGAATTTCCAAATTGAGGGGGCTTGACAGGCTGTTTTGCTGAGTTTCTGGGGATCGGCTGCCGGCAACTGCGGGGATCCCTTCGCTGCGCTCAAGGATGACAAGCGCAAAGCGGGCAAATGTGACGGCAGCGGCTAGAGGCCGAGGCCGCCGTCTACGGCGATGAGCTGGCCGGTGATGAAGTGGGGGGCGGTGGCGAAGAAGAGGGCGGCCGCGGCGACGTCTTCGGCGGTTCCGTTGCGCTGCATGGGGGTCTTGCGGGCGAAGTGCTGGTAGGCCTCTTCGACCTCGCCCTGAACAATCATGCCGGGAGCGATGCAGTTGACGCTGATCTCGGGAGCCCAGGCCTTGGCCATCGTCTTCGAGAGCATGTGCAGCGCGGCCTTAGAGGTGCAGTAGTGGCCGTGAGTCGCCCAGGGATGCAGACCGCCGAGCGAACCAATGTTGATGATGCGGCCACGGGCGGCGCGCAGGTAGGGATGAGCAGCCCTGGCCATCAGGAAGGGGGCGCGGGTGTTGGTGGCGAACATTCCGTCCCATTGCTCGACCGAGATCTTCTCCAGCGCTTCTGACGCGAAAAGACCGGCGTTATTGACCAGCACGTCGATCTGCCCGAACTCTTCGATGACGGAGATCACGGCTTGCTCGATGCTCTCGGGCTGGCGAAGGTCGCAGCGGAGGGCGAAGGCATCCACATCGTATTCCGCGATCGACTGAACGGTGGCCTCTGCCTCGAGCTGCGAGCCGAGGTAGGTGATGGCGACGTTGGCTCCGCTCTCGGCGAGCGCCAGCGCGATGGCGCGGCCAATTCGCTTGGCGGCTCCGGTGACCAGCACCGTCCTGCCGGAGAGAGGCTTCTGCCGATCTGCCACGGGGTTAGCCACGAGCTAGAGTTGGGGCACAGGCGAGGTCTGTGCGGGAGCTGTCGACGGGGAAGGCGAGGTGGGACGAATCGGCTCCTGCACACCGGGCTTTCGCTGCGAAGCTTTGCCCGAATTGTCCTCATAGGCCGAGATCTGGGCCTGGGGACGCAGCATGGAGATGTCAATCTCCTTGCTCGGCTGGTCGATCACATAGTCCTGTCCAAAGGTGGAGAAGCCTTCGGCGATGACCTGCACGCGAACCGTGCTTCCCGTGGGGATGACATCGATGGCGGCTTTGCCGTTGGGATCGGTCTTGACCTCGAGATTGCCCAGGTCTTTGCCGTCGCGCGACGGGTTGAAGACGACGGCGGCGTTGGGAATGGGCTTGCCGTTATATTTTTTGAACACCTGAACCTCAACGTGCGAGGTCGGTGGAGGCGCTTTGTATTTGCGGCCACGATACTGGCCAAAGGCCTGCGTGGAGGCAAAGAGCGCAATACATGCGACAAGAACGAAGGAAGACCAGACCGTGCGACGTGACGACATGGCGTTATTCTACGACGTTGGCGGGAGAAGAGGGAATGCGTCTCAAAATTGCGTTAGCAGAAAAGAAATTAGACACATCAGGCAAAGAAAGGCGCAATGCCGCTATTCCTCCTTTGTTGGGCGAGGCAACAGCTTCATCTCATCTTGCGTCTGATTCAGAGAACTACCCAGGCCCACCTCCCCTATCTCATATCTCAACGATGAAAGGGCGTTCCCCGTGCGAGTCTTTGGTCGATGGTCCAGCGTTGCACTCCTAGCCGTTACAGCCGTGTTCTTTATCCTCCCCACTCCGTGCCATGCGGACAGTTATCAGGTCATCCCTCTCATTTCGGGATCGGTCTTTTTTTCACCCTATCGGATCACTGGGATGACAGCCTCAGGCGCGGTGATTGTGAGTTTTAATCCCGGGGCGGGGGGATGCCCCCCTCAAAGCTCCTGTTTCATCACCCTGGTCGATGGTCAACAGGTTGGCCCGATCTCGCTGACAGCCCCAACCGAAGATAATGGAACACCGTGCGCGCCCAACCTCTCCAATGGAGCAGCTTTTATTTCGGCGCTTTGCAACAATGGACATGAAGTAGACCAAACTGGCATTGACGAGCCGGGTGGGCTTCCAGTCCAAATTTTCACAGGTCCTGATCCTATCGCTGATTTCTTCGCTGACGGTACGTTATTGGACCTGAATTCCTCTGGAGATTTTGTTTATGAAGTCGCCGGCTTCAAGGTAGGCCAGCCCTTCGAGGACTATGAGGCCATCGACCTCACGTCCGACGTCCCCGAACCGGCCAGCCTGTTCCTTCTCGGCACCGGGCTGCTCGGAGGATTCGGTGCAATGCGCCGTCGCTTCTTCTGACAGGCTAAGCGACCTCGCGCGGGGTCGCCCGCGTCCTCCAAACCATAAGAGCACCAAATATGTGGCCCGGCTCGCGGAACCGTGCCCAGTATCGCCGAAGGTCAGGTTTCAACAGCCTGCGAGAGTAACCTGCGCGACTTTCACTCACATTTCACAGGCATGGGTTGACAGCTATGGGGAGGCTGGCCTATGTTAGCAATCGGAAGGCTTGAGTGCTAACGAGCGTCATGCTCCCCTTGGCAACGGCCGGTTCCAGCCAATCTTCGTGAAGTTCGCTGGGGAAGGTTCCAGCAGACTCATGCGATAGCACTGCGGACGGAGAAACTCTGTCTGCCAAACACAACCGGGTCCGCACCAACAACCCGCAATATTCGTAATTAGGAGATGCAAGCAATGTCGAAGACATCATTTACACCACTGCACGACCGTATCCTGGTCCGTCGCGTGGAAGAGGGCGAAAGCATTCGTGGCGGCATCATCATTCCGGACTCCGCAAAAGAGAAGCCGCAAGAGGGTGAAGTCATCTCCGTCGGTAAGGGCAAGTCGAACGACGAGGGCAAGGTATTCCCTCTCGATGTGAAGGCTGGCGACACGATCCTGTTCGGCAAGTACTCCGGCACAGAGATCAAGCTGGACGGCGAAGAGTATCTGATCATGCGCGAAGAAGAAGTTCTCGGCATCGTCAAGAAGTAGCACTTCGTGCTGTATACCGCGGCTCCGCCGCCTAATCGGCGCCTCGCGCGCCTCATTAAAAACACTTGATTGGTCGCTGACCAAAATAGGAGCAACACAATGGCAAAACAGATTCTGCATGGAGAAGATTCACGTCAGGCGATCCTGCGCGGCGTCAACATTCTGGCCGACGCGGTAAAGGTGACCCTCGGTCCCAAGGGCCGCAATGTCGTCATCGAGAAGAAGTTCGGTTCGCCGACGATCACCAAGGACGGCGTTACCGTTGCCAAGGAGATCGAGCTGAAGGATTCGCTCGAGAACATGGGCGCGCAGATGGTCCGCGAAGTAGCTTCGAAGACCTCGGACGTTGCCGGCGACGGCACCACGACCGCCACGGTTCTGGCCCAGGCCATCTACCGCGAGGGCGTCAAGACCGTTGCCGCCGGTGCGAACCCGATGGCGCTCAAGCGCGGCATCGACAAGGCTGTCGAGGCCATCATCGGCAAGCGCGATGAGAATGGTGTTGCCCAGGGCGGCGCTCTGAGCAAGCTGTCGAAGCCGGTTACGGGCGACATGATCGCCCAGGTGGGCACGATCTCCGCCAACTCTGATTCGCAGATCGGCGAGATCATCGCCGCCGCGATGAAGACCGTGGGCAAGGACGGCGTCATCACCGTCGAAGAGTCGCGCACGATGGAGACGCAGCTCGAGACCGTGGAAGGCATGCAGTTTGACCGCGGCTATCTCTCGCCCTACTTCGTCACCGATGCAGAGCGCATGGAAGTCTCCCTCGAGAACCCCTACATCCTGATCTATGAGAAGAAGATCTCGTCGATGAAGGACCTGCTGCCCCTTCTGGAGCAGATTGCCCGCACCGCCAAGCCGCTCGTCATCATTGCCGAGGACGTGGATGGTGAGGCGCTCGCAACCCTCGTGGTCAACAAGCTGCGTGGCACGCTGAACGTGGCTGCCGTCAAGGCTCCTGGCTTTGGCGATCGCCGCAAGGCCATGCTCGAGGACATCGCTGTCCTGACCGGCGGCAAGGCCATCACCGAGGACCTCGGCATCAAGCTGGAAGGCGTCAAGATCGAAGATCTCGGCACCGCCAAGCGCGTCACCATCGACAAGGACAACACCACCATCGTCGACGGCGGCGGTGAGGGCGGCAAGCTCGAGGGACGCGTGAAGGAGATTCGCGCCCAGATCGAGAAGACCACCTCGGACTACGACCGCGAGAAGTTGCAGGAGCGCTTGGCCAAGCTGGT
Source organism: Edaphobacter sp. (assembly GCF_035532915.1). Taxonomy (GTDB): domain Bacteria; phylum Acidobacteriota; class Terriglobia; order Terriglobales; family Acidobacteriaceae; genus Edaphobacter. The sequence goes on from NZ_DATKQC010000244.1 coordinate 14,273, forward strand.
TGGCGGCGTTGCCGTCATCAAGGTCGGTGCTGCTACCGAGACCGAGATGAAGGAAAAGAAGGCCCGCGTTGAGGATGCGATGCATGCAACCCGCGCAGCAGTCGAAGAAGGCATCGTCCCAGGCGGCGGCGTGGCGTTGATTCGCTGCACCAAGGCTGTCGAGGATGTGATCAAGGCCCTCGAAGGCGACGAGAAGATCGGTGCAACGATCATTCGGCGCGCGATCGAGGAGCCATTGCGCATGATCGTCTCGAATGCGGGCGAAGAGGGCGCTGTGGTAATCGGCAAGATCCACGAATCGAAGGAGAACAACTTCGGCTACAACGCCGGAACTGGCGCCTACGAAGACCTGGTGAAGGCCGGCGTCATCGATCCTACGAAGGTGACGCGCACTGCCCTGCAGAACGCGGCTTCCATCGCCGGATTGATGCTAACCACCGAAGCGATGATCGCGGACATTCCTGAGAAGAAGGAAGCTGCTGGCGGCGGACACGGCGGCGGCGGCATGGACGGCATGTACTAAAAACTGCTGCAATTTTTGAGCAAGCAAAAGCCCCGGAGCGATCCGGGGCTTTTGCTGTTTTGGCTTAACCCAAATAACTCGGAAGCAGTGTAGGATTCTCTAAATCTGTTTAGCAGCAAGTTTGCGTTTGGGAGAGTAGCGATGAGGCTTTCAAGGCGGGAGTTTTCGAAGCTGGGTGCAATGGGATTAGCGGCGCAGGTTTTGCCTTCGGTAAAGGCAGAGGCGCAGGGCGGTGAACGGCAGATTGGCTATTGCGTGATTGGGCTGGGACGGATTGCGAACCACTTCATCGGCGGGGTACAGGGTTCTTCGACCTCGAAGATTACCGGGCTGGTGAGCGGGCACCGGGACAAGGCAGAGAAGTTTGCGGCGCGGCTGGGCGTTCCCAAAAGCTCGATCTACAGCTATGAGGACATGGACCGGATGCGCGACAACAAGAGCATCGACGCGGTCTACGTCGCGCTGCCGAACAGCATGCACGCCGAGTACACGATCCGATCGGCGAAGGCGGGCAAGCATGTCATCTGCGAGAAGCCGATGTGTACCAGCGTAAGCGATGCGCGGGACATGATTGCGGCCTGCAAGGCGGCGAATGTGAAGCTGATGATCGCCTATCGGCTGCACTATGAGCCGACCAACCTGCGGGCGATTGCGCTGATTCGGCAGGGCGCACTGGGCAAGGTGCAGGTGATCGAGAGTGCCAACGGCTTCTATGAAAATCTCGGCGAATGGAGATTGAACAAGGCTTTGAGCGGCGGCGGACCGATGATGGATGTCGGCATCTATTCGCTGAACGCGACGCGGTATTTGACGGGCGAGGAGCCGGAGAGCTTTACGGCGTCCATCTCGACCATCGACCATGATGGGCGCTTCGATACGGTGGAAGAGAATACGACCTGGACAACGAAGTTTCCTTCAGGCGCGTTGGCTAGTTGCTGCACGACCTATGGTGCGAATATGCGCAGTTACTATCGCGTCTATGGATCAAAGGGCTGGCTGGAGGTGGGGTCGTTCGGCTACGAGGGATTGCGGTTGCAGGCGAACTATAGCAGCGGGGGAAGAGGTACTCCGGCCACAGTGCTGGACGAACCGAACACCGAGCCCGATCCGAAGCAGTTCACGCGGCAGTCAGACCACTTTACCGAGTGCATTCTGCAGAACAAGACGCCGAAGACCCCGGGCGAAGAGGGACTGCGGGACATGGAATGCATGCAGCAGATATACAAGGCGGGGGGAGTCGTGGCGCTGTAAGCGACTGCGGCGCGGGACTCTCTTCTGGCATACTGAAAACCTATCCAAGGGGATTGGATTCGCGGGGTTACGCGATCTTTCCTTAAGGATGTCTTAAGCAAAACACATGATCATGGAAGTGTGTAATAAAAGAGGTGTGTCCATAACCGAATTCCGAAGACGTCGTGTATCTCGCTTGATGTTGCACTGTGTTCGCTGGAGTGTCCTTGGTCTCGCCGGTTTCCCCCTGGTATCGCTGCCGGCAAGAGCCCAGCAGAATCGCGCCGTGGTGCAGATGGCTGCCAATGAAAAGGCGGCGCGAGGACTGGAGCACCATTTCTCGTATCTCTCGGAGGAACGCTCCAGCCGGACTGGCGGCCATCTCTGGAAGGAAAAAGTCGTCGAGACAGACGACGGTGTGCTGCGACGCCTGCTGACGGTGGATGGACGGCCTTTGACCCCAGCACAGACCCAGGCGGAGGAGCAGCGCATCGAAGAAATCGTTGCTCATCCCGAAGCCTTCCGCAAGCTGAACGCAGGCCACTACGATGACGAGGTAAAAGCCACTCAACTGCTGGAGATTCTGCCCAGGGCTTTTCTCATCTCACCTGCCGGCGAGGAGAATGGCTGCACTCGATTTTCCTATCGGCCTAATCCTGCCTTTCAACCTTCGACCTACGAAGAGCGCATCATCCATGTTCTCGAAGGCACGGTCTCGATCAAGGAGCCTGAAGAGCGGCTCTGCAAGCTCGAAGCCCGGATCACGCAGCCGGTGGAGTTCGGCTTCGGCCTGCTGGGCAAGGTAAACAGCGGCGGACATTTTGAGTTGGAACGAGCACAGGTGGACCCGAACAACTGGAAGAGCGTGCACATCAGCGTCCACGTCGACGGACGCATCCTTTTGCTGAAAAGCATCACGCGAGACCAGGAGACCACGCGCACGGATATCCATATCGTGCCTCAACATCTGAGTCTCGCCGAGGCTGCAAAGCTAAGTTTGCCTACCCCTGGGGGACGTTAACAACCTGTGCGCCCCTGGGGCCGAACCAGGCCACGCCGTCTCCCAGCATGACCTGGCCGTTGCGGACGAACATGTCGTGCGGCATGGCGTTTCGAAACGCGTCGATGCAGGCTGGGGTAAAAATCTGGTCCCACTCAGCGGATAGCTGGGCTGCGGTTTTGACCAAACGTCCCTTGCCGCTGTGATTGACCCGCAGAGGAAAATCGACATAGCGGGCGGCGGTGGAGCGATCTCCGGCGAGGACAGCTTTGTAGAAGTTTTGCACGCGGGCCTCGAAGGCGGCGTCGCTCTCGCTGGTGACGTCCTCGTACCAACGGGCGTTGGCTGGCCTCTGGGAGCTTTGCTGCATCTGCAGATTCACAGGGTACGAGCTGTCGTTCTTCATCCATCGGCCTTCCATGCCGACACTGTTGTGGAAGTCGAGGGGTTTGCCTGCCTCGCTTCCATTGCCCTTAAAACGAAGGGCGAACTGGCCGCCTTCGGGATCGAAGAGGATGATTCCGCTGCCCTGCGTGCCCGCCTCGAGCGGAATGTCCTTGAGATCGTTTGCGTAGAAGTAGTGGCCACCGGTGACGGTGCCTGTGGCGTTGACGAGCAGCGTCATGCCGATGCGGCTTTGGCCCACCATCCCGATGAACGTTTCCCGATGGATGATGGCCTCAGCATGCGCGATGCCTGCCATGAGGATGACGATGAATGCAGCGATGAGGTGGGCCAGTCCGCTTCTTCTGTTTCGGTTCAACCGATGCCTCCGTCGCAAGATTTAGTCGGGGTAAGCATAGCAAATGGTGAGATGCTGTTTTACCAGGCGTGGTGGAAGCCGTCCTTTTGCGTGAGCTGAACCTCGGTTTGGAAGAGGTCGCTGAGCGTCGGTGCGGTGAGAAGCTCGGACTTGGGCCCGTCGCCGATGATGCGGCCATCGCGGAGCAGAAGGATGCGGTCGATCTCGGGGATGATGTCGGCGATGTGGTGGGTGATGAGCAGAATGCCAGTTCCCTGCTGGGCGAGCTTGCGAAGAAGACTGCGAAGCTCGCGTTGGGCGCTGATATCGAGTGCGTTGGAGGGTTCGTCTAACAGGAGCATCTGGGGATCGCCTGCCGCGGCGCTTGACGAGCCGACGAGGGCGCGGCCGATCATGATGCGGCGCTGCTGGCCTGCGGACATTTCGCCGACGGGCTTGTTGATGAGGTTGACGGCGTCGATCTGTTCGAGCACCTCGTCGGCGCGTTCGCGCATGGCGGCGGTAACGGTGAGGTTGGGCCAGAGTGTTGAACTGGAAAAAAAACCGGTGAGAATGGCGTCGCGGCCGGTAGTGTGCAGCGTGGGTTTGCCGGGGAGTTCGGCGGAGACGACACCGAGGCGCTTCTTCAGCTCGGTCAGGTCCCAGCGGCTGCGCCCGAAGATGTTGACGCTGGTCTCGGGCTGGACGATAGGGTAGCACTCGCAGGTGATGGTCTTGATGAGGGTGGATTTGCCGCAGCCGTTGGGACCGAGGATGGCGATGTGCTCCCCGGTATCGACGCTGAGGTTGATGTCGTGAAGCACCATGTTGTCGCCGCGCGCTACGTTAACGTGTGTCAGTTCGAGGAAAGGTGGCATCGTATCTTTAAGGATAGATGGTTTTGCGCGAGGGAGGAATGATGGGAGCTGCGTTGGAGAAGGACGATCAGCGATTGGCGTATGCTCTGCTGCGAATGGTGGTGGGGCTGAACCTGATGATGCATGGTATTAGCCGCATGTTGGCGGGGCCGGGAGTGTTTGCCTCGAAGCTGGTGGGGCAGTTCGCGCACGCTCCGCTGCCGGTGTGGAGCATATGGGGATTTGGCATGATGCTGCCTGCGGTGGAGGCGCTGCTGGGACTGCTGCTGCTGATCGGGGTGCGGACGCGGGCCGCACTGGTTGCGGGGAGCCTGCTGATTATGGTGCTCACGTTCGGCTCGGCGCTGGTGCAGGACTGGCCTGCGGCGGGTCTGCAACTGACCTACGCGCTGGTCTATTCGGCGCTGCTGTTTCTGCTGCGATATAACGGGTGGTCGGTGGATGCCTGGATGGCTCGGGGCGACAGGCAGGCATCCTAGCGGGCCGTTTAACGGTTGCCCATTCCGCCGAGGATGGATCCAACGATGCCGCCGACAACTCCGCCTTCTGCAGCCTGTTCGCCGCGCTGGGCAGGCATGTATTCCATCAGTTGATGGGCGAGTTTGGAGATGGGCAGCGTCTGCAGCCAGACTTTGCCTGGGCCGGTGAGCGCGGCAAGAAAGACGCCGTCACCACCGAAGATCATGTTCTTGATGCCGGGAACGCGCTGGATCTGGAAGCCGACCGAGGACTGGAAGGCCCCAACATGGCCGGGATGGACGCGCAGAGTTTCACCTGCGGCGAGCTCCTTGAGGACAACTTCGCCGGAGAGTTCGAGCCATGCCGTTCCCTGACCGCTCACCTTTTGCAGCAGGAAGCCGTCGCCGCCAAAGACGCCCGCGCCGAGCGATTGCTGAAAGCCGACGCCGAGTTCGATCTGCGGCGTGGCGCAGAGGAAGCCGTGACGATGGACCATGTACTCGTGCCCGGAAGCGACCTCGACGGGCAGGATGTGGCCGGGAACGCGAGCGGCAAAGGCAATCTCGCCGGTGGCTCCGATGGCGCGGTATTCGGTCATAAAGAGCGAGCCGCCGCCAGCGACGCGACGGATGGCCCCGAAGATTCCGCCGCCACCGGCGTGCTGGGTGTGGGTCGTCATCTGGATGGAAGCGGACATCCAGGAGAGTTCACCGGCCTCGGAGATGACGGCGTCGTTGGGACCGAGGGAAAATTCAAGGACCGGCATAGTGGTGCCGAGGATGCGATTCTGCATAGGTCTCCTGTGCTGCGGCAAATTGGGTCTATCGCGCCCGTAGACAAGCTACGAGCGCTATTGAGGTGTACGAAGTCTAAGACGGCGCGGTTCCCTCTTTGGTGAGTCCTGCCCTGGAGAGACCCTTCAGCTTTGCTTAAGTTTGTGATGGTGGAATGATGCTCGCATGCGGGTTTTGTTAATAGAGGATGAGAGGCGGCTGGCGGAAAATGTTGCTACCGCCCTGCGCGACGGGCCGGGGTTCGCAGTCGATTGTGCCGAAGATGGCTTGATGGGGCTGGATCTTGCGGACAACCAGTGCTATGACCTGATCGTGCTCGACCTGATGCTGCCGAAGATGGACGGGCTTGCGTTGCTGAAAAAAATCCGCTCGAACGGCGACCGGACGTCGGTGCTGATTCTGACGGCGAAGGGCGAGCCCAACTCGATTGTCGAACTGCTGAATGCGGGCGCGGACGATTACCTGAGCAAGCCGTTCGATCTTGGCGAATTGATCGCGCGGGCCAAGGCGCTGATCCGGCGCGGCAAGGGAGTCGCCGACCCTGTCCTGCGGCTGGCCGACCTGGAGCTGAATACGGTAGAGCAGACGGTGCATCGCTCGGGCAAACCAGTGGAACTTTCGCCGATGGAGTACCGCATTTTGGAGTATCTGATTCATCGCCCGCGTGTGATCGTGTCGAAGCGTGAGTTGCTAGAGCATCTCTACGACTACAACTGGGAGCATCACTCGAACGTGATTGAGGCGCATGTGTCGAACCTGCGCAGGAAGCTGGACGCGGCGTCACAGCAGCCAAGCATCGAAACGCTTCGTGGGCGCGGCTACCGCATGGTGGTGGACAGACAGGAGAGCCAATGAGGCCGTATTCGCTGACGCGAAGGCTGGTGATCGCGGTGCTGCTGGTGGAACTACTTTCGGCAATGGCGATTACGGGGCTGGCGCTGGGCTATGAAAGGCACACGCAATTTCATGCCTTCGACATTATGCTGCGGGGACGGGCGTACTCGCTGCTGGGCGCGGTGCAGGATGCGGAGGATGCAGGAGACAACGTGATGCTCGACGGCACCGAACGCAGCCTTCCGAGCAACGATATCTACGAGGTCACCGATGCGGGCGGGCACCTTCTCGGGCGCTCCGGCAACTGGCAGGGGCCGGGAAACAGTACGCTGAAGATGAACAGCGATGGCCTGTTCAAGCTGAAGATTAAAGGAAATCAGTATCGCGCTATTCAGGTGCACGGCGTGCGCATCGTCGACCCCGGCGACAAGGGCGGCGGAATTCCGAGGCACGTCACCGTTATCTATGGGTCGGAGACGGAACATGTGTGGGACGTCATCACCGATGCGGTGGAGTTCTATGCCATGGCGAGCCTTTTATTGTTGGCGATTAGTGGCGTGCTGATGTTCTGGCTGCTGAATCGCGGACTGGAGCCTCTGCGTGAATTGGCTGCGGCTGCGTCGGCGGTATCGGTGAATTCTTGGGAGTTCGCGCCCTCCGATGAAGCGCGAGGGATCAGGGAACTCGCGCCGTTGACGGGAGCATTGGAGATGGTGCTGCACGGGTTGAAGCGTTCGTTCCAGCAGCAGCACCAGTTTGTCAGCGATGCCGCCCACGAACTGAAGACAGCGGTTGCCGTGGCAAAGTCTTCGGTGCAGTTGCTGACTATGCGCCACAGGACCGCGATGGAGTACGAGGCTGGGCTGGAGCGGTGCCAGGCGGATTGCGAGCGGATGGAAGAGATCGTCGCCAAGATGCTGACGCTGGCGCGTGTCGAAAGCCAGGAGGAGTCGAAGCCCGCGCCCCACGCGACGAGGTTGCTTGATTGCGTCCGCGCGGCCGGAGTGCAGCTCGCCACCGTGGCGCAGGGTAAGGGGATGAGAATCTCCATCTCCGGAGAGGATGCGGCGTTAGTGGACGTGGCCGCGGAGCAACTGCAACTGCTGTGCTCGAACCTGATTCTGAATGCGCTGCAGCACAGCTCTGAAGGGTCGCAGGTGCGAGCCATTGCGCAAATTCGCAGACATAGCGTGGAGCTTCGCGTGGAAGATGATGGCAGCGGCATTGAGCCGGAGATGCTGCCGCATATTTTCGACAGGTTTTACCGCAGCGATCCCTCGCGCAGCCGCAAAACCGGCGGCACCGGGCTGGGGCTGGCGATCTGCAAGGCCATTGTGGCCAGGGCACACGGCAGCATCGAAATCGCCAGTGAGTTTGGCCGCGGCACTGTCGTCACTGTTCATTTCCCTGTCAGCACAAATTGATAAGCTGCACGTAGTTTGCTTCTTTGGTCACAAGGCGATGTATCCTTCATCGTCGCTTAAGGTAACCCTGCGATAGTGGACAGGCTGGCAGATGAGTCTGCCGAGCCTCCTGGAGCTTTTATGATATCGAGACGTGTGAGCCGCATCTTCGAAAACTTAGGGAAGGTTGTGCTGGCCACATCCTTTACCTGCGCCCTTCTGGTACCGATGACTGCAATCGCGCAGAAGCCTTACCGCGTCCTGAGCAAATGGACGATTGGCGGCGACGGCGGCTGGGACTACCTGGCGACCGATGCCGGAGCACATCGCCTGTACGTAACCCATGGAACGCGGGTCGAGGTTCTGGACACGCGCTCCGGCAAGGTGATCGGCAGCATTCAAGGCCTGCAGGGCATCCATGGCGTCGCGTTCGACGGTACAGGAAAATATGGATACATCAGTGATGGCCGCGCCGGAACCGTGGTCGTCTTCGATCGCTCCAACCTGCAAAAGGTAGCATCGATTCCGGTCGGCACCAATCCTGACGGAATTGTGTTCGAACCAGTTACAAAAACGGTTTGGGCCTTCAACGGCCGCAGCAGCAACGTCTCTGTCATCGATACCGCGACCCAAAAAGTCGTCGCAACTATCGCGCTTCCGGGCAAGCCAGAGTTTCCGGTAGCCGATGGGAAGGGCGTGGTCTTCGACAACATCGAGAGCAAGAACTCGATTGTGCGGCTCGATGCAAAGACCAAAACGCTGACGGCCACATGGCCGCTAACGAACTGCGAGTCCCCGTCGGGGCTGGCGATCGACACGGCGGGACGGAAGCTCTTCTCCGTTTGCGATGGAAAGACGATGGCCGTGACGGATGCCAACACCGGCAAGACGCTCGCGAACCCCACGATCGGCGATGGACCGGATGCGGCAGGTTATGACGCGGCACGCAAGCTGGCCTTTTCGTCGAATGGCGACGGCACGTTGACCGTAGTGGACGCGAGCAAAGACACTTATCCGGTGCTACAGAATCTCACCACGCAGAAGGGTGCGCGTACGATGTCCTTTGATAGTGCAACGGGCCGCGTCTATCTTGTAACAGCGGAGTTCGGTCCAAAGCCTGCCGCGACAGCGGATAATCCCCGTCCTCGGCCTGCCGTTGTTCCGGGCAGCTTCACGGTGCTGGTCGTGGGACGGTAGCGAGGTTCTTTCTGATTCTTATGCGTATCTCTGCAGTTGAAACAGCGTTGATGTGCATCTGTCTGGCATCTGCACCTGCTGTCGCTTCGGCGCAGCAGGTGTCGGCTGCCACCACTGCCACCTCATCGGCCCCAGCGATTACGCTGGATGAAGCGATCAGCCGCGCGAAGGCGAACGAGCCGAGCTTTGCGGCAGCGGTCGCGGCGAGTGGAGTCAGCAAGCTTGACCGCTCAATTGCGCGTTCTGCTTTGCTGCCGAGCGTTACCTACCACAATCAATATCTCTACACGCAGGGTGTCGGTGTCCTCGCGGCAGGCAGCACTACCGGCGCGTTGGTAACACCACGCTTTATCGCCAACAATGCGGTGCACGAGTACATCAGCCAGGGCGTAGCGAGCGAGACGATCGGAGTGCAACAGTTTGTAGCTGCCTCCCAGGCTTCGGCTGCTGCCGCCGTCGCTGCGGCGAACCTCGAGATCGCACGGCGGGGCCTGGTGTCCACCGTAGTTGGCCTCTTCTATACCTCGCTCACTGCCGAGAACAAAGTTGCCGTCGCCAAACGCGCTGCCGCCGAGGCTGACAGCTTTGTTACGCTGGCGCAGCAACGAGAGACGGCCCGCGAAAGCGCTCATGCCGATGTGGTGAAGGCGCAGCTTCAGCAGCAGCAACGTAGCCGCGATCTGGCCGATGCCATTGTGCAGGCACAGAAGGCGCGACTCGACCTTGGCGTACTGCTCTTCCCCGATCCGCGTTCGCCCTACATCCTGACCACCGCGACAGCAATACCGCCACTACCTATACGCACCGATGTCGAGGCAGCCGCGGCGCATCACAATCCCGAGTTGCAGAGCGCGCTTGCTTCGCTTCGCCAAAGTGATCTGGGAGTAACTGCCGCACGCTCTGCTTATCTGCCTGACCTTGCGCTTAACTATGCCTATGGCATCGACGCGGCACAGTTTGCCGCGAAGACCCCGGACGGCCTCCGCAATCTTGGCTACTCGGCGAGCGCTACTTTGGATATTCCCGTATGGGACTGGTTCTCGACGCAGCACAAGGTTAAGCAGAGCGAGATTATGCGGGACACAGCGCGAGTCGTGTTGACCTCGATCCAGCGGCAGCTGATCGCACAGCTCGACGAGTTTTACAGCGAGGCCACAACGGCGCGCGATCAACTTCAATCACTTGACCTCAGCGTGCAGACCGCGGCCGAGAGCCTGCGGCTTACCCGCCTCCGCTACACTGCCGGAGAGTCCACCGTGCTTGAAGTTGTCGATGCGGAAAACTCGCTCACCACAGCAGAGCTGGCCCGCGAAGATGGCCTCGTCCGCTACCAGATGTCGCTTGCCAATCTCCAGCTTCTGACAGGAACGCTCTAAGACCATGAAGCCCACTCCGCTCACACGATCCGCCTTGCCTGCGCTTGCCTTCCTCGCCGTCGCAACTCTTCTGCCTCTTGGCTGCAACAAGCAGGAGGCCGCGCCAACGCCGGTAGTCTACGTCCAGGCGATGCATCCATCACTGGGCAGCATCTCCGAACAGATCACCGCCGATGCCACGCTGGCACCGCTGGCACAAGCGGCCATCTCGCCGAAGGTTACAGCGCCGGTCAAAACGTTTTACGTCCAGCGCGGCTCTCACGTTCAGGCGGGAGAGCTTCTGGTTGCGCTGGAGAATAGCGATCTCGAGGCCGCCGCGCTCGACAACAAGGGAGCCTATACCGCCGCGCAAGGCGTCTATGCGACCGAGACGCGCGCACAGGTTCCGGCAAATCTCATCAAGGCACAGACCGACCTCGCACAGGCCAAAGCGAACCTCGACCTGAACCGGAGCATCGTCAGTGCGCGTTCGCAGCTCTTCGCGCAAGGGGCGATTCCGGGCCGCGATCTTGATACCGCAAAGGCCGCGCTGGTGCAGGCGCAAGCGGCGTATGACATTGCAAAGCAGAGTCTCGATGCAATCCAACAGGTAGCGGGCAACGCCTCACTGCAAAGCGCGCAGGGACAGTTGACGTCAGCCAAAGGAAAATATCTCGGCGCTGAAGCGCAGTTGAGCTACACCGAGATTCGCAGCCCCATCAACGGCGTAGTCACCGACCGGCCTCTGTTCGCAGGAGAGACCGCAGCGGCTGGAACCCCCGTCATCACGGTGATGGACACTTCTGCTCTCCTCGCCAAATTGCACATCTCGCAGATGCAGGCGCAACAACTCTCGCTCGGCGCGGCTGCGACGATCACTATCTCCGGCGTTGCCGATCCCGTGCCTGCAAAAGTCTCGCTGATTAGTCCCGCGCTCGATCCGGGCAGCACCACAGTCGAAGTCTGGTTGCGCCTTGAAAATCCGAAGGGCCTCTTCAAAGCCGGAACCCCGGTGCACACAACCATTACTGGACGCACGGCGACGAGTGCGCTGCTTGTTCCCGCAGATGCGATTCAGACAGCGCAGGACAACTCTTCGAAGTCAGTCATGGTGATTGGTGCTGACGGTATAGCGCATAAGCGGAGGGTCACGCTGGGCATTCAGACGCCCGAGGACGTGCAGGTGCTCGACGGCGTTTCAGCCTCCGACATGGTGATTACAACCGGCGCCTATGCGCTGGACGATGGCACCAAAGTGAAAATTGGCACTGCGCCTGCGGAGAAGCCGAATGCTGGAAAGGATGCGGACGACAAATGACCGGCTCTGCACCCCATCTTCCCGGCGTTCAAGCCGAGCCATCCTTTTGGCTCTCGCGCATGGCCAAGGCGATCTTCTTCTTTCTCGTCGTGCTGACCTTCGCCGGAATCTACGCCGCCTTCCAGTTACCGATCTCGGTCTTCCCCGATACTAATTTTCCGCGTGTCGTCATCGGCATCGACAACGGCGTCATGCCGGTCGAACAGATGCAGGTCACGATCACCAAGCCCATTGAAGACGCCATCAACAGCGTTCCCGGCCTGTTGACGGTGCGCAGCACCACCAGCCGCGGCTCGGCTGAGATCAGCCTCTTCTTCGACTGGAACGTAGATATGTACCGCACCTTGCAGCTCACCGATGCGGCTCTGGCAAAGGTGCAGCAGGAGCTTCCCGCAACGGCGCGCATTACCACCAACCGCCTCACCTTCGCGACCTTTCCCATTCTCGGCTACGCGCTCACCGCCGACGATCGCGGCAAAGATACCGTTTCGCAAACGCGCCTGTGGGAGATTGCTACCTACGACCTGAAACCACCGTTGAACCGCGTCAATGGCGTCAGCACCGTCATCGTTCAGGGAGGACAGGTCCCGGAGTTCCACATCACTCCCAATCTCGCACGGCTGCAGACTGCGGGCGTTACGCTGCTCGATCTGGTCAACGCGGTTCAGGCATCGAACATCATCGACTCGCCTGGCCTGTATGAGGCGAACCATCAGCTGATCCTCGGGCTCATCGGCGCGCAGGCGCACAGCGCTGCCGAACTGGGCAACCTCGTCGTGAAGACGACCACCGGGGGCGCGCCGGTGCGGGTCGCCGACGTCGCCACCGTCGAGCCTTCTACCATGCCCGTCTATACGATGGTCACGGCGAACGGCAAGCCTTCTGTGCTGCTCAACATCGCTCGGCAGCCTGCCAGCAACACCGTCACCGTGGCCAATGCCATCGCCGCTGAAATCGCTTCGCTGCAAACGAAGCTCCCCCCGGGAGTAAAGCTCGAGCCCTTCTACGACCAGTCCGAGCTGGTGCGCGAGAGCATCGCCAGTGTCCGCGATGCTATTCTCATCGGCCTGTTTCTGGCCTGCGTCGTCCTCTTCCTCTTCCTTCGCGACTGGACCTCCTCGCTGATCGCCGGGCTCGTTATTCCTGTCACCGTAGCGGTTACAATCCTTTTTCTTTGGATGATCGGCGAGAGCTTCAACCTGATGACGCTCGGCGGTCTCGCCGCGGCCATCGGCTTGGTCATCGACGATGCCATCGTGGTCATCGAAGGCATCGTGGTGCATCGCGACTCCGGCGAGTCGCGCATCGAGGCAGTCAGAAAGGCACTGCACGAGCTCTCCACACCGCTGGTCTTCTCGACCATCACGCCGGTCGTCGTCTTTCTACCGCTCATCTCCGTCACCGGAGTCACCGGCAGCTTTTTCCGCGCACTCGCCGCAACCATGACCGCTGCCCTGCTGACGTCGCTTGCACTTGCACTGACCTGGACACCGGCACTCGCGCTGGCGCTGCTGCACAAATCCAAACGGACCACTCCTTCAACCGAGCTTGCGTCATTTGCGGAGGAGTCCGGGAATCCCACGGCCGCGGCCGCAGAAAGCCACGAAGAGAATGGCCCCGTCATGCGCCGCGTCTTTCACGCGCACGAGCGCACTCTCGCCTGGGCACTGGCGCGACCGCTGGCCCTCGCCGGAATCTGCGCTTTGCTCATCGTCGGAGCGTATTTCAGCTACAACGCGCTGGGCTCCGACCTGCTTCCAGCTATGGACGAGGGCGCCTTCGTCCTCGATTACCTGATGCCCGCGGGCAGCTCGCTCGCCGAGACTAACCGCGTCCTGCTCCACGTCGAGCAGATTCTGCACAACACGCCCGAGGTTGAGATCACCTCTCGTCGCACCGGTCTGCAGATGGGCCTTGCCGCCGTGACCGAGGCTAATTCCGGAGACTTTACCGTCCGCCTGAAGCCGAGCCGCTCACGCGGTATCGACGAGATCATGGCCGACGTTCGCCAGCAGATACGAACGAGCGAGCCACAACTCGACGTCGAGTTCACGCAGGTCCTTCAGGACATGATCGGCGATCTCTCCAACTCGCCGGAGCCGATACAGATTAAGCTGTTCTCTCCAGATACGAAGCTCCTTCAAGAGCTTGCGCCGCGCGTGGCCGACGCGATCGGGAAGATTCCCGGCGTGGTCGACATCCAGAACGGCATCGACAACACCATCAGCGGCCCCGCCACCAACTTTCAGATCGACCCCATCGTCGCCGGCCGTCTCGGCTTCACCCCAACCGAGGTCGCCGAAGACGCGACCGCCATCCTCGATGGCCTGCCCACCAACGATCCGCTCATACTCAACGGCCGTCCCTACACCATTCGCGTCCGACTTCCCGATGCCAATCGCGCCTCGCTCGACGCCATTCAGAACACGGTCTTCAACAGCAGCAGCGGCCACACCGCAACGCTGGGCTCCATGGCTAAAGTCGAGGCGCTGCCACCGCAGAATGAGATCCTTCGCGAGAACCTGCAACGGCTCGTCACCGTCAGCGGACGCCTCGAAGGCTCCAACCTCGGCGGCGCCATGGTGCAGGTCAAGCAGGCCGTCGCCAATCTCAACATCCCCTCCAGCGTCCGCGTCGAGTACGGGGGTACCTATCAGGAGCAGCAGAAGTCCTTCGCCGACCTCGCACGTGTGCTCCTCCTTGCCCTGGCTCTCGTCTTCGGCGTGCTGCTGGCGGAGTTCCGCAACTTCTCCGCGCCTGTCGCCATCCTCACCAGCTCCATTCTTTCTATCACCGGTGTTGTCGCCGCGTTGCTCATCACAGGCACTAACTTCAACGTAGCCAGCTTCATGGGCCTCATCATGGTCATCGGCATCGTCGCAAAGAATGGCATCCTTCTACTCGACGCTGACGAGAAGGCACGCGCCGCAGGAGTTGGCGCACGCGATGCCATGCTGCACGCCGCACAGCGGAGACTGCGCCCCATCATCATGACTGCGATCGCCGCCATCTGCGGCATGCTACCCCTGGCCTTCGCTCTCGGTTCCGGTTCGCAGATGCTTCAACCACTAGCCATCGCCGTTATCGGCGGCCTTCTGCTATCGATCCTTCTCAGCCTCGTCGTTACGCCGGTCGTCTACTACTACCTGACCAGCAGGCGAAAAAGCGAAACGCCCATCGAGGCTTAGGGACGTTTTATCGGAGAAGGCTCACTACTCGATGGCGCTACGAAGCTCTTCACAATGACACCTTCCGTCTCGAAGTGCGTCACCCGATGGTCGGTGCCGTGCCCCATGAAGACAGCCTTTCGCAATAGCGTAATCAGCGGGCGCGAGCTATCGGCAAACCAGCGGTCGGCGGCCTGGTCCCAATCGACGACCATATTGTAGGTCACGTCGCACTTCGGACAGTACAAGGGGGTATCGAGCCAGGTGTGAAACGCGGCCTCCGGCAATTTACCTACCGGGTCGGTGCCTGAACGAATCGCTGCGATCTTCAATCTCATGGAGCTTTCAGCTTAACATTCACTTATCTCCTGCGCGCAGCACCGAAAGGGAGCAACGCGATATCCTGCAAGGGTGATCCCCTTCTCGATCCAGCCCGGCACGTTCGCGCTCTCGCTGGCGACATGGGGACTTCCTTTCGACGCCAGCGTACATGGCCCGGCTGTCGACCGTCACCTGCTGCTGAATCTCTGGATCATCCTCGGCCTCGCAGCATTGGCACACCTCATTCTTCTCGTCGGTCTGATCGCCCGTCGTCGCGCCGAGGCGACAAGCTGGCGCGTTGAATATCTTCCCCTGGCGGCGCTGGCTCTACTCTTCGCATTTCTCACTGTTCGCGCGGAACGCCTCTGGGCCGCCGCACGGTATACGGGAGCCGATCCCGCTGCACTTCAGGTGCAGGTGGTCGGCGAGCAGTTCGCGTGGTACTTCCGCTATCCCGGCGCGGACTACACGTTCGGCATCACCAGGCCGCAACTCGTCGACGCAGGCGCGGGTAATCCGCTGGGCATCGACCCCGCCGACGGCCACGGCACGGACGACATCGTTACGTCCGAGCTTGTGCTGCCTGCTGATCGACAGGTCGATCTCCGCATCAACTCGCTGGACGTCATCCACGGCTTCTCCGTCCCCGAGATGCGGCTCAAGCAAAATGCCGTTCCCGGCATGACCATCCACGTCCACTTCACGCCAAAGGTGCCGGGAACTTACGCGATTCTCTGCACTCAGGTCTGCGGCCTGGGCCACTACCGCATGAACGCCAACCTGCGCGTTCTGCCGCCCAACGAGTTCGCAGCATGGCTTGCCGCAAAACAGAAGGCGGTGCAGCGATGATTTCCCCCCTCCGCCGCTACCTCTTCTCCACCGACCACCGCGTTATCGGCATCCAGTATCTTGTTCTCGCGCTGGTATCCGTCACCATCGGCACGCTGCTCTCGCTCTTGATGCGGATACACCTGGTCTGGCCCGACCGCATCGTTCCCTTCCACGGTCCCATTCTGCCCGAAGACTATCTCGCGCTGGTCACGATTCACGGCACGATCATGCTCTTCTTCGTTCTCACAACAGCGCCGCAGTCAGGCTTCGGCAACCTCATCCTTCCCGCACAGATCGGCGCTCACCGCATGGCGTTTCCAGTCGCCAACGCCGTCAGCTTCTGGCTGACCGCCGCCGCGCTCGTCATCCTGCTCAGCTCCACGTTCGTTCCCGGCGGCAGCGCCATCTCCGGCTGGATGGCCTATCCCCCCTTCAGCGCCGTAGCCAGCGCCGGGCCGGGCCAGGGCGCAGGGATGGACATGTGGCTGGGGAGCATCGCCGTCTTTGCCATTGCAGGAACCATCGGAGCGATCAACACTCTCGTCACCATCATCAAGCTGCGCTGCGAAGGCATGACGTGGGACCGCATCCCGCTCACCGTCTGGGGATGGTTCACCGCCGCGCTGCTCAGCATCATCGCCTTTTCGGTGCTGCTGGCCGCTCTATTGCTGCTCTTCTGCGACCGCCACGCCGGAACCAGCTTCTTCATACCTACCGGAGATCTCGTCAGCGGAGTCATCCACGCCGCCAGCCACCCCGGCAACGGCTCGCCCCTGCTATGGCTGCACCTCTTCTGGTTCTTCGGACACCCCGAGGTCTACATCGCCATCCTCCCCGGCCTTGGCCTGACGTCGATGCTGCTGGCCAACTTCAGCCGCCGCCGCGTCTTCGCCTATCGCATGATGATCGTCACCACGCTCCTCATTGGATTCCTCGGCATCCTGCTCTGGGGACACCACATGTTCGTCGCCGGTCTGAACCCCTACGCAGCCTCGGCCTTCGCCGTCTCCACCATGGCCATCGCCATTCCTGCCTCGGCCAAAGTTCTAAGCTGGCTCGTAACCGTATGGCGCAGCCGTCCCCGCTACACCACGGCGATGCTCTTCTCGCTGGGCTTCGTCTCGCTGTTCATCACCGGAGGCCTTACCGGCCCTGTCCTCGCCCAACCCATCCTCGACGAGTACCTGCACAACACCTTCTTCGTCGTCGCCCACTTCCACCTCATCATGGCGATGGCAGGAATCTTCGGCCTCTTCGCCGCAACCTACTACTGGTTCCCCCTGATGACGGCCAGCAGCGGCAAATCAGGCCGCATGATGTCCGAACGCCTCGGCCGCCTTCACTTCTGGGCAACCATCGCCGGAGCCTACGCCACCTTCCTGCCCATGCACCTCACCGGGCTGATGGGCGAACCCCGCCACTACGCCCAGCTCATCGGTGTACCCAACGCCGCCGGACACCTGCTCGCCGGAACGCTGCCCCTCAACCGCTTCATCACCTGGTCGGCGATCTTCCTCGCAACGGCCCAGCTTCTCTTCTTCGCCAACCTGATTCACAGCCTCTTCCGCGGCAAGCCTGCCCCGCCAAATCCATGGCAGGCCACAACGCTCGAGTGGCATCCTGCCCTGCACCCCAACGCCCCCGCCAAAGCGGCTGAAGAACGGATCGTCGTCTATCGCCAGCCGTGCGAATATCAATCCACCGCTGGCGAAGAATTAATCCTTCCGCAATGGAGCACCGACGCCATCCCGAACATCAAACCGGAGTAAGCTGTTTCCATAGCGTGCGATGAAAGGCCGCCATGCCAACAACCATCACGCCGACCAGTACCGAACCGAAGCCCCGGCGCCACCTCGAAGACCACGACCACGGTTCCGGCCGCAGACCGCCAACCGACAAGCGCACCGGCGGCGGTGGCGATAACGACAACTGGAACGACCGCCCCAACGGCCGCCGCGGCCCGCGCGAGCGCCTCGTCCGCTACCGCATGGGCATCTTCTTCGCCCTGGCGAGCGACCTGATGTTCTTCGTCGCCATCGTCAGCACCTTCTTCGTCAGCCAGTCCACCGGTCACTTCGACGCCTACAACAACTTCGTCAACGAGTGGTCCCCGACCCTCATTCCGCCCATCCTCTGGCTGAACACCGCCGTCCTCATCCTCAGCTCCATCACCATGGAAACCGCCCGCCGCCGCATGTTCCACGAGGTCGACGTCATGGACGAGTGGCTCGGCCTGGGCAAGCCCATCACCCGCGCCGCCATCCCCTGGGTCGCCGCGACGGTCGTTCTGGGCATCGTCTTTCTCGTAGGCCAGTGGATCGCCTGGACGCAACTGGCGGTGCAACACGTCTTCTTCCTCTCCAACCCCAGCAGCCACTTCTTCTACCTGATCACCGGGGTCCACGGAATCCACCTCATCCTCGGCATCTTCAGCCTGATCGCCGCGCTGGCCGGCCTCTATGTCTCGCGCTCGCTCGAAACCCGGCAGATCATGGTCGACTGCGCGGCCTGGTACTGGCACTCGATGGGCATCTTCTGGCTCTTCCTCTTCACCCTACTGGTCTTCTTCCAATGAAGCGCATCGCATTCAGTGCGCTGCTGCTGTTCGCGCTTCTAAGCGCCGTCCCGGCCCTCGCGCAGGGCTGCACCCAATGCCGCGACAATACCGCCGCCGCACCCCCGGCCACCCAGCGAGCCTACCGCCACGCCATCATCCTCATGGCGGGGGCCGCCTGCGGACTCTTCGTCGCCACTGTTGCCCTTCTTAAGCGAAGCCAATAATTTCTTCAAGCAACAATGACCTGAGCTAAGTGCATGATCAACTACAATTACGGAGTTTAGGAAAGGAAAATGACAGCGTCTATGGCCGGTATAAGTTATAAGTTTCACGACGGCAGTCACGGAGGAAGTCATAGTTACCTGAAGCCATCCGTTGATCGATTTCTTACGAATGTTCCGGCCGGATCTTTGGTGCTCGACTTAGGCTGCGGTAATGGCAGTTTTTTATCTCTTTATCGCGATAGAGGTTGGCGTCTTTACGGGAGTGACTTCTCAACTACCGGCATAGAATTCGCTAAAAAGCACTATCCGGAGATCGAGTTCACGCTGGCAGACGCACAGTCCCCAGCGGGAGACCTCATAAAATTTACTGGACAGGCAGATGTAGTTATCAGTACGGAAGTCATTGAACATCTGTACGATCCGAGAGCATTTCTGCGTAATGCCTTTACATTCCTGAAGCCCAATGGGATTTTGATACTTACCACGCCCTACCATGGCTACCTGAAAAACCTTGCCCTGGCAGCAACCGGAAGCTTCGACAAGCACTTCACGGTACTTTGGGACCATGGTCACATCAAGTTCTGGTCAGTGAAGACGCTCAGTTATGCTCTATCGGAGGCCGGATTTAGAGAGTTGGAGATGGCGGGCTCAGGTCGGCTGCCATACCTATGGAAAAGTATGGTCATTCGGGCGATCCGACCCGCCGAATGATGACAAGCGATGATTCGCATCTTTAGAAATCGTGCCGTCTCATTCCCGCGCTTCTCCAAGTCGGCGATCGTCCACTCTCTTAAATGCTTTGCCAGCAGTTGTCAGAGATAAACGCAGAAGACGGGCGGCACCAGTCTAGCCGGTGCCGCCCGTCTTCTATCGATCAAAAAACTACCGCTTCTTCTTTGCCGGAACAGCTTTCTTCGCAGGAGCCTTCTTGGCAGCGGCCTTTACCGGAGCCTTCCTGGACACAGCCTTTGCAGGAGCCTTCTTCGGAGCAGGCTTGGACACCGGTTTCTTAGCAACCGGCTTCTTTGCCGGAACAGCCTTCTTCGCCACCACTTTTTTGGCTGGGGCCTTAGCCACAGCTTTCTTTGCCGGCGCCTTCACCGGGACAGCCTTCTTTGCCGGAGCCGCAACCTTCTTCGCTGGGGCAGCAGCTTTCTTCGCCGCCACCTTCACCGGAGCGGCAGCTTTGACCGCAGCAGCCTTGACCGGCTTGGCCGCAGCCACCACGGGTGTCCCTGCCGAAGCTTCGAGCCCTGCAACTCCCTCCGCGCCTTCCTCAGCCACAGCAGCTTTTTTCCGGCTCTTCGCTGGCTTGGCGTCCTTCTTCGCCACACGCGCACGGCGCAGATGCACCGGTGGCGGCGGCGCAGGAGGCGAATACGGCTCAAGGTAGGCCTTCATCTCTTCCACCGTGCCCAGCTTCTCATCCATCAGCTCAAAGAACAGCTTGTCCAGCAGCTCCTCGTATCGAGGAACTCCCGGAACGATCCTCATCTCCTGCATCAAGGTGTGAGGCAGCTTCTGCTTCGCCTGCGGCCAGTCTCTATAGAAGCTCTCAAACTTCGCCTTCACCCCTGGCGTCTTGGCGGTATGAGCCGTCCACAGGATGGCCTCGGGCTTGGACGAGTAAAGCAGCTTCCATGCCTGCGAAGGCAGCGCCGCTCCCTTGCCCGAAAACTGCGCGGCAAACTCCTTGGCCTCGCTCTCCAGCGACTCGATCTCGCCCACAAAGCCCTGCCGGGGAAAGCTATGCTTCAGCGCTGAAACTTCCTTCGGGGCCATCTTCGCCGTCAGCAGCGAGAAGTTAGCCACCGAGCCTTCGGGATGAATCCCCTGCAACTGCAACTGTGTATGGGTCGCCCGCAATTTTTCCAATTCGGGAATATTCGCCTTCGACGCGCTCAGCGCGGGGGCAAGATGCTTCATCCAGCCTTCGCTCTCCAGCCGTCGCAGCACGCGCAGCGGATCTTCCTCGTGGAAGATCTCCTCCGTCTCGTAGCCGCGATGGAAGGCATCGAGCGCCGAGATATAGCCTTCCTTCTTGCCGGTCTCGTAGCGCTCCTGGGTCTTCTCGTCCATGTGCCAGCCCAGCCGGGCTCCCAGCCGAACGGCGCGGATCATCCGTACCGGCTCCTCGATGAAGCCGTAGTTGCTCACCAACCGCAGCTCGCGGTTCTCGATGTCCGCCACGCCGTTCAGCGGGTCCATCAGCAGACCGTACGAACCGTCATTCAGAGAGATGGCCATCGCGTTGGCGGTAAAGTCGCGCCGCCGCAGGTCCTCGAGAATCGTCGCGGGTTTGAACACCGGCTTGCCCGGCTTCGGATAGGTAACAGAAAGCGTGCTGCCGATCTCCATCCTCACGCCATTAGGGAAGCGTGCATAGAAAGTATGGCCAGCCTCATGCTCCCCGGAAATCTTGCCGCCAGCTTTCTCTATATCTTTCTTCAACTTAAGCGCATTTCCCTGAACCACTACATCCAGGTCACGCACTGGCGACCCACTGGTCAGGTCACGTACCGCTCCGCCTACCAGAAATACGGTAAGCCCTTTGTTACGCGCAGCTTCGCGCACCGTCTGTAGCGACGCCTGCTGTGCTTGCGAGAGGCGGTTTTCGAGCAGGTAGATGTAGTCGGCCATGTCTGCTGCGTACACTCCATGCCGGGTCTTAACCGGGATGCGCCGCTCGCCCTAAAGTGCGGCGAATCAATCGCTTGGAAAGATCTGTGAAGCTAAGCACAAAACGTCACTTTACCACATAGATGACAAATTGGCTACCCTTTGTGCACCTTTTTCGTTGCGGTGTTTCCATTCGTGCGACAATCCGCCAGACCATGTCTTCCTCCCGCAAAAAGGTCATCGTGCGCCGCATCACCGGAGAAATCGTCCCCGGCTACCTGCCGCTGGCCGCCTTCGTGCGCAACGGGACGGTGGACCTGCTCGATCTCAGCGGTCACGTCATTCCCATCGCCCTCCGCGATATCAAGTACATTTGTTACGTCCGCGACTTCAACCTGGGCGACACCGCCAACCCCGAGCGGCTCTCCCGTCGCACCTTCCTCGCCCGGCCCCGCACCGAGGGTCTCTGGCTGCGCCTCAGCTTCCATACAGAAGACCAGTTGGAGGGGCTCGCACCCATCGACACCTCCCTGCTCGACGACCTCATCGGCGATGCCGGGCTTCAGCTCGTCCCACCGGACATCCGCTCCAACACCCAGCGCGTCTTCGTCCCGCGAGCCGCCATCGCCGATCTCCAGCTCATCGCCGTCATCACTACCCCCTCACGCAAGAAGCCGCTGCCCGCGTCTGCCTCCCCCAGCCTGCAAAGCGAGCTCTTCAACGCGCCGCTGCCG
>NZ_DATKQC010000245.1:0-16253 GCF_035532915.1 Edaphobacter sp.
ACGCCCGCATCCGCACCGGTCACATCGATGACCAACGTATCCGTCCCGGGCTGGACGTAGACCGTCGCGTGCAGGCCACCGCCCTGCTCCTGTATCTCGCCGTTATAGAGATCGAGCCGTCCTCGAAAATCCTTGGCCTGCGTCATCGCCGCAAGTCCCGCAACCACCACCTGCCCCGACGACAGACGATCCGGAAGTGTATCGGCACGATTTAATTGTGCGGTCATCCCATCCGTGGCCCAAACCGCAACTCCTAGCCGACCATTGCCGAGCGGAAACGCTTCGCCCGCATCCCCGTTCGCTCGCCCCAGCACAATATCCGAACGGCCAATCACGCCGGCCACGTCAACATGAAATCTTCCGTCATGCCATGCTGTCGTCTGGCGTGCATCAGTGTGGCCGGTTGGGGTGGGCTGTGCAAAGACGCAATGGCACAACGATAACGAGAGAATCGAGGCAACAAGATACTTCATACCAACCTCCAGCCAGCCTATTAATTCGAGTTATCAGGATCCCACTACCGGCGACATGGAAGGTGGTGCATCCTCAGGAGCACCTCCCCACTGCTTGTTGGGCTTGTCTCCCATTTCAAGATCAAGTGTGCCGCCGTTTGTGATGGCCGCATGAGTGAACCATGCTTTATCGAGGCCCTTTCCATTCAACTGCGCGGACTGAATGTACTTGTTCTGTGCCGAGACATGGTTTGCGATGATCGTGAACTCTTTCCCATTCGCCATGCGAATCGAGCTCTTCGCAAAGAGCGGGCTACCGATCTCGTAGACCGGGCTGCCGGGACAGACGGGATAGAATCCCATCGCGCTCAGCACATACCAGGACGACGTCTCGCCGCCATCGTCGTCTCCGGGAATTCCAAGCGGCCCATCTCCATACCAGATATTCATCAACTGGCGCACGCGCCGCTGCGTCTTCCATGGCTGTCCGGAGAAATCGTAGAGGTAAGGAATGTGATAGCTGGGCTCGTTACCCTGCGCATAAAGCCCCACCAGGCCCGTCGAGTCAGGAAACTGGCTCAGGTATTGATACTTCGACGTGCCGTATTGCTCGACAAAAAGTTGATCCAACTTAGCGTTGAAATTATCCCGCCCTCCCATCAACTGGATCAGGCCCGCGACGTCATGCTGCACGTGGAACGTATAAGTCCACGCATTCATCTCGGTGAAGTAATCCCTGCCGCCCTGCCCTCCACCAAGCTTCGGATCAAAAGGCGTCACCCATTGCCCATCCGCACTCTTCGGAGCCATGAATCCTATCTTTGGATCGAATACATTTCGATAGTTATGAGCCAGCTTCATGAAGTAGGCATAGTCATCCTGCTTGCCGAGAATCTTTGCAAGCTGCGCCGTGCACCAGTCGTCATAGCTCGTCTCCAGTGTCACCGAGACCGCCTGCCGCCGCTCGCCCGTGACCTCGGGAACCGTCTCAGCCTGCCCCGCAGCGAGTGCCGGAAAGAATCCCTTATCAAAGTAAACATGGTCGAGGCTCGTGAGTGGACCTCGCTTCCACGGCAGCATCGTCGCCTCAGTTTCGTTCTTTCGAATCCCCGCATAAGCTTCCGCAAGATCAAAGTCCCGATAGCCCTTGCTATACGCATCAAGAATATAGGCCGCCGCGTGATGCCCGATCATCACCGCCTGCTCGCCCGCCATCGATGGAAACGATGGCAGCCAGCCGCTCTGCTCATACATCCGTAGATAGGAGCGGATCATGTCCTCCTGCTGAGGAGCTTCAAGAAGCAATTGCAAAGGATGAAGAGAACGATAGGTGTCCCATAGGCCGTCATCCACATAAAAATCGTGCCCATTGCTCTCGTGAACCTTATGATCGTACCCGCTGAAATACCTTCCATCTTCAGTGATATCGGTCATGCGACCGAGAGAGCGATACAGCGCGGTATAGAAAATCGTGCGCTGGCTCTCGTTGCCTCCCTCGATCTGGACCGCTCCCAGCCGCTTATTCCATAGCTCCTTCGTCTGCTGCTTCACCTGCTCGAAGCTGCGTCCAGCTATCTGCTCCTTCAGATTCTTCTGCGCTTGCTCCGTGCTGATGTACGAAATCCCAACGCGCACCTCAACCTGATCGACTCCTGCGCCCGACTCCTCTGCAACGAAACCGATGTGATTGCCCGTCTGGTTTCGGCTCTGCGACAAAGCATCTTTCTGCCATGTTTCAACCTTGCGAAAGGGCTTTGAAAACTCGGCATAGAAATATTCCCTGGTCTCGCCATCTTTCTCCGACAACTGCGCAACGGTTCCACCGACCCGCTCGCTGCCTTCAACCACCGAGTCCCCAATAACCTTTAACTCCGCCCCGTCTTCCATACTCAAGACCACATGAGCCGCAGAATTCGGAGGCACGACGAACCGGTAATAGGCCGCCGCCCGACTAGCTGTTACCTCTGCCTTGATGCCCCAGCTCTGCAGATCTGCTTCGTAATAGTATGGCGTCGTTGTCTCAAAATCGTGATCGAACGTGGAGGCATAGTCCTTCGGCTGCGTGCTCACCTTCCCCGTCGAGATCATCAACATCGCGGGGCCCGCCGGAAACCCATAGATCTTATCCGCCAGATAGCGGTCATTGATTCCCGGCGTCGTGATCGGTGCAAGACGGGCCATGCCATGGGGTGTCTGCACATAAGGCACAGTCGCAGTCAGCAGTTGCCCGATGCCGCCAATGTTGGGCGAAACATAGTCCACCGGCTCCGAATGCTTTACCGCTGAACTGGCGACAGCGCTTCCTGATAGGCCCATCAGCACTGCTGCAAACAATGTTGTTCTAAACATGCCGTTCTGTACTGGCATAGCTCTCCATTCTTCTGTCTTCCCATCGTCCATTCAGCGTGCACTATTTCTTCAATAGAAAACGCGCCGTCATCGCGGGCTCCGACGACCCTCCAACCCACACCGTGTAATAGCCCGGCTCCACAGCCCAGCGACTCTCCACATTCCAGACCTCAAGTTGGCTCTGCCCCAGATGCATCGTCACCGTCTTGCTCTCATGCGGATTCAGATGAACTCTGGTGAAACCCTCCAGCGACCGCCCGGGAGTCTCCACACTGCCCACTTCCTGACGCACATAGAGCTGAGGAACTTCCGTTCCATCTCTGTCTCCCGTATTCGTCACCTGAAACGAAACCACGATATCGGCCTTGCTTCCCGCAGCAGGCGCCTGAACAGCAATGTCTCCATAGCTGAACGTCGTGTAGCTCAGTCCGAAGCCAAACGGGAAAATCGGCTTGCCATCATCGTCAACATACTTATGAACACGCGACGGATCGGAGTTATAAAAATCCGGCAACTGACCCACGCTACGGGGAAAGGTAATTGTAAGCCGACCCGACGGATTGTTATCGCCGAAGAGAGTCTCGGCAATAGCCCTGCCTCCAAACTCTCCCGGATACCACGCCTCAAGAATCGCCCCGACATGGTCCTTCGCCCAGCCGATCGTAAGCGGACGCCCATTCTCCAGCACCAGAACAACCGGCTTGCCCGTCTGCACGACAGCTTCAAGCAATTGCTCCTGTTGCCCCGGCAGGCCAAGCTCCGAACGGTCGAACCCTTCGCCCGAGATGCCTTGCTTCTCTCCAAGCCCAAGGATCACAACGTCCGCAGCTTCTGCCTTCTCCACCGCCGCGCTTATGTCGTTGCCCTCATCGAAATCGACCGTCGCCTGCGGTACAGCGCTCTTCACTCCTTGCAAAAGACTGATCCGCTCCCCGTTCTCCTCTTTTTCATAGTCACCATATCTCGCCACATCCGCGTTCGGCCCGATGATCGCAATATGGCGAACCGACTTCGACAGCGGCAGCAGATGGTTCTCATTCTTCAGCAGCGTCATCGACTCGCGTGCCGACCTCAGCGAGACATCGAGATGCGCCTGCGAACGATACTCCCTCTGGTTGAGAGTCGGATCGACAAAGGGACGATCGAAGAGGCCAAGCGAAAACTTCAAACGAAGCACAGCAGATAACGCTCGATCCAGATCCGCCTCGGGCAGCGTGCCTTCTTTCAGGCAATCCAGCAGCGCATTCTGAAAGACAGGATGGTCGAAGTCATAGAACTGCATATCGACTCCCGACCGTATCGCCAGGCAAACCGCATCCTTCGGCGTAGCCGCAACGTGATGCACCGTGTACAAACGCTCAATCGCCCCAAGGTCTGAAAGCACCATTCCCTGAAACCCCCACTCGCCACGCAGCACTGTCTTCAGCAGGAATGGATCGGCGGTAATGGGAATGCCATCGATCTCGTGATACGCCGCCATCGTCGCCATGGCGTGGCCTTCGCGAAACGCCGGTTCAAACGGCTTCAGCATCACGCTACGCAACTCGCGCTCGCCGATATGCACCGGCGAAGTATTCGTCCCCCCCTCGGGCGACCCATGGGCCGCAAAGTGCTTCGGCTCTGCAACGACAGTATGGTCCGTGTTCAGGCTCGTACCCTGTACTCCGCGCACATAGCCAAGCCCCATCTGTCCGGTGAGATACGGATCTTCGCCAAAGTCCTCTTCCACCCGTCCCCAACGCGGCTCGCGCGCAAGGTCAAGTACAGGCGCCAAAATCATACCCACGCCCGTCGCCCGTGCCTCCGCCGCGATGGCAGCACCGGTCTGCTGCGCCAGTTCAGGATCAAAGGTTGCGGCAAGATTGATCGGCGCAGGAAAGACCGTGCCTGTATCAAAACCATGCAGTCCTTCCTCGATAAACAGTGCTGGAATCCCCAATCGGTTATGCGCGATCACCCATCGCTGAATCGTGTTCGACTGCTCCGGCGTCGGGTTCAGATCGTGGATGCCGCCCACCCCCAGATCGCCCCACAGCGCCTCCGCCTTCTCCGGCAAAAACACCGCATCTTTGGCGGCGTGAGTCTCATCGGTGTGTCTGCTCATCAAGGCCGGCGCACCAGCGTAGAGATCGAGTTGCCTAACCTTTTCTGCAGGCGTCATGCGATGCATCAGGTCACGGATGCGCACCTCAATCGGCGCATTTGCCTGTTTGTAGATGGGAGCGCTATCAGACGCGGCCTGAACAATACCGCTATATCCCGGCATCAGGTAAATCGGCACAACACAAAAAGCTCCAAGCAGTGCAAGGCAGCTTCCAACGCTAACAAAGTGCTTCCGAAACACAGCCACAAACTTCGCAGCGACCTGACTCCAAGCAGAAAAGTTTTCCCCGACGCTCAATCTGTCTCCCTTTCGTTCCGCTCCATCCTACCGCTTCCGCGGCTTTATCTCACGAACATCGCTCAGCGAAAACTCTCTTCCCGCCCGCAGGCGAAATTCAAGCCGAGCGCCCTCCCGCACGTTGTAAACCAGTGTCGGCCTGAAGCAGACGATGCAATTGCCGTCCTTCTTCCTCACACTGGGGTAGATAATTCCGTTCGACTGCTGCGCCAGCAACACCGCGGCAAGTTGTTGGGAGTCTGCATAGCAATCGGGGATCGGGCCAGCCTTCAGAAATCGCCGATACTGCGGCTTGGGCGCTCGAAGGTCCTGCATCCGTGCGGTGAAGTCCGCAAGATAGTCGTCGAACGTAGAGACCTCTTCCTCCTGCCAATCGACCTCCTCAAGCTGCCTCAGCTTGTGGAACACAATCTCTGTAATCGAGGTTTCGAGCTCGACTCCGCAGTACCACGCCCCGCGCTCGCTGTTGTTGAAACGCCCGCCAGTCGGCCCCGCGTGGGTAAACGCAGCATTGACGATATGGGCATAGCTCACTCCGTAAACCAGCTCATGAACGCTAATGCCGGGCAGCAATCCCTCCTCCCCGAGGAGACGCTCGTTCGTCGCGCCGTCCAGCTCGATCAGGTCACTAAGAAGAGTGTCGTCTTCCGTAAGCCTCGACAGCACCGTGCCACTCGCACTGTACTTCGACGGAATTAGGCGATGCGTATCGGCAAGATCGAGATCGGCGACCGCCGGAATCATTGCCCACCGCGTCGAGCGTCGAGCAGTTGACGCACATGCAGCATTCCCGGCTGTCCCCGCTGAATCATGTAGGCCAAAGGCGTCATCCCTCGAAACATCGAGTTGCTGTTCGGCAGCTTCATCCACGCATCCGCAAGCGACGTGCTATAGAGAATATTCAGCGCCTTGAATATCCCCAGCAGAAGCGAGATACGCGTAAGCGCATCCTGATCAAGCGTTCGGTGCTTCGGTTCCTTTTTCAGCCCGTAATAAGAGCCGGAAGAGATTCCCCCCAGCAGTTGCCGCGCATCCGGATCTTTGATCTCCCACTTTTCCATGATGCGCAGAAAGCCCGTAATTGCAGCGGGACTCAGACGTTCACGCGTAGTAGGACTGGAGAGGTCCGGGGAGACATCGAAGGCGTATCCGGCGATGTGAGGAATGACGAGTGCGGCTGCCATAGCTTCCTCCAATATTGAATACTTATTTCATCATATTTGATGGTAAGAACGCAACGCCTATGTCTGCCGGGCAAGCACCAGGGTAATATCGTCCGGCTGTTCCTCAGCCCCGATCCACGCGTCCAGCGCCTGCATCACCTTCGTCGAAATCACATGCAGCGGCTCATCGCGATAGCGCCGCACAACGTCCATCAAACGCTCTTCTCCAAACTCGCCGAAGTCATTCTCGGGCTCGGTCACGCCATCGGAGTAGGCCACCATGATGTCGCCCGAACGCATCTGAAAACGGTCTTCCTCATAGTGCATCCCGTCCATCAACCCGACGACTGTGCCTCCCTGGTCGAGCCTGCGAATTGCTCCGTCGCGCCCTAGCACCAGCGGCGGCAACTGCCCCGCATTCGAGTACGTCAGCATGGCCGAAGCCGCGTCATAGTGCGCCAGGAATAACGTCGCGTACTTCTCAGGCTGCGTACTTCGGTAGAGGTGCCGATTCAGCAGCGAAAGAATCCGCCCCGGCGACTCGAACAGCTCGTCGCAATCGCCTCCGCGCTCTTCGCGGCTGGCCATCAGACCCGCCCAACTCGTCTCGCTGTAGATCAATTCCTCACTCGCAAAACGATAAGCCCGTACAGCCGAGTGCAGGGTCGCCATCAACAGCGCCGCCGAAATTCCCTTCCCGCTGATATCGCCAATCGCGATGCCGACTCCCGTCTCCCGGCGCGAGGGCACACCTTCATTCGCCTCTTGATGGAAGACGAGAAAGTCATAGTAATCACCGCTCACCGACCGCGCCGGACGGCAGACCCCATGCAGTTCCAGGCTCCCCAGGTTCGAGACATGGTGCGGAAACAGGTTCGCCTGTACCTCCTGAGCGATCGAGATCTCGTTCTGCAGACGCTCTTTCTCCTTCTGCTCCTCCAGCAGCCGCTGCAGCGATCCTGTCATGGTATTGAACGATCGGCTCAACTCCGCAAGCTGGTCGCTCCGGTTCACCCCGATCCGGTGACCGAGCTCTCCGCGGTCAACCGCATGGGTGGCCTCATATAAATCGGCGACGGAAGCGGTAATCGTCCGGCTCAGGCGAATCGCCATATAGAGTGCCAGCAGCTCAATCAGGGCGAATACGATGCAGAGCACAATCAATCCATCACGAATCCCGGTTGTGATGACGCCGCCCAGCGACGCTCCAAAGAGCCGACGGTACAGCAGCGTGGGCCGCGAATCCACCTCGATCAGAATGCTATCGCGATCGCCTGAACCCCAATCCCTGATCGATGTCGTCGATAAAAACCGCACGCGAACGTCCAACAGGCTCACTGCACGAGGCTCGGTGCCACCCGCAATCCCGCTTGTGTTCTCCGACCTGCGTCCCGAAGGCATCCCCAATGGTGAAGCAACCCTCTTCCCGTCGGCTTCGGCAACCCGTTTTTCTTCGGCAAGATTGCCCAATCTCTCCGGAAACAGCATGGCACGCCCCAACCCATCGGCGATCAGGTTCATCAACTCGCCATCCACCGGCATGCTGCTCACCAGGCTGAACATTCGTCCATCACCCAGCCGTCGCTGGTGAACGACAACGAGATACAGCTCTCCGCCATCCAGCACCAGGTTCTGGAACTCTCCCCCTTTCAGCTCTGCTGCCCATGGGGGCAACCCCAGCGGGGTCTTCTCGCTGATCGGGTCTAACGCAATTGGCGCTCCATTGAGGTACGCCTTGGTCGACGGATGCAGCCGCATCTTCGACTCATCCAGCCGGTTGACCGCGCTGTCCTGCTCCTCCATCTCCTCCGCTGACGGCTTACCGCCCAGCACCTGGACGATCAGGTCAGCGCGATGTGCATTGGCTCCGGCCATCTGGCTCAATTCCGCCTGGAGACGCGAATCCACCAGGTGAATCGCAAATTGCCCGGCCGCGATGTAGGACGAAATCAGCACCAGCGTCACCACCAGCACCACAGGAGCCAGCCCGATCAGCAGATAGGTGAGCACCAGCTTATTGCGCAGGCTCCACAGCATTCGCCGCCGCACCGTCTGAAAGATCAGCGGCACCGCGACTGACACCAGAGCGATTCCAACAAAGATCTCCGTCAAGTTGAAGAACGTTCCCCACCCACCGGGCAGCAGCCGCAATACCAGCAGCACGCAAAACCACAGAGCCAGCCAGAACGCGGCACCCGTCAATCCGGTCGGCGGCTTCTTTACCCATCCTTTCAGCCGAGATCTCAAAGCATCCTGCATCACTGCTTCCCTCTTAGTGCCTCTTGCCGGGTCTGCCACAGCGCATACCGGGTCGCCGAAAAATGCGCTCCTGCCAACAACAACAGTCCCGACAGAAAGGCCCACATCATCAGGCCCACTGAAATATAAAACGGCCCGTACACCGACTGAAAATCCAGCCACGGCAGAGCCCGCATATAAAGATACTTCGCGCCCTCCCAAAGCAGTCCAGTCACAATCGCAGTCGGCAGCACAGCCCGTGCCGGAATCTTACGGTTAGGCAGCACCCAATAGATCAGAAAGAACAGAAGAACGCTTGCAATCCCGGCACAAATCTTCATAAAGCTGAACGCAAAAAAGTTGAACACCATATTCTGCGTATGTCCAAAGAAAACCCACGCCAGCACCGTCTTCTGCGCCGCGGTAAACGCGACCGACAACATCGCCAGAACGCCTACTCCAAATGCCAGGCCAGCCGAGACTGCCTGATTTCGCAGATAGCTGCGGTTCTCCTTCACTCCCCAGACATTATTTAAGGCCACCTCCAGCGGCAGAAATACTCCGGTCGAGGTAATCAGCAGCATCACCAGCGAGAACACCTCCGTCCGCTTATGCGGATGCGCCAGAAGCTGCATATTGCGCATCACAAAGTCCTGTCCGGTCGGCAGAAAGCTTTTCATCATCTCGCCCACCACCGTCTCCATCGACCGGGAGTGGAATACTACACGCGACACGGTCAGCAATAGCACAATAAACGGAAACAGCGACAAAATCGCATTTGCCGCCACGCTGAACGCATAGGTATGCACCTCCGTCCGCGTCAGGTAGCGAAACAGCGCAACGATCTGCGCCCAGAAGCCACTTTTGGCCACGACTGGCCGCACCTCTTCAATCGGCTTCGGCAACAGATCTGACTTTGCCTGCTCGGTCTCGGCAGGCAGTTCAGGCGAAACGGTCTTATCGGGTACGCTAGGGGCCATAGCAAAGTTGCATCAGCGGAAAAATCAGCTATTGCTGCATTCGATGCTAGCAGAGCCCCACAGAGGCTTTCCTCTCTTCTTTTAGCCCGCGAATCCTTCCCAGCGCCCACCGCGCACTCTCAGCCAACACCTCGTCCTCGCCCGTGCTCCATGCCTCCAATTGCGGCACAAACCGCGCCTCCCCGCTGTTGCCCATGGCAATCGCCACATTCCGGTGCAACCGCTTCTTCCGTGTCCGCTCCAAAGGAGACCCCTTGAACCACCGCCGAAACTCCGCCGCGTCCATCCCCGCCAGCCATTCCAGCGCCGGATTCACCATCTCCCTCCGCGTCAGCATCCCTTCCCTCGCCGCCACCGGAGCCTTTCTGTTCCACGGGCACACATCCTGGCAGATATCGCACCCAAAGACCTGCCGTCCCATCGCCTCGCGAAGCTCCTCCGCGATCGCTCCCTTCTTCTCGATCGTCAGGTAAGCAATGCACCGCGAAGCGTCCATCTCCCGCGGCCTCACCAGCGCGTCCGTAGGACAGGCATCGATGCAACGCGTACAGCTCCCGCACCGGTCCGCCGCGATCTGCAACTCTTCGCCCTCAGCCACCTCCAGCGAGGTCACAATTACTCCCAGCAGCAACCACGATCCCAATCCCTGGTTCAGTACGCAGGCATTCTTGCCAATCCATCCCACCCCGGCCTTTGCCGCAGCAGCCCGCTCCACCAGCGGCCCGGTATCGACATAGCACTTCGTCTCGCACGCATATCTCTCGTGCAACGCCGCCTCCACCCGTCGCAGCCTGACCAGCATCTCATCGTGATAGTCCGAAGGAGCGAGCTTCCCCTCCTCCCCCGTGCGTCCGCTCCACGCATAGCGGGCGATCCAGCCCGTTCCCTCTTCCGCTGGAACAATTGAGAGCGGTTCGTCCCCGTTGTAGTTCACCGCGCAAACCACAACCGACCGCGCCCACGGCATCGCCACCTCAACCCCGCTGCGCAGCAATACCCCCTGCTCGTTCCGGCGCTTCAGGTATTCCATCTCTCCGGCGCGGCCCGCCTCCACCCAACCCGCAAACCGTTCGGCATCGACCCGGCCAGCCTCGCTCTCCGCGCCATACACAGGAGCAACCCCGGCGGTATCAAAGCCACCTTCGACGGCCTCCGCCTGAATCCACTCCCGCCAATCTCCCGCCCACACGCCAGCCACGCTGCCCCCGCAAGACACTCTCTGATTACAGTCTCGCAAAGCGCGCTGACACAAGCCAGTTCCGCCTAAAGACACAGCCGAAGACGCTACTTGATCTTCGCCTCTAGAAACGCAGCCGCGCCCCCCACTCTCACCCGTACACTCTCGCCCTCATACATCAGCACGATCTCATCGGCCTCAACGCGCACCTCTTCGATCTCCCGCCACCCCTGCGGAACCTCGGCCACAAACAGCAGCCACGGAGCCCGCAGCGTCTCATGCCCTCCGATCCTGCGTGAGGTCTCCCGTCCGAACAATGGGCCTCGCGCATCGACCGCCTCGTTGCCCAGCGGAATCGGCGTCGTACCGAACTCCATGCCCCGCGCCTCCACCCGCCCAAGCCAGGGCGCCGCATCCCGAGCGTGGTTCTCCTCCCACAGCGTCACCCAGGGAAAGTCCTCGACGCGAAACACATAACCGACAGCCAGCCCAATCTCTGCATGGCACAGCGCGACAAAACCATGCTCCCGCCCGGCTGCCTGCTGCGTAGCCGCCACAAATCCCGTGCCGCACTTCCCAAAAAGCTCACGCAGATCGATGCTTTCGCCGTTGGCCCCCGGAGCATACGGCCATGAAAACGTCTTGTCGCACGCCAGCAGATTGGGACCATCGTAGTCGCGCGGCAGAGTCACCCCCTTCTCCACAGACGCAGTCGCACGTCCCTTGCCCGAGGTAAACAATGGAGAGCCGAAGGTCGAATGCTGCACCCAATGCAGCGGACGCTCCGCCGCTCGAAGGTTCGTCACCCGTTCGTCCACCCGCAACACGCTCTCCCCCGCCGCCAATAAAAACTCGCGCTCCACGCGCAAACCCGCCACCGGCAACTCCGCACTGCCAGAGGCCTTGTTCTCCTGCTCTGTGGTGAATTCCCACGTTGCCGTCGGGGCCTCGCCATGCAGCGAAACCCCCTTGGCCGCATCCGCTGCGCTGGGTGCGCCAAAGCCATCGAGGCAGAGCACATGCCCTGTATACGAAGCCAGATATCTTCCCGCCTCTTCGTCATGAAACGATGCTGCAATGGCCGCGTGGGCGGGAGATCCCGGATCGGCGGTCTTCCAGGGCGCCTCCCAGAGCACATTCTCCCGCGATGGCCCATGCTCCCCGGCAAAGCCCCAATGGGCGAGATGGCCGCCTCCCGGCAGCAACGTCAATTCCACCAGGCCGTTTGTCAGCGTGATCGCCGTCCGTTCATCCCAATTCCTGGCCACTGGTGCGATGCTCTGAAAGCTCTCTTCCCTACTCATAGATCAGTCGTGCCCAAATCACTCTCCTCGAATCGCTTATGCCATTCGCAGCATTACAATTCTCAAAATGTCTCAGCTTCATCACAACACCGTAACCGGTAACTGGCAACCCAGCCATGCCCTCTTCCACCCGCATCGACATCACTCTGATTCCACTTCAAACGATGGTCTTCAGCACATCGCCCACCCGATCGGCCCCGGAAAGCAACTCATAACTCATCTCAGAAACTTCGCCCACGCCATCGCGCAGCCGTCCGGCTGACTTTACTTTTATGGGCTCAAGACATACGGGTCTACGACGAGTCCACTAAGCGAGAATAGAGAACAAGTAGAACTCTCCCATCCCCCAAAGGGGGGATAACAGGGATAACCAAAACCAATGATGCTGTTAAGCATCTATGGCTCTTGCTCTTATAAGCCTATACGCCCGTTCGAAATTACCTTAGAGTTCAGACTTGAAAGATCCGTCAATTTTTATTCCATGGATTTCCATGACTCTGATTCCCCAGAAACAAGAGGCATGGCTTAGCAGATATACAGAGTCATGGCTAAACAGATATATAGATAGGCCGATTCATTTTTGTAGAGATAGGCTGATTATTTTCAGCATGGCCGATCTTTCACCGCGATCCAACAAGTTCTAACGGGCTCCTTCTCCGCCAACTCCACGCCAGCGAGTCAGTCTCTCCCTGTCCTGATTCAGTTAAGGCGGCGTGGCTTCGATCCAGGAATCACTGAAGAATAATATTGCGGTTTTGATCCAGGAGTTTGTTCATGCGTCTAGCAAGCATGTGTACCGCGCTATTGGCACTCGCTGCCATGGCTGGAGTTGGATTCGCGCAGACCGGCAGCGTTACCGGCCAGGTCTTTGACCCGGCTGGAGCCGTGGTGTCGAACGCGACCGTTATCGCAACATCCGGCTCGACGGGCCTCACGCGCAAGGCGATCACCACATCGGCAGGTCTCTACAACTTCGCCGCCCTTCCTCCTTCGATCTATACCGTCTCCGTCTCCGCACCCGGCTTCCAGACGCTCGCCCGCGGAAACGTCGTCCTCAACATCGCAGCTACGCTTCCTCTCAACTTCACCCTCTCGGTGGCCGGCGCAACCACCTCGGTCGATGTGCAGGACGTCGCGACCGCTCCCGTCGAAACCGATAGCTTCCAGCTCTCGACCGTCGTCGACGCCAGGCAGATCAATGACCTGCCTCTCATTCTGCGCGACCCCTACCAGTTAGTTCTCCTGGCCCCCGGAGTCGTCACCGCCACAAATAACGTAGGCGGCTTTTCCGTCAACGGCCAGCGCGACCGCAACAACAATTTCATGCTCGACGGCGCCGACAACAACGACACCTCCGTTCCCGGCGGCCAGGGAGGCATCTCGGCAGCCAATCCCGACTCGACGCAGGAATTCCGCGTTATCACCAACAACTTCGACGCCGAGTTCGGACGCAACACCGGAGCCATCATCGATGTCGTCACCCGTGGGGGCAGCAATGCCATTCACGGCAGCGTCTACGAGTTCGGTCGCTACAACGCACTCGGCGCGCGCGACTTCTTCAACAAAAAAGAAAACGGCCCGCAGGATCCCTACGTCCGCAACGACTTCGGTGCCTCCCTCGGCGGCCCCGTCTGGAAGGACCGCACCTTCTTCTTTCTCAACGGCGAGGCCCAGCGCTTCCGCACAACCCGCACAGAGCATCAGACCACCCCGACCGCCGCCTTCAGAACCGGAAAGTTCACCTACACCGACCCCATCGGAGGCAGCCAGACACCGGTCGATCTCACCGCCGATCCAATCACCAACTCCGACAACCTCTCCGGCCTTCCCCAGAACCCTCTCATAGCCAAAATCCTCAATCTCGCCCCCGTCGGTCAGGCCGATAACGGCGACGGCGTCAGCACCACCTACTTCTTCCCCTCACCAGACAATTTGAACTCCTACAACCTCACCGGACGCTTCGACCAGAAGCTGACCAACAAACATCAACTGACTGTGCGCTACATCTACGGCCACGCCGCCGAGAGCGATCCGCTCCACGACGAAGTCCTGCCCGGCTACGGCAACTTCAGCAGCATCAGCACCGCACATAACGGTGTCATCTCCATCGCTTCTTCGCTCTCCGCCCACGCCACCAATCTCGTCCGCGGCGGCTATAACCAGAGCAATAGCGGCGACTTCTGCAACCACGCAGCCATCGACGCTCTCACCGGCACCGATACCTTCGGCAATGGCCGCGACATCAACATCCCCTATTTCTTCACCTTCGGCTGTGCCGTGCTCGGCGACAGCAACGCCCAGGCGCGGCTTAGCTCGACCATCCTCTTCGCCGATACCTTCACCTACACCCGTGGCGCGCATTCTCTCAAATTCGGCGGCGAGTACCGCAGCGTCAAGGACAACAACTTCGACAACTTCAGCTCACGCAACACTCTGTTGCTCGATAACTTCACCATCTTCGGCTACCCCTCCTACAGCTTCTACGGCAGCCACAGCTCGCCCAGTGTGCGGGGCTTCGAAGACCTCATCTGGGGCGCGCAGGGAGCCGTCGCCAACTCCTCCGAGAACCAGTTCTTCACCCGCGCCGGAGTCCGCCGCGCCAACGATGTCTCCCGCTTCCGCCAGCACGAGGGCGCACTCTTCGCGCAGGACACCTGGAAGGTCAACTCGCGATTCACCGCCATCCTCGGCCTCCGCTACGCCTTCAACGGTGTTCCCTACGAGAAGGACGGCGACCTCGCCAACTTCTACGGCGACGCCTCCGCCGCCGTACCGCCCGCCGGATACTTCACCTTCACCTCCGTCGGCCCCGGAACCGGGCGTCAGCTTTACGCCAACAATTCGGGGCTGATCGAGCCGCGCGTCGGCTTCGCCTACGATCTCAACGGCGACGGCAGAACCGCCATTCGCGGCGGCTTCGGCATCTTCCACGATCGCGTCTTCGACAACCTCTTCGGCAGCGCAAAATCGAATCCTCCCTATCAGGCCCAGACCAACGACTACCCCTTCGACGGAACCCCCGACACCCCAACCGTCTCCAACCTCCCCTTCCCCGGCGAACTCACCCCATCTGCAAATATCGCCAATGGCCAGTTTCTTAGAGCACCCGTCGTCATCGATCCCCACCTCAAGATGCCGACCAACCAGACCTACAACCTCGGCATTCAGCATCTGCTCCGCAACAACCTAACGCTCGAAGTGAACTACGTCGGCAGCCACACCACGCACGCTCTCCGCGCCCTCGACGGAGCCCCGCCCCAACCCAATCTCGTTCAGGCAGCCATCGCCGCCGGTGTCCTCCCCGATGCCCTCACCTTCAACGCGCTCTATACCGGCGGCACCGACGCCAACGGCACCCGCTTCGGCCCCATGGTCAACAACAACGCCTTCTACCACGAAGCCTTCGAGACCTCGGTCGCCAGCGGCAACTACAACGCCCTGCAGGCCCGGCTCTCAGGCCAGATCGGACGCCTCACCCTCACCGGCAGCTACACCTGGTCGCACTCGCTCGATAACGGCAGCGACCCCATCAAACCCGGTGCAGGCGACTCCTTCTTCCCGCGCAACAGCTTCAACCTCGGTCCCGAGTACGGCAACTCCGACTTCGACGTTCGCAACCGCGGCACCGTCGCCGCCACCTACAGCCTGCCCATCGGCATCGGCACCACGCACCTCAGCAGCGGCTTAGTCGGCCACCTCTTCGAAGGCATCGAGATCTCCGGCATCCAGCAGGCGCAAAGCGGACTTCCCTTCGATCTCCGTGGCACCACCGACAGCCTCCACACCGACGCCGCAGACCGGCCACAGCTCATCGGAGCCCCCTACCCCTCGCATCGCGGAACCATCGTCGCAGCGGGTAAGATCACCGGCCCCTCCGCCGCCGCCTTCACCAACGAGCCCTACGGCGAAAACCTCTCCATCCATCGCAACAAGTTCTACGGCCCCGGCTTCATCAACACCGACGTCGTCCTGCAAAAGACGCAAACCTTGCACGAGCAGGTCAAGCTCGTCTTCCGCGCCGAGAGCTACAACGTCTTCAACCACCCCAACCTCGCCTCTCCGCCGCAACCTTCGTTGACCATCTCCTCCCCCACCTTCGG
Source organism: Edaphobacter sp. (assembly GCF_035532915.1). GTDB lineage: Bacteria > Acidobacteriota > Terriglobia > Terriglobales > Acidobacteriaceae > Edaphobacter. The sequence goes on from NZ_DATKQC010000245.1 coordinate 16,165, forward strand.
CATCTCGCAATCGCAGCTAGGACAGAACGACTTCACCACCGGTGCGCGTCAAATTCAGGCCGCACTAAAGGTAATCTTTTAACTGCAAG
>NZ_DATKQC010000246.1:0-4717 GCF_035532915.1 Edaphobacter sp.
ACCGGTTGGCTACATCAAGACGGAAGACCAACGTCTGGAAAAAGATCCTGATTTGCGCGTGCAACAGGCCATCCTTCTCATCTTTCGCAAATTCGTGGAGTTGGGTACGGTGCGACAGACCTTGCTGTGGTTTCTGGAGCATGGCCTCCAGGTGCCCACACGTAATGAGAGAGGAGCGACTTGCTGGAAGCGGCCCGTCTATCGCTCCATGCATCGCATGCTAACCAGCCCCGTTTACGGAGGGGCGTATACCTATGGCAAGACCGAACAACTGATCCGCTATGATGATGGAAAACCACGCCGTCTCTGCCGCCGCAAGCCCAGGGAACAGTGGCTGTCTCTCATCCCGGGTGCACATGAAGGCTATGTGAGCTGGGAAGAATTCGAGCGCATTACAGCCGCCATCCGTGCGAACACCCCAGGGGAACAGCAACCTGGCGCAGCAAAAAATGGGCAAGCATTGCTAACGGGACTCTTGCGATGCTCGCGCTGCGGACGTAAGCTCACGGTGCGATACACAGGGAGCGGCCACGATGTGCTGCGTTATTCTTGCATGCGCGGCTGGCTCGATAATGGCGAACCGCGTTGCATTGCCTTCGGCGGCATCAGCGTGGACGAAGCAATCGGCAGAGAGGTCCTACGCGTGGTCCAACCCGCAGCGGTCGAAGCTTCTATACTAGCCAAAGAAGAGTTGAGTCGCCAACGAGACGACATTTTGGACGCTCTGCACCGCGATCTGGAAGCAGCGCGTTATGCGGCGGAGCGGGCGCAACGCCAGTTTGATGCGGCAGATCCAGAGAACCGTCTGGTTACGGCGGAGTTGGAACGCCGGTGGAACCTAGCCTTGCAACACGTACGGGAGATCGAAGCGCGCATCGAGCAGCACGGCGCTGCGATCGATCCAGCTCCAACCCCTTCTCTTGAGGATCTTCACCAACTCTCCCAACAGCTGGAGACCATTTGGACCGATCGAGCTACCAGTGTGCGATTGAAAAAACGCATTGTCCGGACGCTGATCGAGGAAGTTCTGGTAGACGTGGATGGTCCAGCAGGCGAACTGATTCTCATCCTGCACTGGAAGGGTGGCGCACATACCGAACTGCGCCTCCCTCGCCGGCGTCGTGGCCAGTGCAGCACGCAGACATCGCGCGAGTTGATAGAAGGCGTTGTGGTCCTGGCGGGTATCTGCAGCGACGACCTCATCGCTGGCGTTCTCAACCGTAATGGGCATCTTACCGGCCGTGGGAATCGCTGGACGCGAGAGAGAGTCACCACACTGCGCAGTCATCATCGCATCCCTTGTTACAAGTCAGATGAGCAGCAATCACGATCCTGGATGAACTTGACCGATGCCGCCGCTCTGCTCGAGATCAGTCCGAGAACTCTCCGGCTCGCCATCGATCGCGGCGATATCTCCGCCGATCATCCTTTTGCGGATGGACCATGGGTGATAAGCAGAGGTGCCTTGCAAGGCAAAGCAGCCCAGAAATTAAAAAACCGAGTAGGAGCAGGAAGACGTCAACCCGCAATACTTGATTCCGAACTGCATCAGAGCCTGTTCTCAACTACATAGCGAGGTGGGGCAGTATGAAACCAAGTTGTACTCCTCGATCCAACGAGCGATCGAGGTTCGCGCTTCTTCCAAGCTCCGATACTCCGCCGTCCAGACTTCCTCTTCCTTCAAGCTGCGGTGGAACCGTTCGCTTTAGCTGTTGCCTTCCGGGTGATGATACGCCGACCTCCGGTGCGTGATGCCGAGCCTCCCTAACGTCTCCAGGAAGCGCGAAGAAGTGAACTGCGTTCCATTGTCGGTGGTCAGCGTCACGTTCGCTTCACGGCTGCCCTCGGGCAGCCAGTGCATCTTAGGTTCGGCAACGGTGCGAGAGATTCCAGCCCACGATTTCCCGCGTGCAGCAGTCGATCACGCACACCAGGTACGCCCAGCCCACTGCCTGCCGGCCCCGCCCAGATCTTGGTCATGTCCGACTGCCAGATCTGATTCGGCCCGGCTGCTTCCACACGGCCCCACTCTTTCCGGCGACGAGCACGAAGACGCCGCGAGCGTACCAGCAACCCACGTTCTCGCATCACCCGCAGGACCCGTTTGCGATTCACCGGAAGGTTTTCTTTTCTTCGCAGCCACCAAGCCACGCGGCGATATCCGTACGCGGGTTTTTCCCCGCACGCCACGACGATCTGTTCGTCGTAGGTGCGGTCGGCCCGGCTGCCTCGTGGTTTCTTCCGGTAGTACAGACTCGACCGGCTGATGGCCAGGGTCGCCGCTACCAGCATGGCCGTGTGGCCCTGCGCCACCAACTCCCGCGCCTGGGAGTGAACCTCACCGCAGTTCACTCCCCCACGACGTTTTTTAGGATTTCGATCTCCAGCGACTTCCGCCCCAGCGTTCTCTCCAACTGCCGGATGCCATGGTCCTTTTCGGTCTCGGCCGCGGCAGCGCTTCTCCCCCCAAGCGCTGCCTTGGCTCCCTGCTCGGCTTCATCCTTCCAGCGATAGAACAGATTCGGAGCGATCCCGTGACGCCGACACGTCTCCGAGACGTTCCCGCTCTTGATGCCTTCCTGCACGATCTGCCACTTCTCTTCCGGGGATCGATCGACGCGTGGTTTCCTGCCGATGTCCATGTACGCCAGCAGCCAGGCCGCGCCAACGCAAAGCGCAAATAACGTGATCCAGGGATGCGACAAGTAGCCCTTCGCACCCGTCAGATGCAATAACTTCGTGGCGAAATGGGTAAATCCAGTGACGCCCGCGATTCCGATGAACAGGTACGCCCAGATCAGCGACCAGCCGGATACGCCGCCCGCCTTCGGCCCCAGGCCCTTCACCGTCTACGCGTACATGCTCCCAGCCGATGTGTACCGCTTCGAAAATTGGTTCAGGCTGATGGCGACGAACAGCAGCATAATCGTGCCGAACAAATAGCATAGCCATCCCGCTGTTCCCGCGGTACCGAACATCAGCGGCACGATCCAGGCAGCGGTCATGCTCGGGGAAATCAGCGCGACCACTTGGGCCAGAACTTCCCAGAAATTCAAGGCGTTGGTTTTCAGCCGCGCGTGTGTCTTTTTAATTGTCTCTTCATAACTCGTAAGAGTATTGCCCATGAGACCCCCTAAGGTTTCTGCGTCACTGCCGAGATTTTCGGTCGCAGTGACACATTGCACACAGAAGGCCAATCACCCTCCGGCTTGGAAATGCCCATCTTTATTGCGCTTTTTCAAGCTGAGTCGGCGCTGAGCGGAGCGGATCATCAGTGATTTGCGACATTCTTGTCGCGTTCGGCGGCCACCCGGAACAATTTTGTTTAACTCTCGCAAAATCGCGAGCCATCCAGAATAAATTCTCGGACACTTTTGTGTCGTTTGGGATGCGAGCAAGACAAATTTGTAGGCGCGGATGAGTGAGCCGAGGAGGCTCGCCTTTAGCCGTTCACACACTTGCGTGCCGGGAACGTTGCGACGGTTTTCTCGGATGCGTTCCGCTCTAAGGCGTGATATCGATCATGATCGAGCATGCGCGCGGGTCGGATTGTGCGCCATGATTAGTGACGGCTGAGACGCCGATCAAGTGCTTGCCGGGTGCAAACACCAGAGGTTTGCTGGTGTCGGTGATATTTTTCCTTTTTTCCTTCGCGCCGGCGGGCGCTGGAATCGAAAAGAGAAAAAGTCGCTGGCCGGTATCGGTGAGATTGTAGACATCGAACTGCTTCACGCACAGCGCAGATCCTTTGACAGGGCACCCCTGCATCCGGGAGAAGTCGTACTCGAAATTCACGCTGATCCGGTGGCGTTTCGGCGATGACGGAGAGCTTTTCGTCGACGGACTCTGGAGCAGTAATGCTACGGCTAGGGCGAGGCCAATTAGTGGTTGTCGTAACTCCAATTACGTCTCCCGTGGCGGTGCGCGAAATCGCGTCGCAGGTCCGCTTATGCTGTTACGCGCCTGCATCTGACGACCGAGCGGTCTCGCTTTCAGGATACCTGAAGCCAGGCGCCGTCGAGAAATCGTATCAGACTGCGTGGAAAGTGAAAAAAGGTTACTTGGCGAACGAGGGCGACTTAAGCCAGCTGAGCACATCCTCGGCGTTTTTATCTGGAGGGAAAACGGGATAGAAGAAGTGCTCGATCCGAGCATCTCTCACAATGAACGCGGGACCTCGGGAGCCACAGCAGCACGGTTGAGTTTTCGGTCAGCAGAAAGATGTCATAGCAGTACGCGGCAAGCTGGCCGCGAGGTCTAACCTTCGAGAGAAGGGATCGCGCCTCTGGCTCTCATGCTCCCCCAATTCACGCCCTTGTGAGCGGACCTAACTTAAGACGCCACGAAGCGGCTCTTCCATCCGAGGTTGTTCATGGCTATAATAGCCATAATGCGGAGGACCGGATGCGCAGCGTCAATGTGGCAGAACTGAAGAACCAGCTGAGCAAATACCTCACATTCGCCAGGGGCGGCGAGGAAGTTGTGATTCGGGACCGTAATCTCCCCATAGCGAAATTGGTTCCGTTGTCAGCCGAAGGCGCCGACGATCAGGAACTCGTCCTGGTCGCAGCGGGGAGAATGCGTCTTCCCAAGGTAAAGCTTGATGTAAAACGGCTTTTAAAGATCCCCACGGGAACCGTTGCAGGCAACAAGGCAATTCAAGCGGTTCTGGCTGACAGAGAAGAAGGGCTGTGAAGAAGACAACTGCGTTTTGGGA
>NZ_DATKQC010000247.1:0-6144 GCF_035532915.1 Edaphobacter sp.
ATGGCGATTCCGAAGCTTGAGAAGATCGTCATCAACATGGGTCTCGGCGAAGCGACGCAGAACGTCAAGATCATGGATCCCCTGATTGCTGATCTCGCTTCTATCGCAGGCCAGAAGCCTGTGACCACTAAAGCCAAGAAGTCCATTGCCGCCTTCAAGGTGCGCGAGGGCATGCCTATTGGTGCGATGGTCACGCTGCGTGGCGACAATATGTACGAGTTCCTTGACCGCCTCGTCTCGATCGCGCTTCCCCGCGTCCGCGACTTCCGTGGCGTCTCCTCGAAGAGCTTCGATGGCCGTGGTAACTACACTCTCGGTCTGCGTGATCAGCTCATCTTCGCCGAAATCGACTATGCGAAGGTCGATAAGCTCAAGGGCATGAACGTCACCATCGTCACGACGGCAAAGGACGACAATGGCGCCCGCGCTCTGCTGAAGGGGTTTGGAATGCCTTTCCGCGTTGGGGCGTAAGCAGCACGTAGCCGGGCTCATGGGCCTCAAACAAGTTTGTAGTAAGGATAGAGAGTAAATCATGGCAACCACCGCAAAGCGCGTCAAAGACGCAAGAAAACCGAAGTTCAAGTCCCGCCAGCACAACCGCTGCCAGCTCTGCGGCCGCCCACGCGCGTTCCTGCGCAAGTTTGGTGTCTGCCGTCTCTGTTTCCGCAACCTTGCGCTCAAGGGAGAGATTCCGGGCGTCGTCAAGTCAAGCTGGTAGAATAAATTTATCTACTCGCGTTCGGCCCTGTGCCGCACGTTCCTTCCAGAGACCTCATTCGAGCTTCGACTCAGAGTGCAGAAGTCTGGAAGCTTTACCGCAACAAACATCCCCGCTGGTTCTCGTGAGAGACACTCGTGAGCGAACGGGGGATGAAGGAGAATGAATGAACCTCACCGATCCAGTAGCAGACTTTCTGACCCGCATCCGCAACTCCATCCGTGCGCGCCACCAGAAGCTTGATGTTCCTGCCTCGAAGCTCAAGGCCGAAATTGCCCGCATCCTCAAGGAAGAGGGCTACATCGCGAACTACAAGCCCACGGAAGAGAACGGCCAGAAGGTCATTCGCGTTTATCTCAAGTACGGCCCGAATAACGAAGCCGTCATCCGCGACCTACAGCGCGTCTCGCGTCCCGGTTGCCGCGTGTACCTTGGCCGCGATGAGATTCGTCGCGTACAGGGTGGCCTCGGCATCTCCATCATGACCACCCCCAAGGGTGTCATGACCGGTCGCCAGGCTCGCCGTGAAGGTGTTGGCGGCGAGATTCTCTGTGAAGTTTGGTAAAGCAAATAAGCCAGATCTTTTGTTTTTGCATTTGAGCCTTAGGCTCATCGGCTGCAGTGGAACAGGTTAAGCCTGCGACTCGCAAGCCATAAGAAGGAATTGAACAATGTCACGTATTGGCAAGAAGCCGATCCCTATGCCTGCCGGTGTCAAGTACACCGTCAATGGCAATACCGTTCTCGTCGAAGGCCCCAAGGGAAAAGTCACCGCAATGCTTCCTGGCGGAATCACCCTCGTCCAGAAGGACGGAACTTTGGTTGCCGAGCGCCAGAATGACAAGCAGGCAGCCTTTCACGGCCTCGCCCGTGCACTTGTCTTCAATGCTGTCACTGGCGTCACCACCGGATGGACCAAAGAGCTTGACGTCGTCGGCATCGGCTATCGTGTGGAGCTCAAGGGCAAGAACATTGTTGTTTTTACCCTTGGCTATTCGCACCCGATTGAATTTCCTCTACCCTCCGGCATCGAAGTCGCCATCGACCCGAAACAGACCCACGTTACGGTCTCCGGCATCGATCGCCAGAAGGTCGGCCAGGTTGCTGCCGATATGCGTTCTCTTCGCAAGCCCGATCCTTATAAGAACAAGGGCGTTCGTTACACCGGCGAGAAGCTGAAGAAGAAGGTCGGCAAGACCGGCGCGAAGTAAAGTCTTCGCGGGGCAGAGGCTGAGGGTTGTTATCCTTATCTCTGTCTCGCATACCGTACTAAGACCGAACGTCGTCAGTACTCTGGCGACGCTACTAGGAAGGAAAGCCAATCATGATCAATCCCCGTCAACGCAACGTCATCCGCCAGCGCGTTCACACGCGTATCCGCGAGAAGATGTCCGGCACTGCCGAGCGCCCACGTCTGAACGTCTACCGCTCGCTCAACCATATCTACACACAGTTGATCGACGATCTCAACGGCGTCACCATCGCTTCTGCCTCCTCGATGGGCAAGAAGGGCGAAGAGAAGAACTACGGCGGCAACATTGCTGCCGCTGCCGAAGTGGGCAAGCTCATCGCCCAGCGCGCGCATGAGAAGGGCATCAAGAAGATTGTGTTCGACCGTGGTGGTTATCTGTATCACGGCCGCGTCAAGGCCCTCGCCGAAGCTGCTCGCGAAGCTGGACTCGATTTCTAAGGATTAGGCGCCCCAAGCGGCCGCCAGAAAGCTGGATTAGGACATTATGGCAATGAAGAAAAAAATCGACGCGAACCGGCTCAACCTGAAGGACGAAGTCGTTTCCATCAATCGCGTCACCAAGGTCGTCAAAGGCGGTAAGAACATGTCGTTCGCCGCTCTCGTCGTCATCGGTGATCCCGGCGAAGGTGTGGTTGGATATGGTTCGGGCAAGGCCAAGGAAGTTCCCCAGGCCATCCGCAAGGGGATCGAAGCGGCCAAGAAGAACCTGCACAAGGTCAATCTCACCGACACTACGATTCCGCACCAGGTGCTGGGCCACTTCGGCGCCGGTCAGGTCATGCTGAAGCCTGCCGCTGAAGGTACCGGCATCATCGCCGGCAAGACGGTTCGGGCGGTTATGACTGCGGCGGGCGTGCAGAACGTGCTCACCAAGTCGCTCGGCACCGCGAACCCGCACAACGTTATCAAGGCCACCTTCGACGCTCTCATCCAGCTTCGCAACAAGGCCGAAGTCGCCGCTTTGCGCGGTAAGGCAGTCGAAGAGCTTTAGCTCTTCGCTCAAAAGATTCAGAGGAGCTTTAATTCAATGGCTGATACTAACGCAACCGCCAAAATCAAGCTGCAGTACTTCCGTTCCAAGATCTGCACCCCGGTCAAGCATAAGCTCGTCATCAAGGGCCTTGGCTTCACCCGCCTCAACCAGATCGTCGAGCGTGAAGACACGCCATCCATTCGTGGCATGGTGGCAAAGGTTCCGCATCTCGTCCGCGTCGTCGGCTAACTGATCGTCGCCGAGGCAATCGTTTAAAGCCCGCACAGGGCAAATCAAATGCGAGTCGGCCAGCCAACGAGCTGGCTGGCGTTAAGCGAGGAAACAATGGCAATTCGTAATCTTTCCAATCTCCGCGCCCCTAAAAAGGCTAATGAAAACAAGAAGCGCGTCGGACGCGGTATGGGCTCCGGCATCGGTAAAACCTCGGGCCGTGGCCACAAGGGTCAGGGTTCGCGCTCTGGTTCAAGCCTCATGCGTGGCTTCGAAGGCGGCCAGATGCCCCTTCACCGCCGTCTGCCCAAGCGCGGTTTTACCAACATCTTCCGCGTCGAATACCAGGTGCTTGGCCTCGACCGCATCGCCGAGATTAACGCTGCCTCCAACGAGACCGAGTTCACACTCGACAAGATCGTTGCTCTCGGACTTCTGCGCAAGAAGAAGGGTCTGATCAAGGTGCTCAACAATGGAGAGCTGAAGACCGCTGTTACCGTTCACGCGCACAAGTTTTCCAAGACCGCTCAGGAAGCAATCGAAAAGGCCGGCGGCAAGGCGATCCTCATCGGCTAGTTAGCATTTAGAATCGATGGCAGGCAAGAGCATCCGCTTTTGCCTGCCGGTTCACTCCGCAGCAGGTTTTACCCCGAGGTCCTCTCTCCGATGTTCGAGAAATTCGCAAACATCTTCCGCATTACCGATCTGCGGACACGCGTCCTCTTCACGCTTGCCATGCTGGCCATCTATCGCCTCGGGTCACACATCCCCACCCCAGGCATCAATGCCGACATGCTGGCGCAGTACTTCAACCAGAACGCCGGTTCGTCCCTCGGCCTGGTCGATCTCTTCTCCGGCGGAAACCTGCGCAAGCTGACCGTCTTCGCCCTCGGCATCATGCCGTACATCACCGCCTCCATCATCTTCCAATTGCTCACCGTTATTTATGAGCCGTTGGCGAAGCTGCAGAAGGAAGGCGAACTGGGCCGCCGCAAGATTACGCAGTGGACCCGCTACGTCACGATCATACTGGGCGTTGTCCAGTCGTTCGCCATCGCGCTGACCCTCACCAATACCTCCACCGGCGAATCGATGGTCACCATCTCCAAGGGCCTCTTCGTTCCGCTCTGCGTGCTGACACTGACCGCCGGAACCGGCTTCGTCATGTGGTTGGGTGAGCAAATTACGGAGCGCGGCATTGGCAACGGGATGAGCTTGCTAATCTTTGCCGGTATCGTCGTCGGTCTTCCTGCCGGCATCGGCGATCTCTGGCAGAAGGCGCTGGACAGAACCTGGGGTGCCTTTACTCCCTTCGCTCTTCTCGTCCTTATCGTCGGGATGCTCGCCGTTGTGACCTTTATCGTCTATGTTGAAAAGGCGGAGCGCCGCATTCCGGTGCAGTACGCCAAGCGCATCGTCGGTCGAAAGATGATGGGCGGCCAGTCGACCCATCTTCCACTGAAGGTCAATTCCGGCGGTGTGATGCCGGTCATCTTCGCTGCGTCGATACTCTCCGCGCCACTGCTGTTTTCAGGTGCCAGCATCTTTGGCTACTCGCTGCATGATTCACCGTTCTTCGGTCCTCTTTTCCGTGCTCTCGGGCCCGGCGAGCCGTGGTACGTGTTGCTCTATAGCGTCTCTATTATCTTCTTTGCCTACTTCTATATCTCGATTGTCTTCCGTCCCGACGACATCGCAGACAATATGCGCAAGTACGGCGGCTTCATCCCCGGCATCCGCCCCGGCAAGCGCACGGCTGACTTTATCAATGACGTGCTTACCCGCATTACTCTGGTTGGCGGCATCTACCTGGTGATCATCTCGCTCATTCCGATGTTGCTGATCAGCGGTATCCACTTCAACCACCTCTGGTTGATCGGCGGAATCTTTGACAAGATGCCAACCTGGGTAACGAACGGTCTCGGCGTCAGCTTCTATTTCGGCGGCACGTCGCTTCTGATCGTCGTCGGCGTGGCCATGGATACGGTCCAGCAGATCGAAGCTCAGCTCGTTATGCGCCACTATGAAGGCTTCTCTCCGCGGAGCGGTCGTATTCGTGGCCGCAAGAGCTGGTAGGGAAGTGTCGACATTGACCAGCGACTCAGCAACACCCCATCATTCATTGGCTCAGGCAGATAACACCTTTCTGCCTGGGCCGGTCCTGCTTTTAGGCGCTCCCGGAGTGGGCAAGGGCACACAGGCCCAGTTGCTCATGGCCGCCTTCGGCATCCCGCAGATCTCCACCGGCGACATTCTGCGCGAGAACATCGCCAAGGGGACGGAGTTAGGCAAGACGGCAAAGGGCCTGATGGATAAGGGACAACTGGTCCCCGACCAGATCGTCAACGACATGGTGCAGGCTCGCCTCACCGCCGATGACGTCCACTCCGGTTACATCCTCGATGGCTTCCCCCGTACGCTGGCTCAGGCGACCTGGCTGGACGCGCATCTTCCCATCTTCCGTGAGACGCCGCCATTGGTGGCTGTCAACATTCGTGTCGACGAAGCCGAACTGCTGCGCCGCATCACTGGGCGGCGCATCTGTTCGGCCTGCAGGCACATCTATAACATCTACTCGCATCCGCCTGTGAAGCCAGACGTCTGCGATCTCGATGGAAGCCCGCTCCAGCATCGCAGCGACGATACCGAAGAGGCTTTTACCGAGCGAATGAAGGCATACGAGTCTCTGACGGCCCCGGTGATCGAACATTATCGCGCCAGCAATCGCTTCCGCGAGGTGAACGGTGAGCCTTCGGTAGAGGAAGTATCGCAAAGCATTGTTACGGCGCTGAAAGCTCTGCGCGAAGCTAAGTACTAAAAATGGCCATACTCATCAAATCGCCCGCAGAGATCGAAAAGATGCGGATCTCCGGCAAGGCCCTCCGCCAGGTCCACGACGCCATCGCGCCGTTCGTCAAGCCTGGCGCCACTACGATGGACCTCGAAAACGTCGCCGTTCGCAAGATCGCT
>NZ_DATKQC010000248.1:0-5287 GCF_035532915.1 Edaphobacter sp.
TCCCGTTCGCAACCGACACCTCAATTCGTCTCAGCAGGTTCACCACCTGCTCCGGTTGATACCGCTTACCTCGTGCCATCTTGCTCTCCTCATTCCAGTGTCTCTCTTAGTCACTGGCACAAATCAAGCCGGGCACTCCAATTTACCGCCGAGTGTAAGACATGGTTCATACAGCCTTGTCCCCTTCGTTGTATTCGCTGCCATCCCAAGGGGTGCCGCAAACATGCAGGTAGGCAAAAGGCGTGCCTGCAAACATTACTCAGGCGCCCTTATCGCGGACAGTGGTTGGAAGACCATTCTCTTTTGCGTCAAAGGGCCAAGTGATCATCCAATGAGGTCCGATTGGTATCGCTGGACTCGTCTTGTCTGCCGCATTGGTGTTGCTCCTCTGCGTCGCTCCGCAAAGCATGTAGATCATGCCGGGAGATTCATTGGTCGGCTTCGGTTTGCCCTGCATCGCATCCATCATCCATCGCATGCCCATCGGGTTCATGCACATTGGCGGGGCGCCAATCTTATTCTCGTTGCCATGCACGCAAACCCACTCGTTGGTTCCCTTAACCAGAACCGTCAGTGTACCGTCGGCCCCCAGTTCGGCGACGGTCGCATTCCTGGTTACTTGTTCGGGTCCGGAAAGTCGCGCTCTTGTGATTATTGGGTCTTCCGCTTGATCCTGCATTTGTCGCCCTTTCGTTTCGGCGTCGAGGCTATGGGAGCCAGCTTCGCCCGAATGAACCAAACTTTGGCCAGAGCTACTGCTCAACGAAGCAGCAGCAGCTCCGATTGTAGTGACGATGAAATCTCTTCGGGTTCTCATGCTGAAGCTCAAACTGTCAAACCTTTGTCGCCAGCCGCAGCGGGAAGATGGCCATCGATCCAGCTCTTGATATCCGAGATGACCAGCTCTTTGTCGATGTCGTTAAGAAGATCGTGAAAGCCGCCTTCGTAGAGCTTCAGCGTTTTGTCGGTGGAACCGGCCATGTCATAGAAATGCTGGCTGCCGCTTGGCCTTGTGTTCTTATCGTCGGTGCCATGAAGGATCAGGACCGGCAGCGTAATCTGAGAAAACTCCTTTTTGAGTCGCTCATCGGCCCGAACCATCGCGGCCATAGTTTGTGTTGGCTGAGTCTCATGGGCAATCAGAGGATCATTGTTCATTGCTTCAACAGCTTTGGGATCACGAGAGAACCTCTCGTTCGGAAGGTGAAGGATATGCGCGTGTGGTGCGACATGACTCAGCCCTTTGAAGAATGCGAGGGCAAAATCGGGCGCGGGCAACTCGTGGGCAAAACTTTCGCAGATGAGCCCCGTCAACTCAGCCTGGTGATCGAGAGTATAGAGGCAGGCGACAACGCCGCCCGCGCTATGACCAAGCAACAAAATGGGCAGATCTGGTTCGCGAGATTTTACGACGGCCGTAACCGCTTCAACGTCGCGGACGTAGTCTTCAAATGCTTCGACATAAAAGCGCTCGCCGTCCGAGTTCCCGCGACCACGCAGGTCAACAGCATACACGGCTAGGCCATCGGCGACGAACTGCTCCGCTACCCATTCGTAGTATCCGCTGTGGGCGTTGAAGCCGGGGATGATGACGATGATCGCGAAAGGTTTTTCGTCGGGGCGCCAAGACCGAAAAAATATGTTTAGACCAGTTGCTCCTTCGACTGTTTCCTGCTTTGCGGTGGCTATACTTTGCTGCTGCATTGCACGCTCCTTCATGTAAAAATTTGGGTCGTTCGGCACCTGATGCGTGTCGATGTGGCGTCCTCTGGAACCTGCTGCCAGAGGCGCGCTTACTACGATTTGGGATGAGGCACTACTTCGCGCCGTTGGCCCAGCCTTCGGTGAGGAGCATGTGAAGGGGCGTCAGGGGAGTTAGCTCGACCAACTCGAATTCCATGAGCTTCGCCCGACCAAGGGGCAGATTTTCGAGGATGGTGTGCGCCTCTGCCACGGAGGTCACATTCATCAGGAAGACGGGGCCTTTCTGATCCTGGCGAGCCCACATCTGTTCGATCTTGCCATCAAGATAGAGTTGGAGGGTATCTGGTATTTCGTGAGGAAAGATCGCCTTGACTTGCTCGGGTGTTGGCGGAGCGGTGAAACGGCCGAGGGCCAGAATCTTGCTGGTAGGCAGGACAGGGAAAGGACGTTTGGGCGCGATGGCTGCGGGGGTTGTTTCCTGGCTCATGAGAGACTCCAATGTTTGAAATGTGGAACGGCTATGCAACGATCTTCGGGTTTAGTTCATCCATGTGACGTTTTGCGAAATCGCTGACGCTCATAGGCTTGTGTCCGCTGAGCTTTTCGACGTTGTCGTTCATGCTGGACATCACACCGTGCTGATAGTCATCCATTGCGCCGCGGAAGTGCTGCACAACGTATTCGGGGATTCCCAGTGCTTCGAGCGAACTACAGTATTCGTCGATGGAGACGTTCTGGAAGACGATGGGCCGGTTGAGTGCGATGGTGAGCTCTGCTGCAATCTGCTCGTGGTTCATCTCGACGGGACCGAAGAGCGGGTAGGTTTGCCCGGCGTGTTGGGCGGGGTTCTCTAGGAGTGCGGCGACAACGCGTCCGATGTCTTCGGAGGCGACGGGTGCATGGCGGCCATTGCCGACGGGCAAGCGGATGATGCCCTTCTCGCGGAGCAAGGGAAGCTGCCAGGGGTAGAGCAGCCACTCAAGGAAGTAGGTTGGGCGAAGATGGGTGACTGGCAGGCCCGCCCAATTGAGGACCTGTTCTGCGATCCAGCTATCGCGGCAGGAGTGACTGACGGAGGTGCGATTGGCGGATCGTTGCGAGAGGTTGACGAGGGCGGCGACAGAGGCTTCTTTTGCAGCTTGCGCGAAGTTGACGGTCGCCTCAATCAGTCCGGGTTGCACAGGGTATACGAAGTAGGCCGCGTTCGTGCCTTCCATGGCCTGACGGATAGTATCGATCTGATGGAGATCGCCGACCACGATCTCGGCTCCGAGCTTTTCTAAAGCCGCTGCGCGATCATCTTTGACGTGGACCATTGCGCGGACATCGAGTCCGCGCCGGATCGATTCTTCAATAGCAGCGCGGCCAGTATCTCCAGTCGCTCCAGTAATCAGCACCTTGCGCTTCATCTTTACGATCTTCCTCAATGGTCTATCGGGAACGCGGGCCGGAGCATCTTTTGCGACTGCGAGTATGACGAGATTGTAGGCTCGCGTTTCAGCGTCGATATGTCATAAATCCGACGTTTTAGGACATTCGATCGATTTCTGCTACGGTGAATGCGTGAAACGACCGCACAGAATCGGCTTCGTCTTGTACCCCCAAATTTCTACGGTAAACCTGGCTGTCTCGGCTGTGTTCGAGATGGCGAATTGGAAGGCTGGGTATCCGATCTACGAGATTACGCTGGTGTCAGAGCGCGGCGGCCCAGTAGCGACCTCGGTTGGAAGTAACATTCTGACCGAATCCTATAAGCGCCGCTCCTTCGATACGATCCTGGTGGCGGGCGAACACAACCCTGCTGCGGCTGCTCCTCCGGGAGTAGTGAGGTATCTCCGATCTGCGGGCCGCCGGGGAGTTCGCATCGCTTCCATATGTACCGGCACCTTTGTTCTCGCTGAGGCGGGACTGCTCGACGGCCGCCGGGCGACTACCCATTGGAATCACGCAAGATCTTTGCGAGAGCGCTATCCCAAGGTCAACTTGGATGTCGATCGTATCTTCACCTCCGATGGCCCTATCTGGACCTCGGCTGGTATGAGCGCCGGGATCGATCTTGCGCTAGCGCTGGTGGAGGAAGACTTCGGCCGCGAGATGGCCCGAGAGACCGCTAAGTTAATGGTGGTATATCACCGTCGGGCAGGTGGACAGTCGCAGCATTCGACGTTGCTCGATCTGGATGCAACGTCCGATCGCATACAGACCGTGCTCGCGTACGCGAAACGAAATCTGGGTAAACGTCTGTCGATGACTGACTTGGCGGACGCCGCCTGCCTGAGCCCGCGGCAGTTCAGTCGACTTTTCAGAGACGAAACCGGACAGGCTCCCGCCAAGGCTATTGAATTGCTGCGGGTGGAGTCCGCTCGGTTGATGATGGAGGCTGGCCGATTCTCCTCCGAGGAGATCGCTCGCAAAAACGGATTCGGAAACCGTGACCGAATGAGGAGGTCGTTCATTCGGGCCTTCGGGCAGCCACCGCAGGCAATTCAACGCAACATGCGCGCTCTATGAGCACTTAATTGGGAGCGTCTCACGTGGCATTCGTCGATAGGGGCCTTGCCGTGAAGCCCTGCTCTTTCTACGGAGTGTCTTGGCGATGTTTCTCCGAGCAGATCAGTCCTGAGAAGTCGAACAGTGTCCGCCGATTGGATTGCGCATGATTCTCGATTGCCGGTAACAGGGCAATGCACTTATCGAGCTCTGAGCAGGAAGACTTGGGGTGTTATGGATGATTGGTTGGCAACCAGGAAACATTCAGGCGGATTCTCAGAACTGGCGTCTCGCTTCGTACAAAACCGCGATTTCGGACAGTTCATACGCGGCCGGAGCCCGCAAGGTTTACGACCTCGAACGTCACCTCTGAGAGCGACTGGTTGGGTTGAGCAGACCATAGACATCCAATCGGCCGCGAGTACCGACAAATACATGACCGTCCGCAATCGTCGGAATGGTGAAACGAACGGTCATATCGGCACGGTCCCGTTCGTCCTTCTGTTCGCTGTTGTACAGTTCATGCGTAATGTCCCTCGCATCGTACGCATGGAGTACTGCTGGCCTGTCCATGTGCGCTTCGTTCCACTCCTTCGTCGACACCACCCACAGAATCGCATTCTTCGTCCCATCGGCCGAAACGATCGGTGTCGCGCCAGGTGACGACATTCGCGCCGTCATTCCCTTTGCCGCCAGCAGCCCATTCTCAATCGCAAAGTCGCGGGTCACATCGCTTCGATCGGTAAAGAAGATGTGCCCGTTCCAATACGCCGCAGCTCCATACGCATCCTTAACCTTGACGGACTGCACAATGGGGTTGTCGGCTCCCTCCTGAAATTTTCCCAGCTTGTCGCGATCGAGCAAGTAGAACTTGCCCTCCTTCCCCGCAAGCACCAACAAATGCGGATGCGGGCCCGCCTGTGCCGCAAGCAGCACTGGTCCCTGGCTGCCCAGATCCCAATCCTTCGCGTCCAGCACCTTCTGATTGAACGGCGTGAAGTAATCGCGCACCACCAGCCTCTGCCCCTCCCGCCGCAGCTTCAACACGCTGTCGCCGAAGTCCCGCCCGCCCGGCTTCGCTCCATTGAAGTCG
>NZ_DATKQC010000249.1:0-11408 GCF_035532915.1 Edaphobacter sp.
CTTCTGCGCTATCTCACTGACCGCGAAGGCCAGATCGTGCCGCGCAAGGACATCCTCGAACAGGTTTGGCGGGTGCACGAAGATACCGACACCCGCGCCATCGACAATTTCATCGTGCGCCTGCGCCGTTACATCGAAGACGATCCGGGAAACCCACAGCATCTTCTTACGGTGCGTGGCATCGGCTATCGATTCATCGCCAATCCGTAACTATCGGGGCAGAGCGACATCGCGAGATATTGTTTTTTGCGCTTGACGTATTCCTATATAGGGATATTATTTACTTATGGCACGCGCCGCAACTACCACAGACGTCTTCAATGCAATCGCCGAGCCTCGACGGCGCGAGATCATCGCTGTACTTGTCGATGGCAGGGAACATGCCGTCGGCGAGGTCGTTTCGACACTTAGGCTGCCACAGCCCACCGTCTCCAAGCACCTAAGCGTGCTGCGCAAGGTTGGCATTGTGACGGTAAGTAAGCGCGGCCAGCTTCGTATGTACCGCCTGAACCCGAAGGAGTTGAAGCCCGTGCACGACTGGGTGAAGACGTATGAACGCTTCTGGACGCACCAGATCGACAAGGTCAAGGAACGGGCGGAGCAGAAGATGATGCAGCGCATCGTCCGCGAAAATCAATCCACCGAAAGAGAGGAGTAAGCACCATGGCAACAAAGCCGTCAGAACAAGGAATTCACACGCTCGAAATTATCAAACAGGAAGAGATTGCAGCTTCAATCGACATCGTCTTCGAGACTCTGCTGGAACAGATAGGTCCTTATAACGAGACGCCTGACGGGTCCCCGCTGGTCATGCATCTGGAGGCGTGGCCCGGCGGCCGCTGGTTCCGCGACCTCGGCAACAATGCCGGACACTTCTGGGGCACGGTGCAGGCCATCAAGCCGCCAACACTCATTGAGATGTGCGGGCCGCTGTTCATGTCGTTTCCTGCTATCAACAATGTGCAGTACCGGCTGTCGGAAGTAGAAGGACTAACGCGCGTGCAGTTCGTGCACCGCGCCATGGGACAGATTCCGGCTCAACTTCTCGACGGAGTCGAAATCAACAGAGGCTGGGGCAGCATGCTGACGAGGATTCGCGAGAATGCGGAACGGAAGAACGATACGCTACATGGAAGCCGCTAGATCTCTGATCTATCAGACCACCCGTCGATCAAGATGACACTAAGAAGTAAAATACCGCAAAGCTGAATTCGGATAAGCAGCCTCGATTTTTGATAGATGATGGGACATGCCATCCGAGCCTGCAAACCTGAAACGAAGCTGGAAGCGCCTGGACGGAGTAGACCTCCTCCGCGGCCTCGCAATCTTCTTTGTGCTGATGAACCATGTCAACATGCGATTGCTCGGGGCAAAGGTGCCGTACCTCAAGGGACTTCCCCTTCAGCTTATCTATTCCTTGGTTTGGAACGGCCAGTTCGGCGTTCAGATGTTTTTTGTAGTCTCGGGCTTTCTCATCACCTCGACGACGCTTCGCCGCTGGGGATCGCTGCCGGCGATCAGCGTGCCGGACTTCTACCGCCTGCGCTTCGCTCGCATTGGGCCGCTGCTGTTCCTGTTGCTGGCCATATTGAGTGGCCTGCACCTCGCGCATCTCAACGGCTTTGTCGTCCGGGCAAAGACTGGAGGCCTGGGACGAGCACTGTTTGCGGCGCTTACCTTCCACATTAATCTACTGGAAGCTCGACGCGGATATCTTCCGGGCGGATGGGACATCCTCTGGTCGCTCTCAGTTGAGGAGATGTTCTATCTCTTTTTCCCGCTAGTCTGTCGATTATTTGGCCGCGGCAAACTGCTCGTAGCGCTGCTGCTGGCTTTTGTCGTCCTCGGCCCCTTTGGCAGAACTGTACTCGCCCACGGCAATGGCGTGTGGAAGGAGTACTCCTATCTCGGAGGCATGGACGCGATTGCCCTCGGCTGCCTGACGGCGCTGGTAGTTTCGCGAATGCACTTCTCGCGGGTACAGCTATGGATGCTTGGCAGCTCGGGCGCAATATTACTTATCTTCAGCCTCTGCTTTTCCATCCGAGCCTATATCTGGGGTCTTGGCCGCAACGGGCTCAACATGACGATTTTGGCGCTTGGGACCTGTATGCTCGTCGCGGTGGCGGCAGAGACACAGTGGAGGAGCCCGCGCGTCCTCAGTCCGCTCCTCAAGCTGGGACAGCGCAGCTATGAGGTTTATCTGACCCATATCTTCGTGGTCTTCGCTCTGTTCGGCTTGTTTATCAAAGCAGGCAAGCCCATGCGAAGCATACCGGCACTGTTCATCGCCGTCATCGTGATCGCTGGACTGCTGGGAGAGATCGTGGCTCGCTTGTTCTCCGATCCAATGAATCGCCTCCTCCGCAGGCGATTTGGTGACAGCTCCGACAAGCTCGGCTCTGTCCTTGAGGCCGGTAGCAGGACTCAAAACGAGGGCGGCATCGCAGTGTAGCTCACGAGTTCTCCATTTTGCCGGTCTTCTGCTCCCCTGCATGGCTGCGCACACGA
The DNA here is from genome assembly GCF_035532915.1 of Edaphobacter sp. GTDB lineage: Bacteria > Acidobacteriota > Terriglobia > Terriglobales > Acidobacteriaceae > Edaphobacter. The sequence continues at coordinate 2,512 of NZ_DATKQC010000249.1, forward strand.
TAAACTCGATCCAGGCAACTATCTGTCCATGCGCATCTTCACCCGGTACATTCTCCGCGAGGTCACCTCTTACGCTCTGCTGGGCGGGACGCTCTTCACTTTCGTGCTCTTTATGCGCGATCTCGGCAAGATCCTTGAGTTGGTGGTTCGCGAATCGGCCTCCGTTGGCCAGGTCGTCCAGGTCTTTGCCTACACACTGCCGAGCGCCATCACCTACACCATTCCGATGGCGGTGCTGGTCGGCATCCTCCTTGGCCTCAGCCGCCTGGCCTCCGACAGCGAGATTACCGCGATGCGCGCCAGCGGCATGGGAGCAATGAGCTTTGTGCGTATCGTCTCCATCGTGGCCGTCGCGGCGCTGGGATTGGGACTGTTCAATTCTCTTTATCTCGGGCCGCGTTCGGCTGCCGGTCTGCTGCGGTTGGGAGATACCTTAAAGTCTTCGCAGGCCTCCTTCGAGGTGCAGCCGAGGGTCTTCTACGAAGATTTCCGCAACTATGTCCTCTATATCCAGAATGTGAAGCCCGCCGCCGGGGCTGCGCTCTGGGACCATGTCTTTCTTGCCGATCTCACACAGCCGGCCACGCCGCACATCACGACAGCCGAACGCGCTATCGTCGTGGCCGGAACCCCCGGCACCGCGGACGCCCAGACGATTCGCCTGCACCTGATCGACGGCGGCCAGCATGAGACTACGGCGGGGAATCCGAACCAGTACAACATCATCACGTTCGCCTCAACGGACATTCCTATCGAGACGGAAGCGCCACCCGATACTCACCTGGGCCGCGTCGATACACCGATCCTTGCCCTTCCTCTAGGTGAGCTTTGGCATCGCAGCAGTCAGGCCGGCGTGCCCACGACGCTTGCGCGCAGCTACCGCATTGAGTTCCACAAGCGGTTTTCCTATCCCTTTGCCTGCCTGGTGTTGATGCTGGTCGGTGTGCCGCTCGGCCTCTCTTCCAAGCGCGGCGGAAAATCGACTGGCTTCGTGCTCACGATCCTGCTGGTCTTCATCTACTATTTCCTGTCGTCGGTGGGCGTGGCCTTCGCGAAAAATGGGAGGCTCTCGCCCTTCCTTGGAGTGTGGGGAGCCAATTTCATCTTCACAGCAGCAGGTATTGTCCTGCTCTACCAGATGTCCCGGGGAAGCCTTGCGCTCGGCATCTTCTCGAACGTTGGCAGTTCAATCAATAAGCTCTACGCGCGGCTGATTTCGCGCGGCGGAAGCGAGAGCGTCGCCAGCAATCTCACCCCGGATATCGCAACCACGCTGCGCCGGTTTCGCCGCACCTTCCGCATTCAATTTCCGCTGTTGCTCGACGACTACGTCATGCGCGAGTATGCCGCCAACTTCGCCCTGATCCTTTCGAGCTTCTCGGCGCTTTCCATCATCTTCACCTTCTTTGAGCTGATTGGTGACATCTTCCGCAACCACACTCCTCTCTTTATTGTGGGCGAGTATCTGCTGAATCTCATTCCCTTCATCCTCTACAACGTCACTCCGCTCTGCGCGCTGGTGGCTGTACTGGTCACCTTTGGGGCGCTGAGCCGAAGCTCCGAGATCACGGCGATGAAGGCTACCGGCATCAGCCTCTACCGCATCATTACGCCAGTGCTGATCGTGACGATGATGATCTCCGCGGGTCTGTTCGCCTTCGACGAGCTGTACCTGCCTGCGGCCAATCGCCGCCAGGAAGCGTTGCTCTCGGTCATCAAGGACAAACCCGCCCAGACCTTTTTGCGGCCAGACCGCAAATGGATTTCAGGGCAGACGATGGGCTCAGGCGAGCCCTCGCGTATCTTCTACTACCAGTTCTTCGACGCGGACAAGAACGTCTTCGCCAACCTGAGTGTCTTCGAGTTCGAGCCCCATTCCTTTGCGCTGCAGCGACGCATCTTCGCCTCCAGCGCGCGATGGGACTCTCGCGTGAACCGCTGGGTCTTCGACGATGGCTGGCAGCGCACCTTTGCCGGAGAGACGGTCGCATCCTATCAACCCTTTACCGTGGCCACCTTCCCTGAGATTCGCGAGCGTCCCGGCTACTTCAAAAAAGAAAATATCCCGTCGCAGGAGATGTCTTACGGTGAGCTTTCGCGCTATATCTCCGACCTGAAGCAGAGCGGCTTTGATACGACGCGGCTTAGCGTGCAACTGAACCGTAAAATCGCCTATCCGCTCATCACATTGATTATGGCTATCCTGGCTATTCCCTTCTCGCTCTCCATGGGAAAAAAAGGAAGTCTCACCGGGGTTGCGATCGCCATCGTGCTGGCCATCGCTTATCTTGGCACGGACGGCCTTTTCACCGCTCTGGGCAATGTCAACACGCTGCCGCCCCTGTTGGCGGCGTGGTCGCCTGACCTTCTCTTCGGCATTGCAGGCACTTATCTGCTGCTTCGCAGCTCGACTTAATCGAACTGTCACGACAAATAACACCATCTGCGATAGCATTAGCCACATCAGCCCAGCAGAATGAACGCACCAATTTTAAGAAGGACGCAGCGCCATACCTGTGCGACGCCATGCCGCAAACTCTGTCCGTAGCCATCATCACGCTCAACGAAGAGGCCAACCTTGGCCGAACCCTCGCCAGCGTTCAATTTGCCGACGAAGTCATTGTTCTGGACTCCGGCTCGACGGACAGAACCCTTGAAATTGCTCGATCGTTCAAGAATACGAAGGTGTTCTCCGAGGAGTGGAAGGGATTCGCCTCGCAGAAAAACTCTGCAATCGAGAAGTGTTCAGGAACTTGGGTGCTCTCGCTCGATGCCGACGAAGAACTCTCTCCCGAGCTACAGACCGAGATCCGCGTTCTATTGATTAGGGAGCCTCGCGCCGATGCCTACATGCTTCGTCGCCGCAATCTATTCCTCAATCGCTGGATGCGACATGGCGGCTACTACCCTGACACCAAGCTTCGCCTCTTTCGCCACCATGCCGCGAACTTCGCGCCGGGTAAGCGATTTACGGAGCGCCCCGTCCACGAAACGATTGCCTTCGACGGTGAGCTCGACACTCTTCGCCACGATCTTATCCATCATGCCTATCCCACCATCGAGAGCTACATCGAGCACATGGACCGGTATAGCACCCTGGGCGCGCAGATTGTGATCGAGAAGGGAAAGACGAGCCGCTCCTGGATAGCGTTCTACTGGAACATCGTGGCTGTCCCCGGCTTCACCTTTGTCTGGAACTATATCTTCCGGGGCGGCATCCTCGATGGCCGCGAGGGTCTGCTAATGCATCTCTACCACTCCACCTATGCCAGTTGGAAGTACTCCAAGGCCTGGCAGACCACACGGAAGGACTGACGCTCGCCCGCCAATGCCGCGTATACTTACGCCTCAATGGAGCGTTCTGCGCCAATTCGTGTCCTGGTAGCCAAGCCTGGCCTTGACGGGCATGACCGCGGCGCAAAAATCATCGCCCGTGCCCTTCGCGATGCCGGCATGGAAGTGATCTACACCGGCCTGCGGCAGACGCCGGAGATGATCGTCACCGCCGCCATCCAGGAAGACGTGGATTGCATCGGCCTCTCCATCCTCTCGGGCGCGCACAACGTCATCGTTCCGCGCATCACTGCGTTGCTGCGCGAACAGGGAGCTGAAGACATCCTAGTTGTCCTCGGGGGCACCATACCCGATCAGGACGCGGAGGGGCTGCGAAAAAGCGGCGTCTCGGCCATCTTCGGACCAGGAACGCCGCTTGAAACGACTGTCGAATTTATTCGCAACAACGTTAAGCCGCGCGGACTGCTTACCAGGGCAGGCTTTCACCCATGTGGAAGTAGCCGCCCGTAGGCCCGTCTTCCGGCAGGGTGGCCAGCTGAACTGAAGTCTTGACTCCGTCTTCAATTTCGAGCATGGCGCCTTCGCCGCCCATCTCTGTCTTCACCCAGCCGGGATGCGCCGAATTCACCTTGATCTTCGTATTCGCAAGCTCGTGGGCGAGATGAATGGTGAAGGCATTGAGCGCAGCCTTGGAGGCGTTATAGGCAAACGTCTTGGCATCGTAGACGTACGATCCCTTGGTCGCATGCAGCGTCAGCGAGCCGAGGATGCTCGACAGGTTCACAATGCGGCCAGCCTTGCTCTTGCGCAAAAGCGGCAGCAATTCCTGGGTCAAGCTCACCACGGCAAAGAAATTAGTGTCGAAGGTCTTCCGTAGAACATCTTCAGACGTGGTGCTGGTCTCATTCGGCCCGCGATTGTCCAGAAAGATCCCCGCATTATTGACCAGGATGTCTAGCACCCCGAAGTCCTTTTCGATGGACTTGGCGGCCGCAGCATAGTCCGCTGGATTGTTCACATCCAGCTTGATCGCCCTGGCGTCGATGCCTTCCTTCTTCAGAGTGGCCGCTGTCGCCTCGCTCTTCGCCAGATCTCGGGCAGCTACCAAAACCGTAATGCCCTGTTGGCCCAGCTTTCGCGCTGTGTCCAGCCCAAGGCCCCTGTTCGCGCCGGTAATCAGCGCAACCTTTTTCGCTTCAACACTCATCGAGATGTCCTCACTGTGTTCCCTGATTGGGATTCACTTATGAGATGAGATGCGCGGCGAAACGTTCCGCATATTTCTTTGGAAGAGCCTGTTTTTTCATATCGGCACCCACCACAACATGCACCGTCTCCCCTTCACAGAGCAACACGCCATCGGCTGCACGCACGATTTTGTAGCCAAAGCGGATCACCGCTCCCCGAGCTGCAATCAATTGCGTCTGCACAATCAACTCGTCGTCATATCGCGCTGGCAGCCTATACCGCAGTCGCGCATCAACGACCGCGATCCCGCAGCCTTCTTCACGCTCCATCGACTTGTAATCCAAGCCCAGCTGACGGATGAACTCTACCCGCCCTACCTCAAACCAGATCAGGTAGTTCGCGTGATAGACCACCCCCATCTGGTCCGTCTCCGCGTAGCGCACACGCACGCGGGTCTCGCCAACGGAGGGATTCTCTGCCATAGCTTTTGTCATCTTTACAGTTTACTGAAGGCTGCTCCGCTACTTTCCCCAAATGGGCTTACGCTTCTCCAGAAACGACGCGATGCCTTCGCGAAAGTCATGCGTGGTTCGGGTTTCGGCATGCGCCGCCAATGCATGTCCAATCGCCGTATCGAGCCACGCCTTGTTCTGCACGGCCAACAGCCGCTTGGTAGCGGCCATCGATTCGGGGCTGTTCGACTTCAGGCATCGCGCAAGCTCATAGGTGCGCGCATGCAGCTCCTCCGGATGCACCACGACCTCATCCACCAATCCGAGCCGGTGAGCCTCCTCAGCGGAGAAGAGCCTGCCTGTCAGCAGCAAATCTCGTGCCCTCTTATCGCCAATCTGCAACGTCAAAAATGCCGCCACCAACGCCGGAACGAAGCCAATCTTGACCTCGGTATACCCAAACTTCGCACCGTGTACGGCCAGCGTAAAGTCGCAGATCGTCGCCAACCCAGCGCCACCGGCAATCGCCGCGCCATGCACCGACGCAATCGTCGGCTTCGGCAGCTCATACATCATGCGGAAGAGTCGCGCCACACGCGCTGCGTCCTCCGTATGCTTCGCCGCAGGCCTATCGCTCATCTCCTGCAGCGAACTCAGGTCGAGCCCCGCGCAAAAGGCTGGGCCCGCGCCAGCAAGCACGATCACGCGACAACTCCCCGTGGCAGCCTCCGCGAGCGCAGCCAACAACTCCTCCTGCATCTGTGGAGTCATCGCATTGCGCCGCTCCGGCCTGTTCAACGTAATCGCCCGAACGCCATTTTCTTCCGCAACCAGAATTGTCTCGTAGCTCATAAACCCCTCACTGGACCCGCGCCCCAAATTTACGTGAAATCTCCGCACTCGCAGCAAGTAAACCATCCAAAGGACGCATCTGCGGCAACTCTGCGCCCAGAGCCTTCAACTCCTCTAACACCATCTCGGTCGGAAGATTCCCCACCAACGCATCCTGCGCAAACGGACAGCCGCCCAATCCTCCAATCGCTGCATCGAACCGCCTGCATCCAGCGCTATACGCCGCCCGCACCAACTCTCGCCCACCTTCATATCGGGCATGCAGGTGGACACCAACTTCCACTTCATCGTGAACGGCCATCACATCGGCAACTACATCCGCCACCTGCTTCGGAGTCGCCAGACCTACCGTATCCGCCAGCGAGATCTGCCGCACGCCGCTGTCGATCAGCAGATCGCAAGCGGCAACCACCTCATCAATGTCCCAGGGCTCTCCATAAGGATTGCCGAAGGCCATCGAGATATACGCCACCACATCCAGGCCTGCCTTATACGCCAGCGTTCCCACCTGCTCCAGCGCATCGAGCGACTCCTCCAGCGTCTGGTTCTGGTTGCGCTGCAAAAATCCTGGCGAGATCGAATAAGGAAACCCAAGCGTCTGCACGCTCCCCGTCTTGATCGCCCGCTCCGCACCCTTGGCGTTGACGACGATGCCGATAATCTCCACATCATCGGGCGGATCAAGATACTCCAATACTTTCTCGGAGTCCGCCATCTGCGGCACCGCCGCCGCCGAAACAAAGCTCACCGCATCGATATGCTTGAATCCGGTAGCAATCAACACGCGCAGATAGTCAGCCTTCACCTCCGGCGCCATATGCACCGGCAGTCCCTGCCACGCATCCCGCGGACATTCGATAATCTTCACCAAATTGCTCATAACTAAGTCTTTCATGTCTGCAGAACCCCGGGATTGAACTTAGCCACCTCAGGATTCAAACTAGCCGCCTCCAACGCCGTCATCAACACCTCGCGCGTCGAAGCCGGATCGATAATCGCATCAATCCATAATCTTGCAGCACCATATCTCGGATCGGCCTGTGCATCATACGTCGCCTTGATCTCGTCAAACAGAGCCTTCCTGTCCGCATCCGTCAATACTTTCCCGCCGCGCTCCATCTGCTTCACCCTTACCTCAACCAGAGTATTGGCCGCCGAAGCCCCGCTCATCACCGCATACCGTGCCGTAGGCCACGCAAACAGGAATCGCGGGTCATATGCCTTGCCGCACATCGCATAATGCCCTGCGCCAAAGCTGCCGCCGACGATCACCGTGATCTTCGGCACCACGCTTGTGCTCACAGCCGAGACCATCTTCGCCCCCGCACGAATGATGCCGCTCCACTCCGCGTCCTTGCCCACCATGAAGCCATTCACATCATGCAGGAAGATCAGCGGGATGAGGCTCTGGTTACAATCCATGATGAACCGCGCCGCCTTCTGCGCGCTCTCTGTGTAGATGACGCCGCCAAACTCCGTCCGCTTGCTGCCGTCAAGCGCCGTCTGCTGCTGGTGTACCTTCTGGTTGGCGACAATCCCCACCGCTCGGCCACCGATGCGCGCATATCCACATAGCACTGTCCGGCCAAACTCCGCCTTGTATTCATCGAACTCGCTGCAATCTACGATCCGCGCAATGACCTCGCGCATGTCGTACACATTCGTCGCAGCCTTGGCCGGATCAGGATCAATCAACCCGTACAAATCCTCAGCCGCATACTTAGGCGCGTCTTTGGCAGCGTCATACTCCACAACGCTGAACGGGGCCTTCGCAGGCGAGCCAAGCTTGCCCACCAGAGAGCGCAAACGAGCAATGCACAAATGATCATTCGGCTCCTTGAAGTCCACCGTTCCCGAGATCTCCGAGTGCATCGAAGCGCCTCCCAGTTCCTCCGCGCCGGTCTTCTGTCCAATCGCCGCCTGCACCAGCGACGGCCCCGCCAGAAACAGCCCCGAGCCCTCGGTCATCAGCACCGTATCGGTCATCACCGGCAGATACGCGCCCCCGGCTACGCACATCCCCATAATCGCCGTAATCTGCGGCACCCCCAGCGAACTCATCACCGCGTTGTTGCGGAAGACCCGGCCAAAGTCGTCCGTATCGGGGAAGACATCCTCCTGCAAGGGCAGGAAGACACCGGCAGAGTCCACCAAGTACAACGTGGGAATGCGGTTCTCCAGCGCAATCGTCTGAGCGCGCAGCACCTTCTTCGCCGTCATAGGAAAGAACGCGCCCGCCTTCACCGTCGCATCATTGGCAACGATCATGCACAGCCGTCCACTCACCCGGCCCAGCCCGGTCACTACTCCCGCCGCGGGAGCGCCGCCGTACTCCTCATACATTCCATGCGCAGCCCACAGCCCTAGCTCCAGCAATTCCGTTCTTTCGTCCAGCAGGAGCTTCAGCCGCTCGCGCACCGTAAGCCGTCCCTTGGCATGTTGCGCCTCCGTCGGCTTAACCCCGCCACCGAGCCGAATCGCATCCTGTTCCGTTCGGAGCGCCCCAAGCAGCGTGAGCAATGCCGTCCGATTCGCCGCAAAACGAGTGGCCTTCATATCAAGCTTTGTGGCTAACGCATTTTCAAACTTCAATTCATCCGCCATCACACCATCCATAAAAACTCGTCAATATAGCACGATACAGTGTCATACTGGCCGCATGGAACAGAGTCCAGATCCCAAAATGAGCAAGAGAAATTTTCCTATCTCTTCGCGAATGGGAAAATATAAAGACGGATGGCTTCCTGCTAGAGGTCTCGTTTACTCAGTCGAATGGATAGATCCTTCTAGAAACGATTTCGGACACTATAACGTCGTCTATTCATACAGCGTGAATAACGAAAGATACACAGGGGACTTTAGGGATTACAGGTCTCCCACAGATGATTATCTTCATCGAAATGACGTCTTTGATATTCAATACAATCCCGAGCGCCCAGAACGAAGTTACTATCCTCTTGTTCAATCTGCCGCCAATCGGCGACTTACATTCATTTCGATTGGTGTAGTTATTGCAGCAGTAGTAATGCTAGTTCTCTATTTCGACGGTAGCTTTAAATAATATTAAGAACACAATAGCTTTCTATGCCCCTCACTTCCCAACCCGACGAC
>NZ_DATKQC010000250.1:0-12895 GCF_035532915.1 Edaphobacter sp.
GTTGTTCCTGTCCTCGGGGAAGACGCCGGTCGCTCCGCGCGCACCGAACTCGGCATCGAGCGCCAGATTCGGCCGCTGCGGAATCGGCAGCAGCTCATACTCATAGCGCACCCCGGCATCGACGGTAAGCCCACGCCGCACCTGCCAGTGGTCCTGCACATAGCCGGCCCACTCCTGCGTATCGAACGTCACCGCCGCCTGCCCAAAGCTCTGCGCAAACGACGTAAAGCAAAAATAATGCGGCTGCTTTAGGGGAGAGTTGGGGCAGCCGCCATTCGGATAAGCATTCACATTGAACGTGTAATCCGTAATCCAATCCACCAATCCACCGGCATGTCCGTTGCTCGCGCCGCTGTCATAGTGAAACGCCCCCTCCTGCCCATTCAGCGAATCAATGTAGTCATGCACGAGGCTCAGGTCCCCGCCCACCTGCAACTGGTGCCGCCCGTGCACCCACGTCACCATGTCGGCAAACTGCAATCGCCGCTCATCGGGATAGGCCTTCCGCCCCAGCGAAGACGGCGTGCCAAACGTCAGTCCATTCGGCCCGATCACCACCTCGGGAGCATAGCCGCCCGGCCCCACCGCAGGCTCCTGCGGCAGCGGAGAGGATGCCTGCTCATACTGAAAGTCCCTGCCCACTCCCACCCGCAGCTCATTGCTGAACTTCGCGCTCTTCGACCAGAACCACCGCCCCAGCAGCGAATCCACCTTCACATAGCTGCTCCCCAGGCTGGCTCTGCCGCGATCCACCACTGCCGCCGACCGCACACCGCCCGGCGCGCTCGACCGCGCCCGGTCGTACTGCAGGCTCAGCCGGTTCTTCGCCGTCGCCTGCCAATCCAGCTTGCCGAAGTTCACCGTCTGGTCCTGCCGCCGCGCCACCGTTCCCGTCAGGCTGTCGAGATAATCAAGCGCCGTATTCACCTTCGTCGTCATCACCCCACGCAACGCCAGCAACTCCCTCTGCCCCGGCGTTAAGGAATAAAAATCCGCGTCCTGAGGAGCAGAGACCGCCGGAAACCCGCGCCGCTGCTGATCGAACGCATAAAAATAAAACAGCTTCTTCCGCACCGCCGCGCCGCCCACGCTGCCGCCAAACTGCTGCCGCAGATCATGCGGCTTCACCACCGCGCTGGTCACCACGCCATCGGCATAGTGCGTGGCAATCGAAAAAGGATTCGCCGCCGCCCACGCGCTGTCCCGCGCCAGATAAAACCCCGTCCCATGCAGCGTCTCCGTTCCACTCTTCGACACCGTCGTCACCACGCCACCCGCCGCGCCGCCATACACAGCCGAGTAGTTCTGCCCGTTCACGCGAAACTCTCGCACCGCCTCCTGCGAAAACGTGTAGGCCGCTCCTCCACGCCGCGCCACCCCACGCTCGCCCTCCGCGCCCGTCCCTCGCGGCACCGCGGAAAAGCTCTGATCGTCGCTCATGCCGTCAACCGCTGTACTGTTCTGCGTCACCGCCAGTCCGCGAAAGCTCAACAGTCCCGCCGCATCCGCATTCGCCGTTGGAGTGAGCAACGCAAAGCTCTGCCATCGCCGCCCCCGCACCGGCAGCCGCTGAATCTCGCCCGCCGTCACCGTACTCGCTACCGCGGTCGACTCCACCGCGGACCTTCCACCCGCCGTCACCGTCACCGTCGTAGACACACCAGCCACATGCAGTCGCGCATCCACGCCCGTCACCGCGCCCGCCTCGACCACCACCCCCGTCAAAACCAGCCGCTCAAATCCCGACGCCACCACCACAACGCGATACGTCCCCACCGGAACCCGCGCCAGCAGAAACTCTCCACCTTTATCCGAAGCAGCGTGCGCGACAAATCCGCTCGCCGCATCTTCCACCGCGACCGAAGCCCCCCGCACCGCGGCCCCGCCCGCATCCACCACCACCCCATGCAGAGCACCGTCCACCGCCGTCTGCCCCCGCGCTGTCATCAGCGCGCCAAGCAACATCAGCGACAAAACAATCGCGCGCAACCTCACGCGACCAGGCCCAGACAACATGCTCTCTCCGCAAACCCAGAACCGTTCCCATCGTGACTACGGGAAGACAGAACAACACCGCAGCCTGCCCACAGCTCTCGGGCAGGAGTCGCAGCACAGCAATACTGATTAATAGATCAGCCGCAGACTAACGAACTTCCACCCAATAAGGAAATGCCACCTTCGTTCCACAAAGAAAAGGGCGGCAGCCGAAGCCACCGCCCCTCATACAATCAGCCCATCCGTCTCAACCTAGAACAGGAACCGGAAGCCGATCTGTACCTGTCGCGGCGTATACAGAAAGCCGCTCGAGTTGGCGTTGGTCGGAGTACCGAACAAGGCTGTGCTTCCCGTTCCCGACTGGAACGTCGCCGTCGCCGTATTTGCCGTCGCGCCGCTACCCGACTGGAGCCTGTAAGCCAGGTTCTGCACACCGGTCACGTTCTGGTGGTTGTAGAGGTTGAACAGATCGAGCCGCAGCTCCGCCCGATACCGCTCGGTGATCGCAATCTGCTTCTGCACCCGAAGGTCCTGCACGATGTCGCGCGGATACTTGTAGGTATTCCGCCCAATCACCGGGATAAACGACGTTCCGCCCGCTCCGTTCCAGCTGCTGTTCAGCGCGCCAAACGATGCATAGCCGCTCAGCGTCGCCGAGTAGGGCAGACCGTTCTGCATCTGGAAGGCGCTGTTCAAAGCCCAGTCGTTGGCCACAAACTTCAGCCAGCCATCCTGCTGCCGATTGGGGAAGTTGTAGAGCACATAACCGGCGACACGGTTGGGAACGTTGTAGTTCGAGTTGCCGTAGTCGGTTCTCTGGTTTCCGTACGGGTCATATTGATTGTTGGTGGTGCCGTTCGTCTGTGCATTCTGGCTGTAGTCCAGCGCATGCGACCACGTATAGTTCACATCGAACTGGATCGAATGCAGCGAACGGTTCTGCAGCTCCGCCACCACACCGTTGTAGTTCGAGTTGATATTGCTCGCCACCTCGGTGATGCTGGTGAAGTTTTTAGCGACCGCGCCGAACAGCGCCGTATTGCCATACGAGGTGTACTGCGGAACCACGAAGGTCGCGCCGTTCTGCAGAGGCCCCTTGCCGCTGGTGTCCGAGATGGTGATCGTCGTCGGCGTGGTATTGGGGTTCAGGTTCTGGTCGAGATAGTTCGTCAGCTCTCTGCCCAGTGCGCCCAGGTAACTCACCGAGAAGACCGTGCCCCGCCCCATCTGCTGCTGCACCACCAGGTCGAACTCATGCACCATCGGGTTCTGCAGGTTGTGGGCAAGATAGTACGAGCTGGGCGTCGGCGGCGTTGCGCTGGCAATGATGTTCGGGAAGACGGGAGCATTCGAAGCCGCAGGCTTGAGGCTTGCCGTGAACTGCCCCAGAGGGCTGCCCGTATTGAGCAGCGTATTCAGCACTACGCCGTTGGTAAGACGGCCATAGAACATCCCATAGCCGCCACGCAACACCGTCTTGCCGTCGCCGAAGACATCGTAGGCAAAGCCCAGCCGTGGACCGAAGTTGTTGTTGTCGCTGGGAGCATTGGTCAACCCGGCATAGGGAACAAAGCTGCCCGATGACGCCGTCAACGTCGCGTTCGCGGAGTTGCCCGGCAGGTTCTCCTTGTCGTAGCGGAGACCGAGCTGCAAGGTAAGCCGTGGCTTGATCTTCCAGTTGTCCTGCAGGAAGACGCCATAGTCGAACGTCGCAATGTCGAACACCGGCGGTCCGAATCCCTGCACGAATGTGCTGTAGCAGGGTGACGTACCTACCGCACTGGTGATCTTGCCTGTCTTCGGGTCCTTGGTCGCCGCCGCCAGCGCTGTGGTATTGCAGGTCGGCGTGCCGCTCTTGCTGGCCAGGTCCGACAGGAAGTTGCCGGTGTAGCCATAGGTGATAAATCCGTTGCTCTCGTAGGTATTGTTGATCAGGTCGTAGTTGTGCACTGCGTCGAGGCCAACCTTGATGCTGTGGTTGCCATGGTTCAGATAAAGCGTATCGCCAACCTGCCATTTGCGCTCATCCGGCAGCGCCTTGCGGTACGAGTAATAAGGCGAGCCAAGATAGAACCCGGTAGAAGTCGCAAGCGCCACCTCGGGAACATTGCCGCCCGTTCCCACAAGATTGTTCTTGGTGAACTCACTGAACGGTTGCTGGCCTTCGTCGTTGAGCTCGCGGCCATATTGGTATAGCAGCTCGTTGCTGATGTTCGAGGTCAGCAGCGTCGTCCACTTGGCTACGCCGTAGTCCAGCTTCACAAAATCGGTGCCGAACGTGTCCACCGCGTAATTGTTGGTCGCCTGGGTCTGCACGCCGCCCGGCGAATCCCAGCGCAGACGGTTGTAGAGCAGGCTGACGTGGTTCTTGTCATTGAGCTGGTAATCCAGCTTCGGCATATTCACTTCCTGATTGCCGGTGCGCGGCACGCTGCCGAGGTCGGTCAGAAGATTGCCAAGGCCAGCGCCATACGCCGCGGCTCCCGCGTCGTAGCTCAAGAGCTTCTGACGCGCCGCCAGGGTGCAGGCATAGCTGTCCAGCGTGTAGTTGGAAAAGTAGCTCGGGTCCGTCGCGGTCGCGCTGCCCGAGAGATAGCCGGTCGTAAGATCGCAGGTCGGCGATCCGTTCAGCCCGGTCAGCGAGGCATCCGGCTGGCTGAAGAACGCCGAGGGCGAGTTCGCCTTCGCCGTTCCAGGAAAGTTCCTGTGATGCTGGTCATAGGTGTAGTACCAGAACAGCTTGTCCTTGATCAGAGGGCCGCCCGCCGAGAAGCCCCAGATCCGTCGCGAATCGGCCGGCTTGTACGGCGTCGTCTTAAAGGTGTAGCCGCCCGCAGAGTTCTGCGTCCCCACCGTATTCGTCGTATAGGGATTGAAGGCTCCCCAGTCGGCCTCGCGGTCGTAGAAGTAGGCCTGTCCGTGAATCTTGTTGGTTCCGCTTTCGGTCACCGAGTTGATGACACCGCCCGCTGCGCGACCCAGCTGCGCCGAATACACGCCTGTGTTCACCTGAAACTCGTGGATCGCCGCCGGAGGCGTCGAGTACGCCTCGCGCGTGCGGCCGCGCTCCTCCGCATAGTACGCCTGGTTGTCGTCCGCGCCGTCGATCAGCACGTTGTTCTGCGTCGGGCTGATACCGCGAATGCTCACCAGTCCAAAGCCATCGGAATTTGACACCACACCCGGCGTCGTCAGCGCCAGGCTCGACCAGCGAAGATTGTTCACCGGCACATTGTCCAGTGCACGCCGGTTCAGATTGGCCGAAAAGTCGGGAGAGTCGAAGTTCAACACCGGTGCCTCTGCGGTCACTTCCACCACCGAGGTCGACGCGCCCGTCACCAGCTTCGGCGATACATCGGTCAACTGCCCGACCTGCACCGTCACCTGATTGGTCTTCGAGTCGCTGAACCCCGCGCTGCTCACGGTGACGGTGTACGTCCCCGGCTCCAGCAGCGGAGCCTTGAAGTAGCCGCTGCCATCCGCCGTCAGGTGGATCTCGGCATTGGTCCCGTTGTTGTGGATAGTGACGTTGGCATTGCCGATCACAGCACCGGTCGTATCGAACACCGTGCCGCCGATTGCGCCCTGCGTACTTGATTGCGCCAGCATCGTCCCGGCCATCAAACACACAGCAGCGAGAAGCCCGAGTCTCTTCATGATCTTCATAATCTGGTCTCCCGAAAAATGTCCCGTACATCCGCCCACAGGTATTTGCAGTCCACGCTTACAGTTCGGATAGCTTTTGTTCAATGGGTACTTCCACCGTCTCACACACTCATGAATGCACGATAAATGAGGCAGCAGCAGACTTTAGCAGCAAGATAACCAGCCAAGAAGCGGCACGAACTCCAATGGGTTCAATTCGCTGCGGGCAAAAAAAGAGAGGTGCCATAGGCACCTCTTTTGGAGAGCATTACTGAAATCGTTAGACCAAGCGTAACCGTTGCCTGTTCTGTTGTCATCGCCACAATGGCCTGTTTTCATCTCAACCTTTCGGTGGAGGCCCTTAGCCGCGTCCCGGCCTAAATCTGCCTGCATCTTAGTCGAAACAAACAAAACCAGTCATCTCGACCGAAGGAGGGGATTTTGCCGCCGCAGGGGAGAGACCCTGCATCTTGCCGTTGCCTTCACGCTCCCCATCCATCCCTCCCACGGTGCAAGTCTAGGAAGCTCCACTCAAAACCCCGCGCCGCCTGTCCTCGCGAAGCATATAGACCGCCCCCACTCCGATGCACGCCACGGCAATCCCCACGCCCACAGCCGCCGTCTCTACTCCAGCGCCTGCCCATCCATGCATCCAGACCCGATGGTCCAGGCGGGAGAATCCCGGCAGCATCCACGACGCAAAGACCACCACGCAGCCCACGCTCAAGCCACGCATAAAGATCAGCGGCCGCGTCGCCCGCTTCAAAGCCATCGCCTGTCGCTCGGCCCGGGCCCGCCGCCAGATCGCATCGACATCTCCCGCCGCGCCCTCGACCCGCAACCCCGAGGCATACTGCAACAGGCTCCCCGCAACCCGCCGTATCTCTCCACAGGCGACGCAGGCGGCCACATGGTCCTGCAATTCCGCCGTCCAAACCCCCGTCCGCAGAGCCTGCACCACCTCGCGCTCGCACTCACACCGGTTCTGGCTCATGCCTCCTCCTCTCCCGGCCGCAGCAACGCCGCCGCCCTTCGCCGCGCCCGAAACAACAGCAGCCGAACGCTCATCGCGCCCAGCCCCGTCGACTCCGCAATCTCAGCATGGCTCATTCCCTCGACATACGCCAGCCAGAGCAGCTCCCGCTCTCTCGGCTTCAGCGCCCGCATCGCCCGGCGCACATCAATTTGCAAATTCAAATCCGTTGAAGACCCCACTTCGGCAATCTCCGCTCCCGGCCTGTCGTCTCCCCTGCGCCAGCGGTCGCGAAGCAGGTTGGTCGCAATCCGAAACAGGTACCGCCGCGCCTCGTCTCCGGCCATGACTCCAGGCTGCCGTACCAGGAACCGGCAATACGTCTCCTGCAGCAGGTCGTCGGCAACATCCCGGCGCCCGGTCACGCCAACCAGATAAGCAAGGATAGGCTGCGCAGTCGCAGCATACAGCGCGCGAAACTCCTCCTCGCTCATGGCAGCATCTTCCTCGCCGGGCCACGAGAGCGGCGGCGCCGTCAACGCATTGGCCTTGGAGATGGTAGGCGAAAAATTCGGCATGGCAGGCCTTGGCATCCAAACCTCGCTACGCGCGTTCATCCCGTTTCAGCAGGCCAAACGACTGCGACAGAAAGTACGTCGCGATTGCGGCCAACTCAAATCCGATGCCGAGCGCAATCGCCAGCGTACCGAAGAAGCGGCAAGCCTGCGGCCCGTCTCCATAGACCACCGAGTGCAGCGACACCAGCGCCACGCCCAGCGCGATCATCATGATCCCGGCGCGTACGCCGCTGAGAATATTCTTATGGGGAGTGGCCCGTTCTGCCTGCTCCACCGCCAGCGAGTTTAGAAAGTGCCGCCCTGCCTCGGTCTCCGCATAAGCCAGCACCGACTGGCTCGAATCGATCTTGTCGAGCAGCCTCATCTGTACATCCGATTGCAGCCGGGCGATCTTGTATCTCCGAATCGAAGAGAACACCACCCACGCAATCCAACCAATCGTGAAAAACACAATGAACGGAACCCCAATACCTTCCATCTCTCTCCTCTTTCCGCAAAAACTGCCTTCACTCAATACAACGCGCCAACATCCAAACAGTTAACACCTGAACGAAAGAAATCCTCCTCGCGACCGGGCAGCAAAAATACGTCGTCTCGACCCGGGCAAGAGTGAAGAGACCCCTGTATTACGCAGTTGTCGTTGCAATTGTTCTTGTCGTTGTTCTCGGAGTTGCAGTTGCTATTGTCCTTGCCGTTGCCGCCAGGTACAGCGAGGCTTCAGCCTCGCGTCTAAAAAGCGCCGCAAAGCGGCTCTACTCTGCCGAAGGCCGGAGTGAAGGCGAAGCCGCAACGACAAATCCATCGCCGTTGTCTGTTCTTAAATAAGCGGCGACCGTGCCCTAAGCCACCATCCCCGAGATCAACATCTGCCCCACCGTCCTGCCCAGGACCGGATGCACCATCCCCGGCGCAATCTCCGCCAGTGGCTCCAGCACAAACCGCCGCACGTGCATCTCCGGATGCGGCAGCGTCAGCTCCACCGTCGCCATCACCACCGACCCATACAGCAGCAGGTCGAGATCGATCACTCTCGGTCCCTTGGCGATTGCCCTCTTCCGCCCCATCTCCCGCTCGACGCCGAGCAGACCGCGCATCAGATCCAGCGGCTCCAGCTCTGTCTCGAGCAGCAGCGCACCATTCAAAAACCGCGGCTGCGCCAGATACCCTACCGGCTCCGTGTCGTGAAACGACGACACTGCCCTGACCAGCCCCAGCCCGCCCGGCTCGCCGCCGATCCTCCGCACAGCCTCGCGCAGGTTCCCCTCGCGGTCGCCAAACGCCGAATCGAGGTTCGACCCCAGCGCAATCGCCGCGATGCTCCTCATAGCCATCTCAACCGCCTCAGACTTTGAATTGATGATTGATGCGAGACCCAGACCCACGCGCCCCATAGGGAATCCGTACAAACTACCACGCTACGAATGCACGTCAACTCAGCCTGGACGCAGCGGAGAGGAAAGACCCCTGTATTTTGCCGTTGTCAGTTCTAAGCCGAAACCTGCTGCAACCCCATCGGAGCGGCCTCAACCTCAGCCACTTCATCATACCCGTGCGCCAGCTCCCACGCCGAGCGATCGCGCATCAGCCGCTGCACCAGAGCCGTATGCATGGCATGGCCGGCCCGTTCGGCCACCACCCGGCCCTGAATCCGCCGCCCCGCCAGCGCCAGATCGCCAATCAGATCCAGAACCTTGTGCCGCACGAACTCGTCATCGAACCGCAGTGGCCCATTTTCGACCCCCTGCCGGGAAAGAATAATGGCGCTGTCGTCCGAGACCCCGCGAATCAGCCCCATGTCCCGCAGCATGGCCTCGTCTTCTTTGAAACCAAACGTCCGCGCCGGAGCGATCAGCTTAACGTAGTCCCCGGTCGCCAGATCGCCCGTGAACCGCTCATAGCCAATCGGCTCAGGAAAGTCGATGGTGTACTCGATGCCGTAGCCCGATCCCGGATAGACGCCGATGAACTTCGACCCGTCCCGCACCTCGACATCCTTCAGGATCCGGAGATACTCCCGCTTCCGCCGCTGCTGTTTCAGCCCGACGGAATGAAAGGCCTGCACATAAGGCAGCGAGCTTCCATCGAGGATGGGCACCTCTAAGTTATCCATCTCGACGATGACGTTGTCCACGCCAAACCCGATCAGCGCCGATAGCAGGTGCTCGGTCGTCGAGATCAAAACGCTCTGCCGCATCAGGCTGGTCGCATAGCTCACCTTGGCTACATTGCGCCCAATGGCGGCGATCTCGAAGTTGTCTAAGTCTGTGCGCCTGAAGACGATACCCGAACCGGCGGGGGCTGGAACCAACCGCATCGAGACGGGTGCGCCGCTGTGCAGCCCGACTCCGCTGAACCCTATCTCCGACCGGATTGTCCGCTCAAAGTGAGCCTCAAATGCCACGAATTAACGTCTCCCGCAACAGCATCGGGTTAGATTACAGGCAGATCAACATCTGTCCATGTGGTAAAAATACCACACCCAAAGAAATGGTTGACCATTTTTATCCCTCCCAATGCCTCCCCGTAACCCACCCATTTGCTATAACATCCGTCCATGAACCCCAAAGCCGTCCTCGCCTGTGCCGAAACCCGAAGCGAATGGATTCGCACCAGCCTCCGCGACCTCGTCCGACAGGAATCCCCAAGTGAAGATCCGGCAGCAGTTAACGCCGCAGTCACCATGGTCGAAGCCCACGCGCGCAGGCTCGGCGGCCGCATCCGGCGTCACCGGCAAAAACAGTTCGGCGACGTTCTCGAACTCCGCTTCGGCCCCACCCGCTCGACCCAGAAGCCGGTCTTACTTCTCGGCCACCTCGATACCGTGTGGCCCGCAGGAACCCTCAAAACCATGCATTGGCGCGAAGCAGATGGCCGTTTTTACGGTCCCGGCGTACTCGACATGAAGGCTGGAGTCATCATGGCGCTGGCTGCCATCGACATCCTCCGTGAGTTGAAGCTCTCCCGCCCCATCATCCTTCTCCTTAATAGCGACGAAGAGGTCGGCAGCGACGTCTCCCGCCCCATCACCGAAAAGCTCGCCCGCGAGTGCTCCGCCGTCTTTGTGCTGGAGCCCGCACAAGGCCTCGCCTACAAAACTGCCCGCAAGGGAGTAGGCCAATATAATGTGCAAGTTACAGGAGTAGCCGCGCACAGCGGCGTGGACTTCGAGCGCGGCCACTCCGCCATTCTCGAACTGGCAAAACTCGTCCAGACCATCTCCGGCTTCACCGACCTTTCCATTGGCCGCACCGTGAACTGCGGCGTCATCTCCGGCGGAACCCGCTCGAATGTCATCGCGCAGACCGCGGCAGTTGAAGTCGATGTGCGCATCGCCAAAGCCAGCGACGCCGCCCGTGTCGAAAAGCTCTTCCGCAGCCTCAAGCCCTCCGACCCGCACTGCAAGCTCCAGATCACCGGAGGCCTCAACCGCCCGCCGATGGAGCGCAAGCCCGGCACCGTCGCCCTCTTCAAACAGGCACGCAAATTGGCGGCGGAACTGGGCTTCGACCTGCCGGAGGCCTCAACCGGCGGCGGCTCCGACGGCAACTTCACCGCTGCCCTCGGCATTCCCACGCTCGACGGCATGGGTGCCGTAGGCGAGGGCGCTCATGCGGCACATGAGCACATCGTCACCGAACACCTTGTCCCCCGCACCGCGTTGTTGGCCGCCATGCTGGCGAGCGCTGAGTAGGACTAGCTCGCCAATCCGGCTTCTGCCTCGGCCAGCAGAGCAATCGTCCGCGCAATCGGCAGGCCGACCACGTTGAAGTAGCAGCCTTCGATGCGCGGAATCCACCGCGCGGCATAGCCCTGAATCGCATACGCGCCAGCCTTGTCGAGCGGCTCGCCGCTGGCGACATACTGGTCGATCTCGGCAGGAGCAATCACGTTGAAGGTCACCTGCGTGATCTCCACCTCGCTCTTCACGCCCTTGCGCGTGACTGCAGCCAGCCCGGTGAGCACCGCATGGGTGCGTCCGCTCAGAAGCTGCAACATGCGACGCGCGTCCGCAGCGTTAGAAGGCTTGCCCAGAATGTTTCCCTCGCTGACCACGGCGGTATCTGCCCCCAGAACGATCAGCGGGTCAGAAGCGGCGTCGGCGGCCCGATGGCGGTTCCACACCGCCTGCGCCTTTTCGACAGCAAGCCGCTGAACATACGCGGCGGCGGCCTCGTCCGGCAGCCGTTCTTCGTTCAGATCGGCGGCTTCAACGGTAAACGAGAGCGCCGCCTGGGTCAGCAGTTCACGGCGACGCGGCGAAGCGGAGGCAAGTATCAGCATGACAGGTCGAATTCCTTCTGAGGCGTGATGGAGCGAGCCTCTTCAATTCAATAGAGGGTTTTTCTCCACCGAGATCACAGCCTGCATCGCATGCGTCTCCCCCGGTGCCAGCGTGACCGTATTGGCGGCTGCGTTGACGGTCTCGACGCACAGCATCTCATGCCATTCATCGGCGCTCATGTCGGCCATCGCCTTCCACGGATTGAAGACGACAGTGGTATCGGAGTTCGTCTTCGCCACCGTAATCCGGCGGCGTCCGGCGGCATCGTGCAGAACGCAGGTGGCAGCCGTGTTCTGGTAAACGCGGTCAGTCGGCCCGATAAAGGCCAGCGGTGCATGAGCCGCTGGCTTTTCGCGCTTGCCGTCGGTCTTGTCGATAAACGGCGTCGGCTCAAGCCCCGTCACCGTCACCTCGTGAACATCGACGACGGAGTAATAGGTGTGCAGCGCCTCTTCAAAGACCAGCGGCGTTGCCGCATCGTTGGCCACCGCAAGCTGCATGGTGAGCGTACCCCCGATGACCAGCCGATACGCCAGCCGAAAGTTGTCGAAGCCAAGCTCGCGGCTCATCGCGGTCGGAGCCAGCGTGAAGGTCAGGTGCAGGTCCTCTCCCGCAAGCGCGGCAAAGGCCAGCGTCCAGTCCTGAATGCGGGCAAAGCCATGCGATGGCCCGGCCTTGCCGTCATGCCGGTTCGCGAACCACGGAAACGCGATGGGCACGCCGCCACGGATGGGTTTGCCTGGCAAAAAGTCGCTCTCGCGACTGAGAAACAGCACCGGCTGCTCCCCGGCGGGCTGCCATGCCGTCAGGTGTGCTCCCTGCAGATAGATCGTGGCCGTTGCGTGTGGTGTGGTCACGTCGGCGTAG
This sequence comes from Edaphobacter sp., assembly GCF_035532915.1. Classification (GTDB taxonomy): domain Bacteria; phylum Acidobacteriota; class Terriglobia; order Terriglobales; family Acidobacteriaceae; genus Edaphobacter. The sequence goes on from NZ_DATKQC010000250.1 coordinate 12,341, forward strand.
ATCAGACCGCTGCCGATCTGGTGAAAGGCGAGAACGCCGGGGATGGCAAAGTGTTCGTTAAGAGAGGCAATATCCATAGCTGCTAGTGAGTATCGCAGATAGAGGCAGCCTGATTCACCACAAGGGCAATTCGGCAGATGGTAGTAGATGGCAGCAGCAAAAAACTGCAAGGGCAACCTTGATGGTTGCCCTTGCAGAATCGGTTGGACGGGTAATCGCGATTAGGCCGAGAGTCTGCGACGAATCGCTCCGGCCGCGCCCAGCAATCCTGTTCCCAGAAGAACGATCGACGACGGTTCCGGAACCGGGCTGCCGCCAGCATCAAGGGTAATCGGTGCGGAGGTGATACCGTTATGCTTATCGTTCAGGGTGACATAGAGCGCCTTCACCGATGCATCGTCTGCGCCCAGCTTGAGATCAGAAGGCGACGTCAATTGAACCTGCCATAGGAAGTTGTAGACATCGCCCGCGCCTCCGACGGCAAGACCTTTGGTGGTGCTCTCGGAGCAGAAGAAGCCACCGCCCTTGCCGGAGCATCCGCCTGCATCCAGTCCG